>JBKPRZ010000072.1:0-7845 GCA_046734815.1 Myxococcota bacterium | reverse complement strand
AGGCCGGGGCCCGCGTCGGGGCTGTTGCCTCCGCCCGGAGGAGGGTTGCTGGTGGCGGTATCGGGCGGCGGGCCGCTGGCATCGGGCAAGGGCGTCGGTCCGGGGCGACCGCCGCTGCCACCGCCGTCGGGCGTCGTGTTCGCGCTGCCACCGCCCGCGCCGCCCGCGCCGGGTGTCCCGCCCGCCCGACCGTCGTCGTGGCAGCCGGCCTGCCCCAGGACCAGCCCGGCCAGCGCCAGCCCCACCGTGATCCCGCATGCACGAGCGATCTGTTTCATCGATGCGATCCTCATCAGGTTATTGAAGGTTATTGAGCGCTCCGGGGCGCAATGAACTTGCTCAAGGTCTGTCGTCTGGCCTGCAGGAAGAAGCGCATGTCCGCTTGCAACAGCGACACCTGCTCGTCGGTGTACGGCTTGCGGCGGTCCGCCCGGGTGTGGGGAGCGATCTGCTGGGCGATCTTGTCGTGCTCGCCCACCCAGTTCATCGCCTCGACCTTGTCCAGGATGTCCCAGCAGCGATTGGCGAAGCCCTGCCGGCACGAGCGCGAGGCCGCGCAGGTCCTGGCCAGCACCGAATAGGCCGTGTCGACGATGTCCACGTCGTCGGCGCCCATGGTCTCGTCCACGCCCCAGGGAAGCAGGTGCAGCTTGCCGTCGTCCGGGTTGCCGTACACGAAGTAGTCGTCGCCCGGCATGCTGTAGGGCATCCCGTCCAGCTGGGCCAGCACCGCCGTGAAGGCCCAGAAGGTCTGGAACGCGGGCAGGTCGATGTACGCGCTGGCCGCGGCCACGGCCTGGTCGGGCGAGCCCATCGTCAGGGCGCGCGCCAGTCCGTACAGCAACGTCCGGTCGTCGACCTTGCTCTTCAGCTCGTAAAGGGGAATGTCGTCCCGCGGCCGGCCGCTGTCATCGGGGAACAGTGTGTCTGCCGTCGTGAAGTCCACGTCGGTGGCGGCGTAAAGGACGCCGTCCGGGTTCTTGAACCAGCGGCTCAGCATCTTGCGCTTGACCGTCTCGACGTTGGTGTAAAGAGCGGCCGGCTGACCGTTCAGCGACACCAGCGCGTGGGTGGCGCGGGAGGCGGGCAGCCCGGCCAGGCGCGCGATCCAGTACCCCAGCCGCTCGTGCATCATGCTGGGGTCGTCGTGCATGTTGTTCAGGGTGAGGTCCTTCAAACCGAAGAACTTCGCGTCGGCCACGTATTCGTCGACGTTGATCCGGAACGATGGCTTGCGGTCGATCGGCTCGAACGAGCCGGACCCCTTGAGGTGAAGCCCCACCGGCCCGTACGAGCGCCCCTGGAACTGCAGGGTGGCGGGGACGTAGGTCCGTGGCTCGGCGGCCAGCCTGGCCAGGTTGTCGGCCGAAACGTCGATGCGCAGCTGGGGCAGGGCGGAGAAGCCCAGCAGCGCCTCGCTGAGATCGCCCGCCGGCGGGACCACCTCGGGCGGGGCATCCGGTGCGGCGGGAGCCACCGGCCGGCCGCTGCCGCCGGGGTTGGCCGCGCCGGGCGAGGGGTGCCATTCGATCACCCAGTGGTCCGAACCATCGGGCTCGCGCGCGGCTGAGAAGTCGGTCTCCTGCGCGCCGTAGGTCAGTCGGCCGATGAACGAGCCGTCGGGGCGGGCCAGGGCCAGGGCGCCCCCTTCGGCGCGCAACCGCAGCGGCAGGTGGGTCTCGCCGCGTTCGGGGGCGCCGTCCAGCCATAGCAGCAGATGGCCGCCCGCCCGCACCACGACGCTGGCGGCGATCACCGCCTTCGCTGGCAGGGTCAGGTCGTCGGTCAGGGCGTAGCCGCCCAGCGGGACGTCGCGGCTGGTGGGGTTGAACAGCTCGATCCAGTCGCCCGCCAGGCCCGCCTCGTTCTTCAAGGTCAGCGCGTTGGAGGCCATGATCTCGTTGATCACCAGCCGCCCGTCGATCTCCGGAGGGAAAGCGGGCGCGCGGGGGGCGTCGGGTTCGGGCGCACGGTCTGGCGTCGCCAGGTCCGAGGGTGCGGCGGCATCCGGCGTCGCTGTATCGGGCCGGGCGTCCGGCGGGGTCTCGGCGGCGTCCGACTCGACGGCGGCGTCGCGCCCGGACGGCGTCGGGTGGGTACCCTCGGGGGGCATCGAGCCCATGCCCCTGGGATGGTCCCCACAGCCCGCGAACAGGGCTGCGACCACGACGACCACTCCCGGACACAGAGCGCGACCTGTCATGAGGCACCTTGTGAGCAACGTTCTCAATTGCTCGGCGGTGCCAGAGTACCCGAAGTGGACGATGTCAGGAAACAGCGGACCGCTGTCTTCGCATCGGGCATCGCACTAGCGATGTCCATTGTCGCGGCGGGCGCCCATTAGTGATGGACGACGGTCCGGCCTGGCCGTCGCGGTACCGGGTCGACCCGATGAGACGTCCACCGTCCCGGTGACCTCCGGCGCACCGCCGCCGATGGGCTGGCCACCGGCTGCCCACGGGTGTACCTTCAAGGGGGCTGGGTGAATATGAATTCATCTTCTGAAGAACGGCTTCAACCCCTGCGCCGGCGCCTGCGGCAGGCCACCGCGCGCGACATCCTGGCCTCGGCGGAGGTCGTCCTTGCCGACCGCGGGGCGGCCGCCAGCATGGCGGCCATCGCCCGGCACGCCCGGGTGGCGGTGGGGACGATCTACAACCACTTCAAGGACCGGGACGCGCTGCTGCGGGCGCTGGTGCTGGCGCGGCGGAAGGACATCGTCGAGCAGATCGCCGCCTCGGCGCGGGCCACGGTGGGCGCGCCCTTCCGGGCCCAGCTGGACGCCTTCGTGACCGGCATGATGGAGCTGTTCGATCGTCACCACGCCTTCGTGCGCCTGGCCCTGCACGCCGACGGTCTGCTGCCGCGGAACCTGGGCAAGGGCCCCGGGCAGGGGACGGCGCTGTCGCACTGGCTGGCTCGCGCCATCGAGCTCGTGACCCTGGGGCAGCAGGAGGGCGCGCTCGCGTCGGGCGAGGTGGAGTTCCAGGCGCACGCCCTGACCTGGTTGATGAAGGGCGCCCTCAGCCATGGGCTGGCACGCGGCGGGTTCGCCGCCCTGGCGCCGGCGGTGGTCGATCAGTTCCTGCGGGGCGCGGCCACCCCGGGCAAGGGTCGATCGTCGTGAGCGCGGCGCTGCCGCTGGCGGTTCCGGCCGCGCGACCCCGGGTCAACAAGTGGGTGGTGGCCATGTCGGTGGCCACCGGCTCGCTGATGGCCACCATCGACAGCTCGATCGTCAACGTGGCCATGCCCCACATCCGGGCCTCGGTGGGCGCCACCTTGCAGGAGATCACCTGGGTCTCCACCGGCTACATCATCGCCACCGTGCTGGTGATGCCGCTGACCGGCTTTCTGGGCGCGCTGATCGGACAGAAGCGGCTGTATCTGGGCAGCCTGGTTCTGTTCGTGATCGGCTCGGTCCTGTGCGGGATGGCCCGCTCGCTGCCGGCGCTGGTGGTGTTCCGCGTGCTGCAGGGTTTTGGCGGCGGCGTGCTGCAGCCGACCCAGCAGGCGATCTTGCGCCAGACCTTTCCGCCGCGCGAGCAGGGCATGGCGATGGCGGTCTTCGCCATGGTGATCATGGTGGGCCCGGCCATAGGTCCCACCCTGGGCGGCTTCATCACCGACAATTACAGCTGGCCCTGGATCTTCTACATCAACCTGCCGGTGGGCATCCTGGGCGTGCTGGCGGTGATGCTGTTCGTGGACGAGCCGGACGACGTGCGGCTGGCCAACCGGGCCCGCGCCGAGGCACAGAAGAAGAGCATGGACTGGGCCGGCATCGCACTGATGGCGGTGACGGTCTCGGCCCTGCAGTATTTCCTGGAGGAGGGCGCCTCCAAGGACTGGTTCGAATCGCCCGCCATCACCGCGACCATGGCGGTGGCGGTGGTGGGGCTGGTCGCCTTCGTGATCCGCGAGCTGACCGCCGAGATGCCGGCGGTCAACCTGCGCCTGTTCCGCGACCGGACCTTCCTGTCGGGCACCGCCGTCGGCGCCGTCATGTTCGCCATGTTGATGGCCAGCATGTTCCTGCTGCCGGTGTTCATGCAGGAGCTGCTGCGCTACGACGCCACCCGTGCCGGTACGACTTTGATGCCGCGAATGGTGGCGATGATGATCGTCACCCCGATCGTCGGGCGGCTGTACAACCGCGTGCCGCCCGCGGCGACGGTGGCCTTCGGGGTGGTGCTGTTCGTGCTGGGCAACTACCAGCTGGCGCGCATCAGCCTGGACACCTCGGCGGGCGATCTGGTCTGGCCGCTGGTGATCACCGGCATCGCCCTCAGCTGCCTGTTCGTGCCGCTGACCACCGCGGCGCTGACCCACATCCCCCGCCACCTGATTGCCGACGCGGCCGGCCTGAACTCGTTCGTGCGCCAGATGGGCGGGTCACTGGGGCTCACGCTGTTCACCACCCTGCTGACCCGCTTCGGGGCGCAGGCCCGCGCCAGCATCGCCGCCCAAGTCAGCGACGTGCGGCCGGAGGTGGCCTCGATGCTGGCCCAGCTGAAGGCGGGCTTTGCCGCCCGCGGCTTCGATCCGGTGCAGGCGCAGGAGCTGGCCGCCCGTGTGCTGAGTGGCAAGGCCACCGGCCAGGCGCTGGTGCTGGCCTTCCAGAAGTCCTTTTACCTCCAGTGCATCGCCTTCCTGGTGGTGCTGCCGCTGCTGCTGTTCCTGCGGGTGGGCCCGCGGCCGGCTGCAGCGGCGGCGGCGCCGGCGGTGGCCGCGGTGGAGTGATGCCGACGATCCCGACCTTCGCTTTCGACATGAACCCCTGGAGCAACGACCGATCATGAGCGCAAATGGCAACGGCAGTGGCACCGCCCGGGAATCCGGCCCCGGGGCGCGGATGGCGTCCGGCACCGTCACCGGCTTGAACCGCCGCGAGGCCGACGACGGCATGCCCGCACCGGCGGGTCGCACGCCGCGCGGGCGGCGCGCCTTCCTGGTGCTGGCGGTGGCGGTGGCGCTGGTGGGCGGCGTGTTCATCGTCCGGGCGGCCCTGCACCGGGGCGAGGAGACCACCGACAACGCCCAGGTGGAGGCGGACGTGGTGCCGATCGCGGCGCGGGTGGGGGGCACGGTGGCGCGGGTGCTGGTGGCGGACAACCAGCCGGTGCAGGCCGGACAGGTGATCGCCGAGCTGGACCGGGGCGATCACGAGCCTCGTTTCCGGCAGGCCCAGGCCGACGTCGAGGCGGGGCGGGCGCAGCTGGCGGCGGCCGAGGCGCAGATGGCCATCGCCGGGGCGTCGTCCCGCAGCGACCTGACCGGGGCCCAGGCGCAGCTCAGCGGCTCGTCGCTGTCGGTGCAGACCGCCAACGCCCAGACCGCGGCCGCCGAGGCCGGGCTGGCCCGCGCGCGGGCCGAGGCGCAGAAGGCGGACGCCGAGTTCGGCCGCTCCGAGCGGCTGCGCGAGGCCCAGGCCATCACGACCCAGCAGTTCGAGGCCGCCCAGGCCGCCCGCGACGTGGCCCGATCGGCGGTGGCGCAGGCCGAAGCGCAGCTGGCCGCCAGCCGCGAGCAGGCGCAGGGAGCGCAGGCGCGGGTGGTGGAAGCGCGCGCCCGGGTGCTGCACTCCAGCCCGGTGGAGGCCCACCGGGCGGCGGCGCAGGCGGCGGTGGACCTGGCCCAGGCCCGCCTGGCCCAGGCCCAGGCCGCCGCCGAGCAGGCCAGCCGCATGCTGAGCTACACCCGCATCGAGGCGCCCGCTGCCGGCACGGTCGCGCGGCTGGCGGTCCATGCGGGACAGACCGTCCAGGCGGGCCAGAAGGTGGTCGACTTCGTCCCGGGCACGACCTACGTGGTGGCGAACTTCAAGGAGACCCAGGTCGGAGGGATCCGACCGGGCCAGCGCGCCGAGGTCACGGTGGATGCCATCGGCGGGCGCACGTTCGAGGCCCAGGTGGTGGGGCTGTCGCCGGCCACCGGCGCGCGCTTCTCGCTGCTGCCGCCGGACAATGCCTCGGGCAACTTCGTCAAGGTGGTGCAGCGGGTGCCGGTGAAGCTGGCCTGGAGCCGGCCGCCCGGCCTGCCGCTGGCCGCCGGCCTGTCGGCCGAGGTCACCGTCCACACCCGCTGACCGGCGCGCCCGCGCCTCCCGGGTCAGTTCTCCTTCGGCTTGGGGGTGTCCTCCACCACCTCGATGTTCGACTTCGGGGCGCTCTGGTACTCGTGCAGCTTGTACTGGATCTTGCGCACGCTGATGCCGAGGATCTCCGCCGCCCGGGTGGTCGATCCGCCGGTCTCCTCCAGCGTCTTGACGATGGCGTGGTGCTCGATCTCCTCCAGGGTCGAGCCCGGGATGCTGATGCCGCCGGCCGGCCGGGCGGGCGCCAGGTGCGGCGGAAGCTCGGCCGGGGTGATCGACGATCCGGTGGACAGCACCACCGCCCGCTCGACGATGTTCTCCAGCTCGCGCACGTTGCCCGGCCAGGCGTACCCGCGCAGGCGAGCCAGCGCCTCGTCGGAGAAGCCGTCCACGGTCTTGCCGTTCTCGGCGGCGTACTTGCGCAGGAAGAAGGCGGCCAGCAGGGGCACGTCAGAGGGACGATCGCGCAGCGACGGCATCTCCAGGTTGATGACGTTCAGCCGGTAGTACAGGTCCTCGCGGAAGCGACCGCGTGCCACCTCGGCCTTGAGGTCGCGGTTGGTGGCGGCGATGACCCGCACGTCCACGCGGATGGTCTCGTTGCCGCCCACCCGCTCGAACTCGTGCTCCTGCAGGAAGCGCAGCAGCTTGACCTGCACGGAGGGCGAGATCTCGCCGATCTCGTCGAGGAACAGGGTGCCGCCGTTGGCCTGGTGAAAGCGCCCCTCGCGCCGCCCGGCCGCGCCGGTGAAGGAGCCGCGCTCGTGGCCGAACAGCTCGCTCTCCAGCAGGGTCTCGGCCAGAGCGGCGCAGTGGAGCTTCACGAAGGGCCCCTTGGCCCGGGGGCTGCGCTGGTGGATGGCGGCCGCGATCAGCTCCTTGCCGGTGCCCGATTCACCGGAGATGAGGATGCTGGCCCGCGAGGTGGCCACCTGGGCCACGGTCTTGAACACGGTCTGCATGGGGGGCGAGTCGCCGATGATGTTCTCGAACCGGTACCGTTCGGCCAGCCGCTCGCGCAGGCTGCCGGCCTCGCGCCGCAGGCGGCTGCGCTCCATCTCCCGGTCGAGCACCAGCACGAGCTCGGTCATGTTCAGCGGCTTGGTCAGGTAATCGGCGGCGCCCTTCCTCATGGCCTCCACCGCCGTGTCCACCGCCCCGAAGGCGGTCATCACCACCACCACCACGTCGGGAGCCTGCGCACGCACCTTCTCCAGCAGCTCCACCCCGCCCATGCCGGGCATCTTGAGATCGGTGAGGACCAGGTCGGGCGCGGTCTCCTCCAGCTTGCCCAGCGCCTTGAACCCGTCCGCCGCCGTCTCGACGCGATAGCCCTCGTCGCGCAGCAACTCGGCCAGCGCCGTACGCGCATTGGCCTCGTCATCGACGACCAGGATCGAACCTTTTGCCATGTTGCAGTCTCCCGGGTGCAACGAACGGACCGTCGCTCCGCCTCACCATCATGGGCCTTCGGATCGAAAACGCGCAATCGATGCGTGAGGGCGCGGCAACGGCGCAGGGCCTGCGCTGGGCAGCGCCGGGCGCCGTGGTACCAGGCCGCGTCCAGCTGGCCCCCCCTTTGCGATCCGCTCCATCGCCGTGAAGCGTCTCGCGCACGCCGCCCGGACCCATCTGCAGGCTCTGGGCTACCGCGTGGTCGAACGCGTGATTTTGGCGTTGCAGGGCCGCGGCCCGCTGGACGGCCAGACGCGGCCGGTCGCGCCGCGGCCCGCGCTGGAGCCCTGTTC
>JBKPRZ010000071.1:0-9851 GCA_046734815.1 Myxococcota bacterium | reverse complement strand
CGCCTACCCTGCACACTCCGGTGTTCCTCGAGTCGATCCCGCGGGGCGCGCTCAACGGCGCGCGCGGCGTGGCCCCGGGGACGGTGGCCGGTGCCGGCGACTTCCGCACCGAGTTCGCAGCCCGCTGGCAGGACACGCCATTCGACGACGCTTACCCCTTCTACGACGCCGGCGCCATCGCGGCGCTGGCCCTGCAGCGGGCGCTGACCCGCACCAGAACCGTGCCCGGCCCCCTGGACATCGATCTGGCCGAGCACATCATCGCCGTCACCCGCGCCGGTGGCCAGTCGATCAAGTGGAACGAGCTCGACAAGGGTCTGCAGCTCCTGCGCGAGGGCCAGGAGATCGAATATTTCGGGGTCACCGGTCAGCTGCAGTTCGACGCGCTCGGGATAGCCCAGAACGCCAGCACCAAGTGGTGGTCGATCTCGGACGAGGGCTTCGTCGACATCCCCGAGAGCGCCGCCTGCCGGTAGCCGCCCCCGCGAAGCCGGGATCGACGTACGAGGAACGGGCCGGATCGCTCTGACGCGAGCGTACATCTGCCGTGTCTGCGGGTGCGACTTGCGTATCCAAGGGCGCCTCGGGGGTGTAGCATTCTCCGTTCAAGGGGGAAATTTGTGGGGCAGGCGCTTCGGATCCTCATGGTCGAGGACTCGCCCGTCGACGCGAAGCTCTTGGCCATGGAGCTGGAACGCGCGGGCTTCCAGCCAGAGGTGACCCGCATCGAGACGCGCGCCGCTTTCGGCGACGCGCTGGACGAGCTCCGCTGGGACATCGTCATCGCCGATTACCGCCTGCCGTCCTGGAGCGGGCTGGCCGCCCTGAAGGTGATGCAGGAGCGCGAGATCGACCTGCCCATCATCATCGTCTCGGGCACGGTGGGCGAGGACGCGGCGGTCGAGGCCATGAAGGCCGGCGCCCACGATTACGTCCTGAAGGACAACCTGGTGCGCCTGGGGCCGGCGGTCGAGCGCGAGCTGCGCGAGGCCCAGGTCCGGCGCGAGCGGCGGCAGGCGCTGGCGGAGCTGCGCGAGCTGGCCGCCCGGTCCACCCTGCTGGCCGAGGTCAGCCGCAAGCTGGCTGTCTCGCTGAACTACGACGAGACCCTGGAGAACGCCGCCCGGGTGCTGCTGCCCGAGGTGGCCGACTGGTCGCTGCTGACGGTGCTGGAGGAACGCCCGCGGCGGCTGCTGGCGGTGCTGGCCCACACCGACCCGGCCGCCGAGGCGATCGGCCGCGGCTACCTGCAGTCCCACGCGCTGGACCTGCGCGCCGACCGCGGGCCCGCGCAGGTGGTGCGGACGGGCGAGATGGCCTGGGCCGCCCGCGAGTCGACCCTGGTCACCGGCGCGCCGGCCGAAGACGCCGCCCTGGTGGCCCGGCTGGGTCACGGCAGCGGGATCTGCCTGCCGCTGGCGGCGCACGGCGGGGTGATGGGCGCGTTGACTCTGGTGCGCACCTCCGGTGACCGCCCCTTCACCCCCGAATACGTCCAGTTCGCCGGTGAGCTGGCCAGGCGCATCAGCATGGCCTTGCACAGCGCCCACCTGTACCGCCAGGCGCGCGAGGCCATCCGCGCGCGGGACGAGTTCCTGTCGGTGGCCTCGCACGAGCTGAACACCCCGCTGGGGACCTTGATGCTGCAGTTCGAGGAGGCGCTGCTGCCCGATCCGGCCGACACCTCCGGCGCGGTCAGCGAGCGCCGGCGGGTGGCCATCGCGCGGGCGCGTCGGCAGCTGGACCGGCTGTCGCGGCTGGTCTCCAGCCTGCTGGACGTCTCGCGGGTCACCGCCAAGCGGCTGCACCTGGAGCTGAGCGCGGTGGACCTGGCCAGCACCGCGCGGGAGGTCGCCGAGCAGTTTGCCGGCGAGTTGACCCGTTTCGGCTGCACCCTGCAGATCGACGCGCCCGAGGCGGTGACCGGCCAGTGGGACGCCATGCGGGTGGCGCAGATGATCGCCAACCTGCTGTCGAACGCGTGCAAGTACGGCGCGGCCAAGCCGATCGAGATGACCGTGCGCCGGGTGGGCGAGCGCGCGCGCCTGACCGTACGCGATCAGGGGATCGGCATCGCCGCCGAGGACCTGGGCCGCATCTTCGAATGTTTCGAGCGCGGAGCGGCCACCCGTGAATACGGCGGGCTGGGGCTGGGTCTTTACATCACCCGGCAGCTGGTCGAGGCACACGGAGGGGAGATCCGCGTGCGCAGCGAGGTCGGCACCGGCTCGACCTTCGCCATCGAGCTGCCGCTGCAGACGAGGAGGGGACCGTGAGCGAGCCGCTAGCCATGCTCGGGAGGGATTTCATGAACGAAGGTGCGGGGCCCAAGACCGAGGGCCGGGGGCGGATGCTGGCGGAGATCCTGCTGGTGGAAGACAACCCCAGCGACGTGTTGCTCACCCAGATCGCCATGCGCGAGTGCAAGATGGCCAACCGCCTGCAGGTGGTGGGCGATGGCGAGCAGGCGCTGAGCTACCTGCGGCGGGAGGGCCGGTTCGTAGATGCCATCCGCCCCGACCTGGTGCTGCTGGACCTGAACCTGCCCCGGCTGGACGGCCGGGAGGTGCTGCGCGAGATCAAGGACGATCCCGAGCTGCGCTCGATCCCGGTGGTGGTGTTGACCACGTCTGATGCCGAGCGCGACGTGATGCAGAGCTACGACCTGCACGCCAACGCCTACATCACCAAGCCGGTGGACATGGACCAGTTCGTGAAGATCGTGCGCGGGCTGGACGACTTCTGGTTCGGGCTGGTGCGGCTGCCGGCGCGGGGGGGGGCAGAGCCATGAGAAGCCAGGTGTCGGGCGAGGTTTCCAGCGAAGCGTCAGGCGAGATGTCCGGCGGCGGCGACTGGCGCAACCGGGTGCAGGTGCTCGAGCGGGACATGGACGAGATGGCGAGCGCCATCGCCCACGACCTGCGCGCGCCGCTGCGGGCGGTGGACGGCTTCTCGCGGGCGGTCGAGCGGCAATACGGCGCCACCCTGGACGCCGAGGGCCAGCTGTACCTCAGCCAGATCCGGCAGGGGGCCCACGCGCTGGCCCGTCACATCGATGCGCTGGTGCAGATGGCCCGCCTGTCGGTGATGCCGCTGCAGCCCCAGTCGATGGACCTCTCCCAGGTGGCGCGCGAGGTGATCGATACCCTGCGCAAGGCCGCCCCCGAACGCCGCGTGCAGGTGGAGATCCAGGACGGGCTGCAGGTGGAGGCGGATCCGACCCTGGTGCGCCGACTGCTGGAAGAGCTGCTGGCCAACGCCTGGGCCGCCACCCGCGAGCAGCCCGACGCGCGCATCACGGTGGCCCGTGACGCCGGCGGGGGCTTCCAGATCCGGGACAACGGCGAGGGCTTCGACCGCGCGCAGGCGCGCCGCCTGTTCGAGCCCTTCGCCCGCGTGCGCCCCGCCCGCGAGGGCGACAACGGTCTGGCCGTCGGCCTGGCCTACGCCCGCCGCATCGTCGCCCGCCACGGCGGCCAGATCGAAGCCGATTCCGCCGAGGGCCAGGGCGCCACCTTCCGCTTCACCCTGACGCCCTGAAAAATCATCACGTTCTCCGTTCGTAGCCAGGCTTGGCCTGGCGGAGAGACACGCCCTTTTTCAGGCAAATCTCACCTGGCCCTGTCCTCTCCGGGGAGAGGGCACGGGGGAGGGGGCGCGGTCTGCCGCGCCCTCTTCCCCGCTCAAAGAGAAAGATTCATCTGCAAGAAGAAGGAGCGCGGGTATAGCGGGTAGTCGACGCCGGAGAAGCCGGGGGTGGGGCCCTTCGCGCCCAGCAGGTTCTTGCCGGTGAGGGCGAACGAGATCTCGTGCCGCTCGAGCCCGAACAGGTCGAAGCGGGTGGTGGCCAGCCCGGCCTCCAGCAGGACGTAGGAGGGCAGGGTGTAGGGCCCGCCGTTGAGCAAGATGTTGGTGTCGCTGGCCCGGCGCTGTCCGATGAATGACGCCTGCGCGGTAGCGCGCAGCGGAAGCCCGGTCGGCTGGGCGGCGACGCCGCCGTGGACCATCAGGGTGGGGTAGATGCCGCCGGCGGTGCCCACCACCTCGGCCGAATAGCCGTCCTGGCCGGTGTCGCGCACCGTGCTCTGGGCCTCGATGCTGAGGTGGGTGCGGAGGATCGAGCGGTAGGTCAGCTCGGCCATCGTCTCCCAGGACACGGTCGCTGCCCGGGCCACGTTGCGCGCCACCTTGTTGATCCCCTGCTGCACGAACTCGGTCTTGTCCGACAGGACGTTGTACACGCCGTTGGTCGAGAGGCTGAGGAATTCGGTCGGCTCCCAGCTGAGCTGCAGCTCGACGGTGCGCACGTATTGCGGCTTGAGCTGCGGGTTGCCCACCACGTCGCCGATGGCCGAGGGGACGGCGTGCAGCAGGGTGGGCGAGGGCGCCTTGAAGGCGCTGCCGTACAGCAGCTTGGCGTGCAGGTTCTCGAGCGGGCTGGACACCAGGCCCACGCGCTCGCTCAGGCGGTTGCCATAGACGTTGTGCTGATCGAAGCGCAGGCCGCCGGTCAGGCTGAGGTACTCGTCGATGGCCTTCCACATCCCCTGCAGATAGGCGCCGCTGTTGAAGAAGGTCTTGTGCCCCTGATAGATGGAGATGGCGTCGATGACCCCGCCGGCGGCGACGGTGTCGGTCTCCTGCTTGGCGATGCCGATGCGCGAGGGCAGCTTCTCGTCGTCGAGGAAAGCGCTGGCCCCGGCCACCAGCCGGACCTTGCCTTCGGTGCGGGCGGGCGTCCACTCGATCTGGCCGTCCACGTCGGCGCCCCGGAAGGAGAAGTCGCGGCGCACGTAATAGAACTCGCTGCCCACCTCCAGCCGGTTGTCCTTGCCGGGGCGGCCCTGGAAGCCCTGTCCCTTGAACGACAGGCGCAGGGTGGGCGACAGGGTCTGTTCCCAGAACAGCCCCGCCCGCAGCTGCGACAGCGAGACGCGGTTGCCGGCCAGCTGGAACAGCGACCCGAACTCCTCGCCCCGGCTGAGCGCCGAGTAATAGCCGAACACCCCCAGCTCGGTGCCGGGGCGGGGCCGGTAGGTGATGCGGGCCAGGGCGGAGGTGGAGGTCTGGTCCAGCCCCTCGGCCTCGCGCGAGCCCGCGCGGCTGGCCGGCAGCGACGGCGCCGGCGAGCTGTCGGGCAGGGTCAGGCCGGACAGGTCCTGGCTGCTCCGGCGCAGGGCCACCACCACGTCGAGGTCGTTCTTCTCGAAGCCGGCCGAGACGTCGATGTCGGTGGCCAGCTTGCTGCCGGCGCGACCGCCCGCGATCCAGGCGTTGGCGCCGGTGAGGCTCTTGCCACTGCGGGTCTTGATGTTGATGACGCCCAGGAAGGCGTCGGCGCCGAACAGAGCGGAGGCGGGGCCGCGCACCACCTCGATGCGCTCGACCGCCGACAGCGGGATCAGCTCGGGCCCCAGCCAGTTGCCGCCGGTGGCGTGGAAGGCCACCGAGTGGCCGTCGATCAGCACCTTGACGATGCTGCTGTCGGCGTAAAGGCCTCCGGAGATCCCGCGCACCGCCAGGTTGGGCGATGTGTGATCGTCGACCACATAGAAGCCCAGCAGGTGGCTGAGCACCTCGGAGATCGACCGATATCCCCACACCCCGATCTGCTCGCGGGTGACGGTGGTGATGATGGCGGGGGCCTCGTAGTTCTTCTGCTCGGTCTTGGTGGCGGTCCACACCTCCTCGGGCGTGCTGAGGAGCGAGGCCAGGTCCACCTCCTCGATGTCACCGCCGGCGCGGGCCCGGTCGGACCAGGCCATCACCACCAGCGCGAGGGCGACCAGCGAGGAAGCGCGAAACATTCTGTGCGTGGCTTGCAAGACGAAATCCACCGAAAGGCAGAGATCCCATCAGCGGAACGCGCCGGAACCTTGAGGGGGGGTCGGTGAGATTTTGTAAGGGCCCCAAGCCGCGGCGGGCCATCCCGGAAGCGTCGCGAGCCAGCCACCGCTGGCTGTAAAGTAAGGAGGTCATCGAAAGTTTCTCGACGATAACGGTGATTCCCTCGCGCTCGATCAGCCACCGCCGGGCTCTGGCCCTGGGCCTGGGTGTGGTGACTCTGATGGTGGCCGCGCCGGTGCGCAGTCAGCTGGAGGTGCCGGCCGACCGGCAGGTGCTGGTCCTCACCCGCGCGCTCTCGTACGACAGCGACCTCAAGAGCCGGGTCGGCAACGACATCGTGCTGGCGGTGCTGAGCAAGGCGGGCAACAGCGGCTCGGAGGCGTCGGCCGCCACCATCATGAAGGCGTTCCGCATGCTCGCGAACGTCAAGGTCCAGGGTCTGCCGTTGGTCACCCGCGCGCTCAGCTACACCAGCGCCTCCGCCCTGGCCAGCGCGGTGCTGTCACACGGGGTCGACGTCCTTTACGTCTGCCCGGGGCTGGAGTCGGACCTGGCGGCGATCATCGACCTTTGCCGCAAGCGACACGTGATCACCTTCGGCAGCCGGGAGGAGCAGGTGACGCGCGGGCTGTCCATGGGGGTGTTCCCCATCGACTCGCGCCCCACCATCGTGCTCAACCTGCCCGCCGCCAAGAGCGAAGGGGCTTCCTTCAGCTCCGAGCTGCTGCGGGTGGCGAAGGTGATCAAGTAGGCCGGCGGCCGGTGTCGGCGACGCTCGCGCCCATGGCCAGGCGGGTCTTCTTCTCGCAGGCCTCGTAGGCCCGGATGCAGGCGGTGGCGCTGGCGATGGCGTGCTCCGGTCCCACCGCCAGCGGCGTGCCGGCGCGGATGGCCGAGCAGAAGCCGTTGATCTCGTTCTTGTAGGCCTGCAGCCGGGGGAAGGCGTTCCCGCCGGCGGGCTGGGCGCCCACCGTCCGGCCGTTGACGTCGGCGGTGCGGCTCTCCGAGGCGTCGACGATCGCGTTGCCGGTCCGCTTGGTCACCTCGACGCTGGTCGGGGTGGCGGCGTCGCCCTCGGGGAAGAAGTAGGCCTCGGTCTCGCGCTTGAGGATCAAGGTGCCCTTGGTCCCCAGGATCTCCTCGTAATAGTCGTCGAAGGCGTTCGACTGGATCGAGGTGAAGGTGGAGGTGCGGCCGCCCGGGTAGTCCCAGGTGACGTAGACGTGGTCGGGCATCTGGCGGCCGTCCTTGTAGCGGTAGACGCCGCCGGAGGCGTACACCGCCTCGGGCGGGCCGCCGAAGAACCAGTTGGCGATGGCGACCTGGTGACTGCCCAGCTCGGCCAGCAGGCCGCGCGAATGTTTCGGGTACAGGCGCCAGTTGATCAGCTGCTCGAAGTTCTCGTAGCCCCACTTGCGCGGATCGTAGTCGGCCGACGGCGGCTTCTCCTCGCGGCGCCAGGCTTCGTTGCGGTGCCAGACGTTGCGGATGTAATAGACGTCGCCCAGCAGGCCCTTCTTCATCAGGCCGTCGTAGCTGGCGTGGTAGGTCGGGTTGTACAGACGCTGGTAGCCGATCTCGAGGATCTTCTTGTTGCGGCGGGCGGCGTCGGCCATGCGGTGACAGCCGGCCTCGTCCCAGGCCATCATCTTCTCGCACAGCACGTGTTTGCCGGCGTCCAGGCAGGCCACCGCCACGTCGGCGTGGGCGGACAGCGGCACCGCCACCAGCACCGCCTCGATGTCCTCCTTCTCCAGCATCTGCTTGAGGTCGTTGTATTCGGTGGGGCGGCGCAGACCGCTGGCGGCCAGACCGTCGGCGGCCGCCTTCGAGCGCGCCGGGTTGATGTCACACAGGGCGCGGATGTCGATCCACTGCTTGTCGCATTGACCGAGCAACACGCGGCCCTCGCGGCCCGAGCCCACCATGGCCGCCTTGACCGGGCCGCCCTTCTTGGGGCCCTTGACCGCGACGGTGCCCGCCAGGGCGGCCAGCGCCGGGGTACCCGCCAGCGCCTTGAGGAAATTGCGGCGACCGATCTCTTTTTGCTCGTCGGTGAGGTTCATGGTCGGTTCCTTTTCTGCGCCAGCGCCACGCGACTACGGTCGGGAAAGAGACGGGGTCAGCCGCGAGCTGCGGCGGTCGGCCCACAGGCGATCCAGCCCGGCGATCTTGCCGGTGTCGAAGGACAGCAGCGCCAGCACGGCCAGCGCCTCGATCAGCGTCTTGTTGACCACGAGGTAGCTCCCCTCGGCGGTGGGCTGCGGCAGACCGGTCATCGGGATGGCAGTCAGGTAGAAGAGCGCCAGCAGGAATAGAGCCCCGAAACAGCCCGCCCGGGTCAACAGACCGAGGATCAGCGAGAAACCGGCGGCCAGCAGGCCGAACACGATGGCCTTGTCGAGCCAGGGCAGAAGACCCGCGTCGGCGGTGGCGCGGGCCAGCTGGCCCAGCGGGCCGGTGGCGGCGCGGATGAACCCGGCCGAGCTGAACGGGCCCATCGGCCCCGCGGCGCTCCAGGCGGGGAGGCTGAACTTGTAGAAGCCTTCATAAAGGAAGTGCCAGCCGATGGCCGTGCGGAGTAGCACCAGCGCCCACTGCTGGAACGTTGAGAGCGGTTTCATGACCTCACGCCAATACCGGCCATGCCCGGGGAAACGTTGAGAGCGGTTTTATTGTCGCTTGCGTCATGTCGGGAAGCCCCAATCTAGCTCTTGACCGAGAACGATTGCACGGCGGTTTTCATGGGTAAGTGACATATCCATGAGGGCGGCACTCACGCCTGTATGTGACTCGACGTAGCGCTGTGCGACAGCGCGGCCGCCCACGAAGAAGGCGGTGGCCAGGGCATCGGCCAGGGCGCCGCTGGGCGCTGCGACAGAGACCAGGGCCCGGCCCTCCACCGGCCAGCCGGTGCGCGGGTCGATGATGTGACCGTATCTCTTGGCGTCGACCTCGAAGAACTGTTCACCCGCGCCGCTGACCCCCAGCGCGGCGTCGGTCAGGTCCAGCGTCCCGGCGCGGCGGTCGTGGGCGTGGGGATCGCGGATGCCGACCTTGTAGCCCAGCCCGTCCGGTCCGTTTCCCACGGCCACGATGCTGCTGGCTCCGGCGGTCAGCAGCGCCGTGAACAGGCCCCCGCGCCGCAGCTGCGCCGCCACCCGGTCGAGCGCGTAGCCCTTGCCGATGGCGCCGAGGTTCAGGCTCATGCCGGGGCGGGCGAAACGCACGCTGCGCGCCTGCGGGTCCAGCTCCACGTATTGCATCCCCACCTGCGCGCGCGCCTCGTCGATCTCCGCGGGCGAGGGCAGGCGGCCCTGGCGGCGGAGAAAACCCCAGATGCGCGACAGCGGCGTGGAGGTGATGTCGAAAGCGCCGTCGGTCAGCTGATGCAAGGTCTGGCAGGACTGCAGCAGCGCGAACAGGTCGGCATCGACGGTGACCGGGCCCTCGTGGGCGTCGCGGTTGACGCGCGAGAGCTCGCTGGAGGTGCGGAAGATGGTGAGCTGATCTTCGATCTCGCCGACCGTGTCGAGGGCGGCGGTGGCCTGATCGATGTGGTCGGCCAGCTCGGACGGCAAGGTGATCTCGAACTTGCACGCCATCGCGCGGCGGCTGACGTGCACCCAGTATCCGCCCTCGCGCGCCTTCCTTTCGGGGCGCGACAAGGACATCAGACCGCGCCTCGTCAAGCTCATGCCACCAGCGCCGCTCCGCCCAGCCGGCCGCGGCCACCGGCGGCATCCTAGCAGAGCGGAGAAAGCGAGGCGGCAGAGGCGGCCCACTATCGCAGCGTTCGCGATGTACGAGAATACCCCGTTCCCGTCCTCGTCCTCGTCCTCGTCCTCGTCCTCGTCCTCGATGGCGATCTCTGGTGTCCAAGCGGGAACATGTGACGTCCTCCAAAAAATGTCACCCACGTTCCCGCTTGCGCATGCTCACCAGAAATTCTCCTGTGTGCCCGCTTGCACAGCACACAGAGATCACTGAGCCTCCCCCGATTC
>JBKPRZ010000070.1:0-11886 GCA_046734815.1 Myxococcota bacterium | reverse complement strand
GGCCCATGCCGTTCTGGCGGCTGCCCACGCCGGTAGGACCGGCGAAGCCGCCCGCGCCCGCCTTGGGGCCGTGCGCGGCGACCGACAGGGTGCCGAAGACCTCGGCGCTGTCGAGCGCGACGATCACCAGTGGCAGCTGCCCCTCGGCCTGCACCTTCATTGTGGCCTCGATCGACAGACTCTTGGTGACGAAGACGCCCAGCGAGCCGCCCTCGCCCTGCTTGATGGTGCCGTACCAGAAGTTCCTGCCCGACTTCAGCTCGCCGCAGCTGATGGTGCCCTTGTCGGTGTCGATGGCGGCCTGACCGGCGCCGCAGCTCTTGCCGTCAAAGGTGAGATCGCCGGTGGGCGCGGCGCCCTCCAGCGCGGAGACGGCGAAGTTGGAAGGGGTGAAGGTGATCGCGCTGAGCTTGCCCGGCGCGGCGCCAGCGGGGACGGCCGCGTCCGGCTGGGTGCCGCCGTCGGTTCCCAGGACGCCGGCTATCAGATCGTCGCAGGCGGGCAGGAAGGGCAGCAACAGCATCAGGGACAGGAGGGGGGTGCGGCGCGGGGCCGGCGCGGTGATCATCATCTCTTTTCGCCTTTCTTCCGAGGTGTTTGCCGGCGAGCCGAGCATTTTGCGTGCCTCGCGTCGGGGCCCCGACGCCCAGCCGCCGCCTGTGCGCGCGTGCGCAGGCGCAACTCCGGAGGCGGTTGCACCGAAACAAAGGGGTTGCGGTCGCGTGTTACAACCGGCCCGCCCCGGGGATGGTCAGTGTCGGAACGACGAGGGATCGATCGCCAGCCGCTTCATCCAGCGGTGAACCTGCATGCGCGCCTTGCCCAGGCGGCGGGCCACCTGGGTGACGTTACCCCCGGCGGCGGCCAACGCCTCGAGCAGCTGCTGGCGCAGCTCCTGGTCCTCGGCGGACAGCCGCTGCACACCGGGGCCGTCTTGACCGGCGGGCGCCGACGGGTCGTCCAGCTGCAGGTGGGCGGCCTGGATGGCGCCGCCGCCGGCCAGCACCCAGCAGCGGCGCAGGGCCTGCTCCAGCTCACGCACGTTCAGCGGCCAGCGATGCTGGAACAGGCGCAGCGCCACCTCGGGCGCCAGCGCGGGTGGGGCGCCGCTGACGGCGATCCGGGCCAGCAGCGCCGACACCAGCAGCCCCAGATCGGGCAGGCGGTCGCGCAGGGGGACGGTCTGGTGGGAAAAACCCGCCAGCCGCGCGTGCAGGTCGGCGCGGAAGCTGCCCGCCTCCACCAGCTGGTCCAGCGGCCGCGGCGCGGTGGCGATGAAGCGCACGTCCACCGTCTGCGCGCGCGTGCTGCCCACCGGCACCACCTCGCGCTCCTGCAACACGCGCAGCAGCGCCGCCTGCGCCGACCGGCCCAGGTCGCCGATCTCGTCGAGCAGCAACGTGCCGCCGTCGGCCGCGCGCACGAACCCGGGCGCGTCGGTCACCGCGCCCGAGAAGGCGCCGCGCACGTGGCCGAACAGCTGACTCTCGGCCAGGCTCTCGGTCAGCGCGCCGCAGTTGATGGCCAGAAAGGGCCCCTTGCGGCCCGACAGCGCGTGGATGCCGCGCGCGAGCATCTCCTTGCCGGTGCCGCTCTCGCCGCACAGGACGGTCGTCACTTCGGACCGGGCGATGCGCGCCAGCTCGTCCAGCTGGCCTTGCAGGCCCGGCAGGACGGTGGCAAAGCCGGTCGGCTGCCCGGCCAGGTCGCGACCGTCGCAGTCGGCGGGCGGTCGCTCCACCGGCAACGCGAACGGCCGCAGCAGCAGGAACGAGTGGCCCACCTCGACGACGTCTTCGGGCTGCAGCGGCGCCCGATCGGTGCGCTGGCCGTTGACGAAGCTGCCATTGGTCGAGCGCGCGTCCTCCAGCACCCAGCCTGCCGGCGTGCGGTGCAGGCGGGCGTGGATGCTGGACAGCGAGCGGCCGGGCAGGCGCAGCACCAGCCGCCGTACGCCCGCCTCGTCGCTGCGGGTGGCAGCGCGCTCGGGCCCGCGCGCGATCACCACCTCGTCGATGCCGGCCAGGGCGTAACGGGCGGCGGACGCCAGCGGGCGGTCCGCCTCCAGCGCCACGAACAGGTACCAGTCGGTGCGCAGCAGGGCGCCGGGCCGGCGTCCGCCGCTGTCACGAAGCGTTTCCTCGTCGAGGCTGTTCATTGAAAGCCGCCGGGACGCCAGCCGAGGGCGAGCCGGTCTTCGGTCGTTATATCGCCACCCGGCTGGTCGGTCGCGGCGGCACCGGGGTGGTTTACCAGGCCCGCCTGCCGGACGCCGATGGGCCGGTCGCGTTGAAGGTGCTCGATCGGCAGCTGGCCGGCGACCCGGTGGCCACCCGCCGCTTCCTGCGCGAGGCGCGCGCGCTGACCCGGATAAGCCATCCCTATGTGGTCCGCATCCTGGACTCGGGCGTCGACGCCGGGCGGCCGTTCATCGTCATGGAGTATCTTGCCGGCGAGACCCTGAACTTGGTCCTGGCCCGGCAAGGGCGGCTGTCGCTGGCGCAGCTGGTGCAGCTGTTCCTGCCGGCGGTGACCGCCGTGGCCGCCCTGCACGACCGCCGCATCGTCCACCGCGACCTCAAGCCCGCCAACTTCATGGTGACCCGCCGCCGCGAGGCGCTGGACGAGCTGGTGGTCCTGGACCTGGGCATCTCGCGCCTGGACGACCGCCGGGGCGAGACCGCCGAGCTGACCCGGTCCGAGGCGCTGCTGGGAACCCTGCCCTATCTGTCGCCCGAGCAGCTGCGCAACGCCCGCTGGGCGGGCAACCTGAGCGATCAATACGCCCTCGGCGTGGCGCTGTACGAATGCGCCACCGGCACCCGCCCGTTCGCCGGCAACAGCCATTACGACCTGGTGCAGGCCATCGTGACCGGCACCGCGGAACCTCCGAGCGCGCGGGTTCCCGGCCTGCCCCCCGCGTTCGACGCCCTGGTCATGCGCGCGCTGAGCCGCGACCCCGAGCGGCGGTTCCCGGGCGTGGCCGCGCTGGGCAGCGCCCTCCTGGCGTGCGCCGACCGCGAGGGGTGGGCGCGCTGGGGGCCGGAGCTGCTGGGCGTTTCGGCGCCGCCCTCGGGGGAGGCCACCGTCGCCGACGGGGTGAAGGAGATGCCGCGCGGGCTGGGGCGGCTGGGGCGGCTGGGGCGGCCGCGCGGGCTGTGGGCGACCGTTGCGCTGGTGGTGCTGGTCGCCGGCGGCCTGCTCGCCGGGTGGCGTTGGCGGAGGCACGGTCAGCCGATCCCGGCCGCGGCCAGCGCGAGCGACACCGACCCCAGGGCGAGCGGCGACGACCCCCGCCGCTGCGGCGCGCGCGGGCTCAGCTGCGAGGGCGGGCGCTGTGTGGCGGGGCGCTGCCAACCGGTGGCGCTGATCTCGCCGGCCAACGCCCCGGGGCTGTTCGTGCCCCGGCAGATCGCGATCGCCGACGGCTTCCTGTACCTGGCCGACTACAGCGACTTCAACGATTCGGGCAACCCCGGCGAGATCTACCGGGTCCCGGTGGGCGGCGGCCCGGTCACCGTGCTGGCCGAGGGCCTGGAGGGCCCGTTCGGGATCGCGAGCGATGGCCAGCACGTGTATTTCACCAACTATGACGGCGGCACCGTCATGCGCGTGCCCGTGGCGGGCGGCCCGCGCGAGCTGCTGGCCGAGGACCAGGGCCACCCCAGCTACCTGGCCCTGGACCCCGCCAACGCCTACTGGACCAACTTCTACGCCGGCGCCGACCGCAGCACCGCCGCCCGCACCGGCAGCGTCGTCCGCTGGAACAAGAAGACCCGCCGCACCCATGTGCTGGCCGCCGACCAGGACTTCCCCAACGGCATCACCATCGACGGCCCGACCGTCTACTGGACCAACTACGCCGACAGCCAGGTGCGCGGCGGGAGCATCGCCTCCGTGGCAGCGGCCGGGGGCAGGGTGTCGCTGCTGTTCGAGAACGAGGTACACCCCTTCTCCCTGGCGATCGCCGGCGGCACCGTGTACTGGACCAACCTCAACTCCGCCCTGGGCGGCGTGAAGGCCGCCGCCCTGGCGGACCGGACCGTGCGCGTCCTGAACGTCGCCCACGGCGGCAGCCCCGCGATCATCACCGTGCACGGTGGCGAGCTGTTCTGGACCGAACGCCACACCGGCCGCGTCGTCATGCAACCCATCGCCGGCGGTGCCGAGGTCACGCTGGCCACCGACCAGGTGGAACCCTACGGCATCGCGGTGGACGATACCCGCGTGTTCTGGGTGATGCGCGACGGGGTGATGAAGCTGGTGCGCTAGGAGTTACCCCGCTGCCCTCGAGCGTCCTCCGTCGCGCCAACGATACCGGCATTCAGCGACGGCTGCGAGAGGCCGCGACCCGAGCGACGCGCCCATCCGACCGTGATGTCGATGTAGCCGGTGGCCGGCCGCGGGGCAGTTGTTTCGGGCCGCGAGCGTCGCAGCGGCGGCCACTTCGTCACTCGTTCGGACAGGGCGGTGGCTGCGCCCCCACCCCTACGCCTCCGCCGCCCCCTGCTGCATCAGCCCCGCGATCGCCCCATACGCCTCCGTCCACGCGGCCGCGAGCTCCGGCGTCCAGTGTGGACCGCCCGCCTCCGCGAGTGTCGCCAGCAAGCTGGCCCCGACCCAGTCGTACATCTCTCTGGTGACGCCGTACCCCACATGTTTCGCGCCCAAGGCCTTCAGCGTGTTGACCAGCCAGGGCGCGTCCTCGAGGTGGTCCATGACGGCCACGAGCGCATCGCCGAGCATCTTCTCCTGCTGCGCGGGGGAGTTGTGGTTGAACAGCCCTTTCGCCTGCGGGTAACGAGCGAACAGGATCTCGTAGAAGCGATGGGTCAGCTGGGGCTGACGGTCGACGACAAGGCCGAAGCTGCTGCGGAGAAGAGAAACATTCAGCGCCATGGGCACTCCTTTCGGCCGCGCACGATAGCGCAGGTCACGCTCGTCCCGATACTGTTGCCCGTGGGGTAGGACCCTCGGCGCCCCGCCTCAGCTGCACACGTCGCCCTCGGCTCCTTCGAGCATGCGCCTCAACTGACCCGCTAGCATCCTGCTTGTGGCTCCACGCCTTGTCGGACTCCCGCAGCCAATCACCGCTTCGCCGGCGCGCGAGCATTGTGCGCGACGAGCAGTGTTCCAAGAATTCCTGCGGCGACCATGGACGCGTGCAAGGCGGCCAGGGAGGCGAAGTCGTATAGGGGATTCGCCTCGGAGAAGGGCGCGAACGGGCGAACATCGGAATGCATGATGCCGTCCGGGATGAGGTGGCCGCCGACTCCGAGGACAATCGTCGTGATGGTGACGGGGACCGCCGCCGCGCTCGCCAGATCCGCGCGAGCGAGCCCCGTCAGGCCGGAACGAGCAGAGACGTCACGCTGGAACCGAGTACCCAGCCTGCGGAAGACAACGGCTATGATCGTACAGACCACCGTCGCGCCCAGAAGCGTATGAAGTGATCGGTGAACCGGCCAATCGTCTCGCAACAGGTGATAGCCGGACTCGCAGTCGATCGCGACCTGAGTCGCGCAGAAGCCAATGAACGAGAAGCGCCGGCCAAGGCAGCCCTTCGCGAGCAGACCGATACCGCCGTGGAACGGAGTGACTGGCATCCCTCTCCAGTCTGCTCCGACTTCTGCGCGACGACATGGAAATCAGGGCGGTCGCCCTCAGTCGCTTCAGCTCACCAAGACGATGGCGGCCGGCAGTGATAGATAGGCCGGCACCGCTATCGCCGCGCCCACGAAGTTCATGATCCGCGCCACCCGACGCTGTCCAAGAGCCCGCATCAACGGCCCGACGAAGAAGGCCCAAGTCGCGACGATGATTCCCGCGCCCAGCCACGTGGCCCACGTCCTCGCCGGGTCGAGGTTTTTCCAGATCGTCGAAAGGGCGATGAGCTGCAGGGCGCCGGCCGTGCCACCGACGTGAACCACCCTCCACTGAGCGAACACCTCAGGCCGCTCGCGATACCGGTATTGGACGAACCCCAGCAGCGCCGAAACACTCAGCAAGATCGTTCCACTGACGAGCAGGGCTCTACCTGATTCCATGGCGACAGACTGCCACCCGCGCCGACCTTCGCCGCCACAAACCGGTCATCGTCCTGTTCGTGACGTGTCAGAGACTCCCGCGAAGCCGCCCAACGACTCGGCATTCAGCGGCCTGTTCCGAGCGTAAGCGACGACCTGGTCCGCTGCACGGCGGGTTATCCAGCGTCATCGCTCCCGTGCGGATCACTCGACTCCGAAGTCGGATGGGTACCCCCGCGCATTGCGAAGGCGCGTTCCGGAAAAGTGGAGCGTCGATTGCTGGTGAACGCGTCGCCACATCGGCCCGAGGCGGTCAACCACACGCACCTCGACTCCTTCGGCGACTATTGCACCCAGCAGATCGCGCATCGGCTCCACCCGAATCGGCACAACGGTCTCTTTGCACACGTAGTGCCCGCTGTCATCGAGTCGAGGCTCGAACTTCTCCACTGGCATCTCATAGCGATAGAGGACGGTGTTACAGATTCGGTCGAGCCAGCTTCTCTCGATCGCCATCACAAATCGGGGCTCCAGCCCGTGAAGCCAGCGGTCGCGATCCTCAGCCGTCGTCCGATCGCCAGCCCAGAAGCAAGCCCGCGGACAGTCTCTCGGGACGTAGTACATCGGCGAATGCCACTCGTCGATCGCCCAAACGTACCCCTGATCCCGGACAGGGCTCGTCTTCGCCACGTGAGGGTGGAAGACACTGAGAGCCGGATCCTCAGAATAGTGGTGAAGCTTCATCCAGATCTCACGAGACTCGCACGCCTCGGGTTGGACGGCGTGGCGCTCGACAGGTTCATCGCTCATCGGCGCCCGCTCGTGCGCCGTCTTCGTAGTGGTAGTGCTCCTGCATTGCTGAGCTGAACCCGGCGACGAAGATCGGATCCTTCCCGCGAGGCCGCACGCGGTCCGAGACGAGGTCCATCCGGAGCGCCCAGTCGAAGACACCCTCGTCCAGGGGATACGCGGTCAGCACACCGGTCACCTTGTTCAACTGAATCCAACGCTCGGCGGTCCCCAGCGTCGAGGACACCGCGCTCGGGAAGTTCGAGCGTGCACTGTGGAAGATCCAAATGTGCCTATCGGGGAGCATGACCCTCGTCCGTCCAACGGCACTGGCGACAAGCGGCGAAGCCCATCGCGATCGTCAGGGCTACCATCTCGGTCGGCTCCTCGTGATGTAGAGAGGTTCTGAGTTGAGCATCGCTGGCTTCGTCCGCTTCATCGCCGAGTTACGCGTCCAGCCTTGCCGCTACTGTCTGGAACGCTTCCGCCACCTTCGCCGGCACGCACCTGCGGAGGGCCTCAGCCAATGAGACCCACTCGAACCGGTCATGCTCGACGTCGCCAAGCACCACCTGTACGTCTTCGCCAACCTCGGCCTCAAAGATCATCCAGTCGGGGGCAGCGTTGGGCAGGGCCCGGGCAGGTACGGCAAGGCCAGCCTCCTCGAGGAGTTCGCGTTGCGCGCAGGCTTCGATCGCCTCACCCGGGAGGCGAGCCCCGCTGGGTGGGGTCCATGCCCAATCGCCTTCGTAGTCGGGGCCCGCGTGAGATCGGTGCAAGAGGAGAAACTCGCGACCTGCCGTGCAGCGCCTGTAAACGATGACCGCAGCGCCGAACGGGGGCTCTGCGGCTCTCGGTTGGCCATCCCAGGTTGCGAGATCTGAGCGCATGTCGGACGCCTGACGACCGTGGGCTTCAGCGGCGAAGCCATTCACGGATGATCAATACTACCAGGAAACTCGGAGCCCCCTCGACGTGTAGAGGTTCCGAGTGGAAGGTCGCGGGCTTCGTCCGTCTGCAATGGCTTGTTGCTCACTGCTGGCAGGACGGCCGGCGAGTCACGCGAACAGGGCCGCCTCACACGGGCGAGTCATGCGACGATACTCCCTCCCGTTCGGCGATGGCGAGGACGTACCCGTTCGGATCTTCGACGACAAATTCGGTCTCGCCGTATTCCTGCTCGCAAAGTGACTCGAGGATCTTTACGTCATCTCGCTGAGCGAGGGCGTTGAACAGGTTCCGGACCCCCTTCATTCGCAGGTAGACGTTCCAGACGCCTCCCTCCCTGCGATCGTAGATGCGCGACTTCTGGTAGCCCTCGAGCGCCTGGAGCATGATCTCGACAGCGTCGCGCGTGAGGATACAAAACGCATGCGGGGCCGATTTGGGGAACGGCGAAGCCTCGAATCCGAGGACCTCCTGGTACCAATGCATCGTTGAGGCGACGTCGGCGACCAGAAACACCGGACTTGCGCCGAGAAGCTGGAGGGTCGCACTGTCAGACATGCAATATCTCTCCTAGGATCGCCTGTCTGCCCAACGTCACTGGCGATAAGCGCCGAAGCCCACCGCGATGATCGAGGCTACCACGGTGGGTGCCCCGACGTGACGTGCACCAGTTCCGAGCTGAACATCGCGGGCTTCGTCCGCTTCATCGCCGGTGAGCCATCGTGGCCACCCTTTGCAAGGATGGCCTCGATCTGAGCGGTGATCCAATCAGAGGTCAGACCCAGACGGCACCGAAGTGGCTCCCCAACTCGGTCCAGAACGCGATCGGCGGCCGAAAACAGATCGACCGATTCCTCGAGCTCGCGGATCATCTGGCCCCGGCTCTGCCTCCATCGCTTCCGTGCGCGTCTTCGTTATTCGCGCCCTCGTGCTCTCCCTCCACTCCTGCTTCCTCTGCGGCCGCGCAGGCCCGAACTTCGTGACACCGTAGGATTAGTCTAGATTATCCGGCGCATGACTCACGGAAACAGCCTCGCCTCTGGACGGCAGTACCCGACCACCAGATCGAGGAGATCCATGACGATATCCTCCTCCGGTTCCGTGCCGACACCCTGAAGCTCCAGCAGCAGAGCTGTGAGCCGCTCTTCCACCGTGGACCGGCCGAGGCCCGCCTGCTTCCAGGAGAGCACCAGTTCTTTCAGGTTCTCCGACGGACGTTCCGATCGTACGGCCGCCCTCATCGCCGACGAGGTCGCCCGATCCGGGCGACGATACTCCGGGAATTTGTCCAGCGCGACGTGCGCCGCTCGGTCAAATCGTCGCGGGTCCTCGACTAAAGCTGCAGTTGACGTTCCTGGCGGGATCCTACCTGTGTTCAGTTGTCTGTCGGCAAAGAGGCGGAGGCGCGAAAGGTCTGGCGAGCGCTGGTCGAAATCGAAGTCGATCCCACCGACTTCGCCGTCTAGATGAATGTCGACGCCAGCTCCGTGAGTGCTGTAGTGCCACGGCGTGTTCGGGATGGGATGGCGCCCACGATTCTGCGGACTGAGAACATCTCGTGGGTGGCTCAGGTGAAGGGCGTCGCAAAGCAGATCCTCGGCCCAGTCCCGGATCACAGCCCACTGCCGCGCCAGATAGGTGGCGATGTTCACGTCGGCTTGGAAGTGGTCCATAGCGTCGTCCGGATAACGACCTGGCATTCAGCGGCGAGCACCCGCCCGAGCGAAGCGAGGGAGGGTGATCGTCCGCTGCAATGACATGTTATGCGGCTCGCCGTTCCAAAGCTTCGATGTTTTTGAGCACGTTTGGCCGCCGGGTCCCTTTGGTCAGCCACGACGGAAGTCGGCTCGCCAGACTGCCGTTCCAACCTGGAGTTCGGGGCCGGATTGTGGCCTGCACGAACCGCTTCAGGAACGCTAGATGGCGGTGGTTGTACGCCCATAGGATCTCGCGACCAAGGCGCTTCTGAAGCCACAACGGGTATCCGAAGTACGGATCGTAGGGTTCACCGAGGCGGACCATTGTGAACTTGAGGGCTACCGTCGTCTCGGCCTTGCACGGACACGAAAGGACCACCTCGCGGCGTCTTGCGACTACCCGCTGGTACCTCTTCTCCAACCAACGGCCGCAACGCGGGCACCTCCGCCTCGCGACAGCATCCATGATCACACCCTCGGGAACAGGCCATCCGCTGCGATTGAAGCCGCACCTGGTACATCGGACCACCGGCGAGCGTGCACGAAGGCCTCCATCGGCGCGTACAGTCGCCACCCGGCCGCACTGGGGGCACGCAACCAGCACCTCGTCGATGTAGTCCACGAGGTAGTCAGGCCGCGTGGTGCGTTCCGACTCGGTCATCGTCGTGTCCGCATAACGATACCGGCGTTCAGCGGCGGACGCGAGAGGGAGCGAAGCGAGGGAGGAAGGTCGACCGCTGCATTTCCATTATGGGTGGACCGTTCCACTTTCGGAGCACCCGAGGGATCGGGAGAATCGAAGGCGGGACATGCACCCGCGGGCTACGAATCTGCAATTCCGAGCACGGGATGCTCACTAACTCGGCTTCGAGCCCGCGGGTGTGCCTTTGCCCGTAACGAACACTCAGGGGATGCCGCCTCACCGGCTCTCCATATTGCCTTCGCTGGGCGCGGCTCTGCATGTCCCAACCTCAATCCTACTCCTGGAGGTTCCATGCACCAGCCCGTTTCCTTCGCCGCTTTCATCGGTATCGACTGGGCGGATCGCCAGCACGACGTCTGCCTCTCCGTCCCGGGCGGTGACAGCACAGAATCGTCCGTGCTGGACCATCGGCCTCTCGCCATCCAGAGGTGGGCCCAAGGACTTCGCGAGCGCTTCGCGGGTCGCCCCATCGCCGTGTGCATCGAGCTGACTCAGGGACCGATCGTGTCGGCCCTGCTCGAGCACGAGTTCTTTGTCATCTTCCCGGTCAACCCCAGCACGCTGGCCAAGTACAGGAGCGCCTTCACGCCGAGCCGGGCCAAGGACGACCCCACCGACGCCCATATCGCTCTGGAGCTCCTCCTTCGCCATCGCGACAAGCTCAAGCCTCTTCATCGTGAGCGGCCTGACATGCGGGCCCTCAGGCACCTCGTCGAGGCCAGGCGCGACCTGGTCCAGGATCGCGTCCGCCTCACCAATCGCCTGACCTTCGCCCTCAAGGCCTACTTTCCCCAGATATTGCAGTGGTTTCGGGACAAACAGACCAAGGTCTTCATCGACTTTCTCACCAGGTGGCCCAGCCTGCAGGCGGCCCAGCGCGCCCGTCCCGACAGCCTGCTTCGCTTCTTCCGTAGCCACAACGTACGTTACTCGGCGGCCGTCAAGCGTCGCCTCGACGCCATCAAGAGCGAGCGACCTCTCACGTCCGACCCCGCGGTCGTCGAACCCACCCAGCTCGTGGTTGGGGCTCTTCTGCCCCAGTTGCGCGCTCTGAACGAGTCGATCGTCACCATGGACGCGGAGATCGCCCAGCGATGCGAACGCCTGCCCGACTTCCCTCTGTTCGCTCAACTCCCCGGCGCCGGGCCGGTCTTCGCGGCTCGGCTGCTGGCTGCTTTCGGAGAGCAGCGAGATCGCTTCGAAAACGCGGCCGCTATCCAGAAATTCGTCGGCGTCGCACCGGTTACCGAGCGCAGCGGAAACAAGCATTGGGTTCACTGGCGCTGGGCCTGTCCCACCTTCCTGCGCCAGACCTTCGTAGAATGGGCCGGCGAGACCATCCCCCGCTCCTTCTGGGCCCGGGCGTTCTACGAATCCCAAAAAGCCAAAGGCGCCACGCACAACGCTGCTATCAGAGCCCTGGCGTTCAAGTGGATACGCATCCTCTACCGCTGCTGGGTGGACAAGACCTCTTACGACGAATCTCGCTACCTGAATGCCCTGCAGAAACGCCACGCCCCGCTGCTCAAGTTCGCCGCTTCGGCCTCTTCATAATTCCCTTGCGGTCGGCCTCAGGGCGCGGGTTAGCCCGCCATCCTCAAGTGAGCGACGCCCTCGCCAGTGGCAGCGACCCCTGAGAGTTCCTCGATGAACCTATCGACGGCCGCCGCCTCTGTCGGAACTGCAACCGTCGCCTCCTGTGGCGCGTCTCCGAAGTTATCGC
>JBKPRZ010000069.1:0-9946 GCA_046734815.1 Myxococcota bacterium | reverse complement strand
GGCCGGAGGCGCGCCCGGGTTCGTGGGCGCAGCGGCGGGGCGCTCGGAGGGGGGGCGTTCGGGGTTGGTGGCGCCCGGGGCCGCGGCTGCGCGCTCGGCGCGGGTGGGGGAGGGGGGGACCGCGGGAGAACCCGCCGACTCGGGATCACCGGCCGCGCGCGACGGGTTGAGCGACACGATGCCGAGGCCGGCAGAGACCACCGCCGCGCGCTGGGACTCGTCGACGTTGGCCACCGCCACGGGCACCACCCGGCAGACGCTGAGCGCGCGCACCAGCGCGGCCAGCGGAAAGCCCGCCGCGCCGCCCTCGAGCTCGGCGAGGTCCAGCACCACCGGCGCGTCCTGGAAGAACTGCGGGAACTGGGTCACCTTCGCGCGCAGCTGCCGCTCGATGAGGTTGAGGTCGCGCGAGCGCAACCGCAGCACCGTCATGGAAGCCATGACTCCCTTCAGATCGAAGGCGGCGTGCGTGCGCGTGTAGGCGGAGACCGCGCTGTCGGCGGGTGGCCGCTCGGACGAAAAGCTCTCTTGCATCTAGGGTTGCCTCGGCGGTCGATTCTCGGTGAGCCTTGCCCATCGTCAACTTTTGGCGGCCGTCGCCAGGCGCGGATCGTTTCCGGCACCCGCCCGCACGGGTGGTCCGAATCGCCGAGTCGAGGCCGCACGTGCGAGCAAGGGGGTCCCGGTGCCGATATGGCGGCGAATCCACCCCGGCGCCGATGCGCTTCCACTCCGGCGCCGGTCGGCTTCCCGCGTTCACATGACGGCGGTGTCCGGAGGTGCGTCGGCGCGTTCGCAGCTGCGCGGCCGAGACTCGGCAATTCGTTTTGCACCGCGGTGCGCAAGTTGGCGGAAATCCGTGGGTTTGTGCCTGGCCCGCCCCGTGCACTCTCCCAGGGCCAGTCAGGAGGACCCGCCCATGTCGTTCACCGCTCTTCGTCAGGCTGCTTTCGGCGCGCGCCGCACTTACACCATCGGTGGGGTGGGCGACTCGAAGCTCGCCGAAAAGGGCGGTTCGGAGCCGAGGATCGCGACCGCGTCTGCCCCATCCGACCGCACCCGGACCGAATCGAACCGGCCCACCATCACGCTCGAGCCTCACTGGCAGGCCGCCATCGAATCGGCGACCGACTGATCCGCCGGCCCGCCGTCACGCTCCCCCTTCAACGTCGGGCGCCCGGCCCATGTACTATCGGGCGCCATGACGTTGCAGCGGGCATCCGTCTGTCTCGGTTCCGGATTCGTTCTCTGCCTGATGGCGGCCGCTGCGCTGGCGCAGACCCAGCCGCCGCCGCGCGCCCCCGCCCCCGAAGAACCGCCCCCCTTGCAGCCGGTCGAGCTCCGCCGGGCGCTGGAGGCCAGGCCCACCGGTGAGGCTGCCACCCGCCTGGTCGACAAGATCCGCCGCTGGTTCACGCCCGAAGGCCTGAAGAACGGCACCGCCAAGATGGAGGGGCCCGACGTGGCCTTCGCGGTGGAGGTGGAGGGCGCCAAGGAGGTCACCGCCCGCTCGGTCGACGGCTTCATGAGCCACAAGCTGGCGCAGATCCCGGGCACCTCGGTCTGGGCGGCCGTGCCGGCGCTGCCCGACGGCTCGGCCTTCCGGTTCAGCTACGACATCGATGGCCGCCGGATCGGCGCCTTCGAGGTGGAGGCCTACACCGTCCACCCCGACGCCCTCCCGCAGCCGGGCGTGCCCAAGGGCAAGGTGATCCAGCAGCCCAAGTTCCGCAGCAAGGTGTTCGCCGGCACCGAACGCGACTGGTGGATCTACGTGCCCGCCCAGTACCGGTCGTCCCGGCCCGCGGCGCTGATGGTGTTCCAGGACGGGCAGGGGCAATACCTGAAACAGGTGCCCACGGTGTTCGACAACCTGATCGCCAAGGGCGACATGCCGGTCACGGCCGCGGTCTTCATCAACCCCGGCGTGTTCGCCGACGGCCGGCGCAACCGCTCGTTCGAATACGACACCCTCTCGAGCGACTACGCGAAGTTCCTTGTCGACGAGATCTTGCCCGAGGTGCAAAAGACCGTGAAGCTGCGCTCGGACCCGGACAGCCGGGCCATCGCCGGCATCTCCTCGGGCGGGATCTGCGCGTTCACGGTGGCCTGGGAGAGGCCCGACCAGTTCCGCAAGGTCCTGTCCTGGGTGGGCAGCTTCACCAACATCGCCGCCGGTTCCAGCCAGCGCGAGGGGGGGCACAACTACGCTGCCCTCATCCGCCGGGTGCCGAGAAAGCCGATCCGCGTGTTCCTGCAGGACGGTGAACAGGACCTGGACCGTGCCGAGGCCGGCAGCTGGCCGCTGGCCAACCGGGCCATGCACCGGTCGCTGATGTTCGCCGGCTACGACGTCCGGGCCGTCTACGGCCCCGGCTTCCACAGCAACCGCCACGGCCACGCCATCTTGCCGGACTCGCTGCGCTGGCTGTGGCGCGACCACCGCCAGCTGGGCACGACCGGTGCCCCCACGCGGACCGCGCTGAACGCCGCTCCCTGATCGGCCGAGAGCCGGCAGAGAACTAGCCGCCCGACCACAGCAGGTCGATCACCGGCAGCAGCAGGTTCGACCGGATGGGTTCGCCGTCCTGGTCGACGGCGTGCTGGTAGTCGTTCCAGAAGTACAGCCCGAACAGCAGCCGGCTGTGGGGGCCCAGCCCCAGGTCCAGGCCGGCGCCCGCCCGGAAGGTGACCCGGGTGAGAAAGCCGCTGGTGTGGTCCGGATCCACGCCGTGCAGGTACACGTCGCCCAGCACCCGCCCGCGCCAGCGCGCCCCCAGGGCCCGATCGAAGATCGCGCCCACCCGGCCGCGGTAGCTGGCCACCACCGGATCGAACAGCAAGTCCACCGGGGCCAGCGTGTCCAGGGGCCGGGCATCCCCCTCCACGATCGGGATGCCCACCGCCACGTCCCCGCGCAGGGTCAGCACCCCGTCGGCGGGCAACATGCGGCTGGCCAGCAGCCCCACCCGCGGCACCACGCTCCAGCCGATCTGGCCCCCGCCCCGCTCCCAGGCCGGAAACAGGTACCCCTGCAAGAGGCGCATCGCCGGCGAGGGCAACGACAGGGCGTAGGCGCCGGTCAGCTGCCAGGCACCCACGCGCAGGTGGCGCAGGTGCGCCTCGAGGTGGGGCGCGACGAAGAACACCAGCGGGTGGGCCTGCAACTCGAGGCGGTCGCTGATCGCGTAGCGCAGAGGGCTCCAGATCCCGAACGAGAAGTGCCCCCGCGCCGGGGTGAAGGCGTCGTCGCGTGCCACCAGCGCCTGCGTCTCGGCCGCCCGCGCGGCGGGCCCGCCCGCCAGCACGATCACCGCCAGCACCAGCGCCCTCACGGCGTCACCACTTGCCAGGTGCCCACCACCGGGCAGTGATCGGACAGCAGCATGGGATCGCTGCGGATCCCCAGGCGGCCGGGCTCCTGCAAGGTGTCGGTGCTGCCGTCTTGCCAGCGCGAGGGGGGGTTCACGAACAGGTAGTCGAGGGTGCGGGTCCAGAACCCCGGCTCGCCCTGCGAGCCCACCTTGTCGCGCCCTATGATGCTGTGGGAAAAGTGCCGCCGCTGCGTCTCCAGGGTGGTGCCGTAGCGGTCGAGGGTGATGGCCGACCGGTAGCGGTCGTAAAACGGCACCATGTCGGCAAGCGCGTAAGGCGGCTGCTCGAACTCGGTGCCCTTGGAATCGGGGTGCTCGTCGTTGAAGGCCACCGTGCGCACCGACCCGGGCGGGATGGCGTTGAAGTCGCCGCCCACCAGGAAGGGCAGCGGCTCGGCGGCCAGCAGCTGCTCGATCTCGCGCAGCTGACGGGACTTGGTCCCGTCGGTGTCGTAGGCCTCGGTGTGCACCACCAGCACCGCCACCCGGGTCAGCCCGGTGTCGATGACCGCCCGGCCCACCGCCCGGTGGATGTAGAACGCCGAGGTGGCGGGGTCCTGGTCGGTGCGGTCCGACTGCGGGACGCGTTCGGCCGAGACGATCGGGTAGCGCGAGAAGATCGCGTTGCCCAGGTCCATGCGGCCCAGCCCCTCGGAGGGGATGTAGCGGCTGCGCCAGGTGGGGACGTAGGCGGCGTAGGCCAGCGGCGTCCGGGCGAGGATCTCGTGCACCATGTTCACGTAGGCCGACCGCCGGGAGTTCACCTCGATCTCCTCGGTCATCAGCAGGTCGGGGTTGACCTCGTTGATGAGGGCGATGATGCCGGCCAGGTTGGTGTCCACTTCGGCGCGGGTCATCTGCACGCGGTCGCCCCACATGTCGAACCAGAAATCGATCCGGCCGCCGGCGTATTTGATGTTCCAGGCCATCACCTTCAGCACGCTGGTGGCCGCCGGTGCCCGGGCGTCCGGCTCGACCTGCACCGGCACCGGTTCGCGTCGGTCCCAGGTGGTCCACAGCGGCTCGCAACCAGCCAGCAACGTCAACGCGAGCAGCCCGCCGACGCGTCGGACGCGCGGTGTCGCGCGGCGGGCGGCGCCTTCGCGTGGGTGGTGCATCGTGATGTCTCCCGTGATCAGGCCAGGTTAGGAGGGTTTCGGCGGAAAAAATACGGGGTGCTTGCCATCGTGGATCGGGGGTGGTCAGAATGACTACCTGAACCCCCCGTGATGGCCCGTCGCAGTATCAGCCACGAGGATACCCGCACAGACTGCGACACCGGCAGGCTTCCGGTGCAGGCCGTCCCGGTGCTCATCGTCGCGGGCGACGCCCACACCCTGGGCGCCAGCCGCAAGGTCGTGCGCATCGCCGGCTCGCTGGAGATCGGCCGGTCGCCCGAGGCGGCCGGGGACCGCGCGTGGGAGGTGGCCGACGACCGCATCTCGCGCAAGCACGCCCTCATCGAGGCCGACATCGGCGCGAACCGGGCCACCATCACCGACCTGGGCAGCCGCAACGGCACCCTGGTCGACGGGCAGCTGCTGGGCGACCAGCCGGTGCCCCTGCTCCCGGGCGCGATCATCAGCGTCGGTACACACGTGGCCGTTTTCCGATTCGTGGCCGAGACTGACCTTGCTGCCATCGGCCAGGACCTGGCCACGCCCTTCACGCCGGTGGCCACCGCCTCGCCCACCCTGGCCCGCCGGGCGCAGATGCTCCGGCACCTGTCGCGCGGGGACGACGACCTGCTGATCATCGGCGAGACCGGTGTGGGCAAGGAAGAGTTCGCGCGCGCGATTCACCGCGAGAGTGGGCGCTGGGGCAAGTTCGTGGCCATCAACTGCGCGGCCCTGCCCTCGACCCTGATCGAGAGCGAGCTGTTCGGCTACGTCAAGGGCGCCCACTCGCAGGCTAGCCGGGACAAGCTCGGGCTGATCGACGAGGCCGAGCACGGGACCTTGTTCCTGGACGAGTTCGCCGAGATCTCGCAGGAGGTGCAGGCCAAGCTGCTGCGGTTCCTGGAGAACAAGGACCTGCAGGCCCTGGGCAGCACCCGCTCACGCCGGATCGACACCCGCATCCTGGCGGCGACCAACCGCGAGCTCAGCGCCCTCCGCCAGGACATCGCCGCCCGGCTGGGGCCCGAGCCGATCCGGCTGCCCGCCCTGCGCGACCGGCCCGAGGACATCGCCGCCCTGGCCGGCCATTTCCTGCGCGACCGGCCCGGGCTGGGGCTGGAGGTGGCCGCCTTCCATGCCCTGTGCCTGCACGAGTGGCCCGACAACGTCCGCGGCCTGCGCAAGGCGCTCACCCGCGCCGCCGACCTGGCCGCTGCCCAGGGGGCCAAGCTGATCGGCCTGGATCACCTGCCCGAGGGCATCGGCCGCAAGGCCCGCACGGTCACCGCCGACGAGCCGGCCGAGGCGCCGCGAGCGACCCGGCGCAAGCCGCGCGCCGCCCCCACCAAGGACGAGCTGAAGGCGCTGCTGGAACGCCACGACTGGGTTGTGGCCCAGGCCGCCCGCGAGCTGGACCGCGACCACTCGATCGTCTGGCGCTGGATCAAGCGCTACGGCCTGGACGCCTCCCGGGCCCGCGCCGGCTAGCCGTCGGCCGCTAGATCCCCTGGGCGCCTTCGCGGGTCAGGCGGACGCCGTCGCGCTCGGCGATCGGGAGCCAGTCGAGCGTGTTGAGGATGGGGCCGCCGGCGATCTGGGGGGCGTCGGGCGAGCCGCGCACCACGGCCGGGGCCACGTGCAGGCAGACCTTCACCTCCAGGCCCGGATGGGCGCCGGGGCGATCGGCCAGCAGCCGCACCAGCCCCACCGCCAGGGCGAACGTGTCGAGGTGGGTCTGGCGGCGGCGCTCGCCGTCGGCGGGCAGCAGCCGCGTGCCCAGCAGGGCGTTGCTGGTCTGCAGGGGCAGGTCCAGCCCGGCGTGCAGCAGGGTCTGCTCGGCGATGTCCATCACCGTGGCGGCGTCGTCCTCCAGGCTCTCGCCCAGGCCTTCCTCCTCGCTGGCCCGCACCTCGACGTACACCCCCACCGCCTCGCGCTCGGCCGCGACCAGCGGGGGCCGGGCCGCCTCGCCGGCCACCGCCGTCCGCAGCGCCGCCAGGAACTCGTCGATCGACTGGAACCGCGCCTCGGGCCGCTTCTCCAGGCAACGCAGCACCACCGCCTCCAGGGCCGCCGATACCGGCGCGGTCCGGCCGGGCCGCGGTGGCGCCGCCTCGATGTGCAGCCGCTCGATCTCCTGCGGGCTGGCGGCCACGAACGGGTAGTTGCCGGTCAGCAGCTGGTACACAAGCACGCCCAGCGAATAGATGTCCGCGCGCGCGTCCACCACCTCGCCGCGGATCTGCTCGGGCGGCATGGCGTAGGGGGTGCCCAGCCGCGTGCCCTTGACCGTCAGCCCGGGCTGGTCGGGATCGGGCTCCACCAGCTTGGCGATGCCGAAGTCCAGCAGCTTGACCACCGGGCGGTCGCCCTCCTTGCCCAGGCAGATGTTGCTGGCCTTGAGGTCGCGGTGGATGACCCCGGCGGCGTGCGCCGCCCCCAGCGCCGAGCAGACCGGCGCCAGCATCTCCAGCACCTCGGCGCCCGAGAAGCGCCCCCGGCGCAGCAGCAGGGTGCGCAGGTTCTCGCCGCTGACCAGCTCCATCACGATGTAGGGACGGCCGTCGGGCAGGCTGCCCGAGTCGAGGACCGAGACGATGTTCGGGTGGTTGATCAGCCGGACCACCTCGATCTCGCGCTGGAAGCGGCTCAGCGCCAGGCGGGAGGCGGCCAGCTCCCGCAGCATCACCTTGATCGCCACCCGGGGCGCGCCTTCGTCCGCGCCGGCCGCCCGGGCCACGTAGACGGTGCCGCCCCCGCCGGCGGCGATGGTCTGCTGGATGATGTAGGGGCCCACGTGCATCCCGGGCGGGATGCGATCGCTGTCAGCCGTTGCGGACGCGGCCACCGCCGCGGCCTGGCCGGGCGGCAGCTCCTTGGTGTCCTCCAGGTCTTTGCCTCGCAACCCGTGCAGTGTAACGCCGGAACGGCGGGCCGCATCGGAGTTCCTTCCCCACCCCGCACCACACCGGCGGCGGTTTCGTGCGCAAAAATGGCGCCGCCGTCACAGCCCCAGGCGGCCGCGGATGCGCGCGCTCATGACGTTCGGAATCCGTTCGCCCGCCTCCAGCGCTTCTCGCCAGAATCGCCGGGCGGTCTCCTCGTCCTGGCGCTGGCTCGCCGCCACACCCGCCAGCTCCAGCACCTCGATCAGCTCCTGGCCCTGAGCCACCTCGCGGGCACGCTCGATCAGCGCCTCCCAGGCGTCGCGGTCTCCGTCCCGCACCAGCAGCACCGCGGTGTTCAGCAGCAGCTGGTCGTTGGGCAACAGCAGCACCTCCTGGGCGCCGCGGGCGCGCGCCTCGGCCTGGTGCTGGATCACCTGGTCCACCACCCGGGCGGCCTCCTCGGTGCGGCCGCCCACCCACAGCAGGCGGGCCAGCAGCACCAGGCCCTCGGGCCGGTTGTTGCCTTGCCAGAAGTAGCGCCGGTCCATGTCGATCAACCGGTGGACGTAGGGCAGCGCCTCGTCCAGCTCGCCCCGCCAGTAGAAGAAGTAGCCAGCGTTGAGATTGGCGTTCCGCTCGACCATGGCGTTTCCCGCCCGTCGGCTCTGCTCCAGGCAGCGCCGGGTGTCCTCGAGGAAGCGTTCGCGGTCGTTGCGCGCCACCCAGAGGCAGGCCCGGTTGCCCCACAGTCCGGTCAGGTGAAGCTCGTCCCCCTTTTCCTCGCACAGCACCTCCATCCGGTCCAGCCGCTCCTCCGCTTCGTCGGGCAGGCCGATGAACGGCAAGAGGAAGCCGAGCAGCAGGTTGGCCCCCACCACCGTCTCGTAGCCCGCGTCCCCCAGCCCTTCGGCCAGACGGTCGGCTTCGCGCAACATCTCGGCCGCCTGGCGGTCCTGGCTGAACCGGTGGGCGCTGCGGCCCAGGGCCAGCTTGATGCGCGACTCGAGCCCGGGATCGCGGCCGGCCAGATGGGCGGTCAGACGGTGCGCCTCCTCCGCGAGATCGCGCGAACGCTTCAGCTCGCCCAGCCAGTCGAGGGCCATCGCCTCTTCCAGCAGCACCTCGGCGTGCACGACCGGGTCGCCGGCGCGGGCAGCCAGCTCGCGCGCGCTGGCCAGGTCGGCCAGCGAGTCGTCCTGCCGGCCCAGCCGGTAGCGCATCACCCCGCGCCCGCGCAGGGCGGTCAGGCGGCGGGTGTCGTCGGCGGGATCCAGGTGGACCAGCGCCCGGGTGTACAGCAGCTCCGCGTCCAGATAGGCGTGGCGGGCGCGTGCGGCCTCGGCCAGCTGCAGGTAGCCGGAAGCCGCCTGCTCGCGTTCACCCACCGCGGCCGCGTGCCAGGCCAGACGCAGCACGCGCTCGGCGTCGGCCAGCTGGGCGCCAGCCGAGCGGTAGAAGGCGAAGGCGGCCCGGTGCAGGCGCGCGGCCAGCGGCTCGGCCACGGACCGGGCCACCGCCTCGCGGGTCATCTCGTTCCGGAACAGGAAGCGGCCGTTGCGCCGCCGCACCAGCATGCCGACCTGCTGCAGGCGCGTGGTGCCCACCCGTGCGTCCAGCGGGAAGGCGTCGTGAAGGTCGCGGTCCACCGCCCCCAGCACGCCGTCGATCTCGGCCAGCTCCAGCTCGGGTGACAGGATCGACAGCAGGCGGGCGTGCGCCGCCAGCCCGGCCGGCAGCTCGTCCAGCTCGCGGCTGGCCAGCCATTCGAACAGCGGCGAGTCGGACATCTGATCCAGCACTTCGCTGGCCACCTCGAACACGCCGCCGGCGCGCTGGCGGACCAGCCCCGCCTGCCGCAGACCGCGCACCAGATCGCACAGCAGCAGGGGGACGCGCTGGGCGCGGTCGATCAGCCGGTTGATCACCGGCTCGGAGACGTGGGTGGCCGGCTCGAGCAGGCGGCGGCACAGCTCGGCGGCGCTTTCGCGGGGCAGGGGACCCAGGCGCACGGTGAAGGCCTGGCCGGCGCGCTGACCCCAGGTGGGCCGGCTGTCGGCGAAGGCGGGGCGGCCGAAGGCGCAGACCCAGAACGGCAGTTCGGAGACGGTGGCCTGCTCCAGGGTGTCCAGCAGGGTGTCGTCGGCCCAGTGGGCGTCGTCCAGCAGCACGTACAGCGGCCGGTCGGCCGCCCGCCGGTGCAGGCCGATCACGCCCGCGCGGGCGACGTTGGCCCGCAACACGCCGGGCGCCGCGCGCAGCGACTGCACCGCCGGGTGATCCGGGGCGATCCAGCCGAGCAGCAGGGCAGCGGCGGTGGCCACCTCCTCGGCGTCTTCACCCAGCCGCTGGCCCAGCAGCGCGCGCCCGTCCTCGGGCGGCAGACCGGGTGGCAGGTCCAGCGCCTGGCGGAGCAGCTCGGCCAGGGTCTCGTCCGCGGCGGTGCCCAGCGGCTCGCGCGCGGCCAGCTCGATCAACTCGGTGTCGGGGCTCTGGGCGCGCAGCTGGCGCCCCAGCTCGAAGGCCAGCCGGCTCTTGCCGTGGCCGGCCTCGCCCAGCACCGTCGACA
>JBKPRZ010000068.1:0-17336 GCA_046734815.1 Myxococcota bacterium | reverse complement strand
GGCCCAGACGACTGCCGCCCAGCCCGCTGAACCCGCTCAGCCCACCCCCCCGGCCCCCCCCCAGCCGCCGCAGCCGCCCCCGCCACCGGCCGAGCCCACCCCCCCCACCCAGCCCGCCGCGCCAGCCCCCGAGGAGAGCCCGGCCGTCGAGGAGCAGGTCAAGACTCTGCAGGGGCAGATGGAAGGCGTGACCGAGCCGATGCCGGCGATGCAGTCCGATATCGCCGCGCTCAAGCGGATCAAAGTCAGCGGCTACATCCAGGGACGCTACGAGTGGCACGACGACGCCGACTACGGCATCGACATCAGCAAGTCCACGCGCCAGCGCGGCACCAACCGCTTCTACGTCCGCCGCGGCCGCCTCAAGACCACCTACGTCGGCACGCTGTCCGAATACATGTTGCAGATCGACGCCACCGGCGGCTCGCCCGAGGTCGCGTTGAAGGACGCCGAGGCCAGCTTCGTCATCAACAACGAGAACCCCTGGATGCCCAGCTCGACCGAGTGGGAGTTCAAGCTGACCATGGGCCAGTTCAAGGTGCCCTTCGGCTTCGAGGTGTTGCAGTCCTCGGGCGACCGCGAGCTGCCCGAGCGCACCGCCATGATCCGCGACCTGTTCCCCGGCGAACGTGACCGCGGCCTGCGGTTGCAATACACATACGACCATTTCCGGCTGCAGGCCGCCGTCGTCAACGGCAACTTCACCAACGACTCCATCCACATCAACTACGACCAGAGCAGCTGGAAGGACGTCGTCGGCCGGGTGGGCGCCGACTTCGAGCACGCGGTGCTGGGCGTGTCCGCTCACACCGGGCGCTTCCTCAAGCTGACCCGCGACGCCACCGCCATGATGCCGATCCCCGGCTACGAGCGGTACTCGCGCCTGCGCCTGGGCGCCGACGCCCAGTTCTATTACGACATCGAGGGGCTGGGCGGCCTGATCCTGCGCGGCGAGTTCATCTGGGCCCGCGACAAGCAGCTGAGCTTCGGCGGCGTGCCCGCCGACGTCAACGGCTGCAAGGACGCCGACAAGCTGGGCTGGTACGCCACCGTGGTGCAGAACTTCGGCGACTACGTCGGCCTGGCGGTGCGGGTCGATCAGTACGACAGGAACACCGGGGCGCCCGACGCCTGCTCGATGATGATCCGCGACGCCGCCAGCATCGATCGGACGACCACCATCGGGGTGGTGTTGATGGGCTACGTCTCCGGCAACCTGAAGACCTCGGTCACCTACGAGCACTTCGAGGAGCAAGGCGCCAATTCGAAGCCCAACGACGCCTTGACCGTCCAGATGCAGGCGAAGTTCTGACCGCAGGCGCGGTCGCAACGATTTTTCGAAAGAAGGAGAGTCTCATGTACTGGAGAAACAAGCTCGTTCTGGCCCTGGGCCTGCTGGTCCCCGCGACCCTGGCGCAGGCGGCGCCGGTCACCGTCAAGGGCTCGGACACCATGGTCATCCTCGGGCAGCGCTGGGCCGAGGAATACATGCACAAGAATCCGGAGGCGCAGATCCAGGTGACCGGCGGCGGCTCGGGCGTCGGGATCAGCGCGCTGATCAACGGCACCACCGACATCTGCATGTCCTCGCGGGCCATGAAGGCGCCTGAGAAGTCCAAGCTGCGCGACCGCTACGCCAGCAGCGGCGTCGAGATCCCGGTGGCCCGCGACGGTCTGTCGGTCTACGTGAACTCTTCCAACCCGATGAACGAGATCACGCTGGACCAGCTGCGCGACGTCTTCCTGGGCAAGGTGACCAACTGGAAGGAGCTGGGCGGCTCCGATGCGCGCATCATCGTCTACTCCCGTGAAAACAGCTCCGGCACCTACGTGTTCTTCAAGGACAACGTGCTGGCCGGCCGCGATTTCACCCCCCGGGCGCAAACCATGCCGGGCACCGCTTCGGTGGTCAACGCCGTGCTCAAGGAGAAGTTCGGGATCGGCTACGGCGGCGCCGCCTACGCCAAGGGTCTGAAGATCCTGAAGATCAAGAAGAGCGCCGACGCTGCCGCGGTGGCGCCCGACAAGCAGACGGTCACCTCGGGCACCTACCCGCTGGCCCGCCCGCTTTTCTTTTATCTCAAGGGCAAGGCCAGCGGCGACATCAAGACGTTCGTCGACTGGGTCCTGTCGGACGAGGGGCAGGCGGTCGTCACCAAGGTGGGCTATTACCCGTTGAAGTGACGCGATCCGGGCGACAACCCGCCGTCAAATACCTGTAACAAAGCTGCCACGGTCCGGTCACGCAGGCCTGGTTTACTTCACGCCGTGCCGACCACCGCCCCCGAGCAGGAACAGGCTCCCGTGACCCCGGCCGCGGCCGCGACCTCGGAGCCCCATCGGCGGCTGGTGCTGGCGCCTCCCCCGCGCTGGCACCGCCCCGCCGAGGCGCTGCTGCGGTTCTGGGCGTTCGCGGCCGTGGCGGCGATCGTCTTGATTTTCGTGTTCGTCGCCAAGCAGGCGCTGCCGCTGTTCTATGACCACGAGGTGCGCAGCGAGGTGACCCCCTCCCAGATGTTTCTCGCCCAGAGCTGGCCCGGGTACGACAAGCCCGAACACATCTGGCAGCCGGTCTCCGACGTCCCGAAATACGCGGTCTGGCCGCTGATCGTCGGGACCTTGAAGGTGGTGCTGATCGCCATCCTGTTCGCCGTGCCGGTGGCCATCGGCGCGGCGGTCTACGTGTCGCAATACGCCCCTCCGCGCGTGCGCGAGGTGGTCAAGCCGGTGGTCGAGCTGCTGGCCGGCATCCCCTCGGTGGTGCTGGGGTTCTTCGCGCTGCTGGTGATGGCCACCTGGTTCCAGGACTGGTTCGGCTTCGAGTCGCGCCTGAACGCCGTGGTGGCCGGGGTGGCGCTCTCGTTCGCCATCATCCCGGTCATCTTCACCATCAGCGAGGAGGCCCTCGGCGCAGTCCCGCGCAGCTACATCGAGGCCTCCACCGCCCTGGGCGCGGCCCGCTCGCAGACCATCCTGCGGGTGTTGATCCCGGCGGCCAGCCCCGGCCTGGCGGCCGGCGTGGCGCTGGGGCTGGGTCGGGCGGTGGGTGAGACCATGATCGTGCTGATGGCCTCAGGCAACGCCGCCATCCTGTCGGCTCGCTTCGACGACTCCGTGCGCACGCTGTCGGCGACCATCGCCGCCGAGCTGGCCGAGGTGGTGACCGGCGGCGGCCACTACACGGTGCTGTTCTTCCTGGGCACCCTGCTGTTCGTCATCACCTTCGTCATCAACCTGGCGGGCGAGCAGGCCATCCATCGGATGAAGCGGCGGCTGGGGACGGCGGCATGAACCAGCTGCCCCTGGGAGGAGGCGAGGTGGCCTTGCTGCCCGAGACGGTGGTCCTGCCGCGGTCGTCGAGCTTCCGCCGGCCGCTCAAGCACCGGCTGTCCGACTTCGCCCTGGCCGCGGCCACCGGGCTGGCCACCACCCTGGTGGTGGTGATCCTGGCCGTCATCCTGATCGACGTCGTCATGCACGGCGCGCCGGCGCTGACCATCGGCTTCCTGTTCTCCGCCCCCCGGCAGGGCATGACCGCGGGCGGGATCTTCCCGGCCATCTTCGGCACCGTGGCGCTGGTGGTGCTGATGACCATCGCGGTCGTACCGGTGGGCGTGGCCACCGCGCTCTACCTGCACGAATACGCCCCGTCCCAGTCGCGGGCCACCCGGCTGGTGCGGGTGGCGATCTCCAACCTGGCCGGCGTGCCCTCCATCGTCTTCGGCCTGTTCGGGCTGGGCTTCTTCGTCCAGTTCGTGGGCGCGAACATCGATCGCTTCTTCTTCGGCGGCCAGAAGGTGTACGGCCAGCCCGCCCTCGTCTGGGCGGCGCTGACCCTGGCGGTTCTGACCTTGCCGGTGGTCATCGTCGCAACCGAGGAGGCGCTGCGGGCCATCCCCCGCGAGACGCGGGAGGCCTCACTGGCCCTCGGTGCCACTAAGTTCCAGACCGTCTTCCACGTCGTGGTGCCGCAGGCCTTCTCCGGCATCCTGACCGGCACCATCCTGGCGGTCAGCCGCGGCGCCGGCGAGGTGGCGCCCATCCTGTTCACCGGCGCGGCCTACTTCCTGCCGGTGCTACCCAAACGCCTCAGCGATCAGTTCATGGAGCTCGGTTACCACGTGTACGTCATGTCGACCCAGTCGCCGGACGTGGACGCAACCAAGCCGCTGCTCTACGCGACCGTGATCGTCCTGCTGGTGCTCACCTTCCTGCTCAACGCGCTGGCCATCGTGGTGCGGGCGCGCATGCGGCGCCGGCTGCACCGAGGTCACGCATGAACCCCGAGATCTCTCCCAAGCCCGAACGACCTGCCCTGAAGCTCAGCGTGCGCAATCTGTGCGTGTATTACGGGCAGAAGCGCGCGCTGGGTCCGGTCAGCCTGGACGTGCCCGAAAAACACGTCACCGCCCTGATCGGGCCCTCGGGCTGCGGCAAGTCCACCTTCCTGCGCACCTTGAACCGGATGAACGAGCTGATCCCGGGCTGCCGGATCGAGGGCGAGGTCCGGCTGGAGCAGCGGCCCATCTACGGACCCGGCATCGACGCCGTCCTGGTGCGCCGGCGCATCGGCATGGTCTTCCAGCGCTCGAACCCCTTCCCCAAGTCGATCTTCGACAACGTGGCATACGGGCTGCGTATCGGCGGGGTCCGCAACGGCGGCGAGATAGCCGGCCGGGTGGAACGGGCGCTGCGGCGGGCTGCCCTGTGGGACGAGGTCAAGGATCGCCTGGGCGAGAGCGCCCTGGGGCTGTCGGGCGGGCAGCAGCAGCGTCTGTGCATCGCCCGCGCGCTGGCGGTCGAGCCAGAGGTGTTGCTGATGGACGAGCCGGCCTCGGCGCTGGATCCCATCGCCACCGCCCACATCGAGGAGCTGATTCACGAGCTGGCCGATCACTACACGGTCGTGATCGTCACGCACAACATGCAGCAGGCCGCGCGCGTCTCCGACTACACCGGCTTTTTCTACCTGGGCGACCTGGTCGAGTTCGCCGAGACCGACGAGCTCTTCACCCGTCCCAAGCAGCGGCGCACAGAGGAATACATCACCGGTCGCTTCGGCTGACGCCCGGTTCGATGGCATAGTGCCGGCGAGCATGGCTGACACCGTCCTCGCCGCCATCGACGTGGGCACGAACGCGGTCCGGCTGGAGATGGCCCGGGCCCTGCCCGGTGGCACCCTCGAGACCGTGCACCAGGAACGGGATCCGGTCCGACCCGGCGAGGGCCTGTTCCGCAGCGGGACCATCCCGGCCCACGTGGCCGACCGCCTGCTGTCCACCTTGCGCCGCTACGGCGCCCTGTGCCGGCGGCACCGCGCCCGGGTGCGGGCGGTGGCCACCAGCGCCGTGCGCGAGGCGCGTAACCGCGACCAGATCGTCGAGCGCGCCCGGCGCGAGGCGGGCCTGAACCTGGAAGTGATCTCCGGGCGCGAGGAGGCGCGACTGACCTGTCTGGGCGTCCTGCAGGGCAGCTCCGAGCGGCGCCGCTCGCTGTGCATCGACATCGGGGGCGGGTCCACCGAGGTGGCCAGCGCGGTGGGCGAGCGCCCGACCAGCCTGTGGAGCGTCTCGCTGGGCGCGGTCCGGCTGGCCGAGCTGTTCGACGCTCAGGGCAACGTGGGCGGCAAGAAGCTGAAGCTGCTGCGCGCCTACGCCAGCGAGGCCATCGGCGAGGCGATCCCGACCCGCATCGCCGACCGGCCGCGCTCGGCGCTGGGCAGCTCGGGCACCGTGCGGGCGCTGGTCGGCTTCGGGGCGGCCGAGGGCACCGGCCACGTCACGGTCCGGCAGCTGGCCCGCGCGGTGGACGAGCTGTGCGACCTGAGCGTCGACGACCGCCGCCGCCGCTTCGACCCGCAGCGCTCGGACATCATCATCGCCGGAGCGGTGATCCTGGAGAGCCTGGCCCGGCACCTGTCGCTCGAGACGGTGATCGCCGTGGACCGGGGCCTGCGGCACGGCGTGCTGGTGGACCTGCACCGCCGGCGGCTGGCCGATTCGAACGGCCGGTCGGTCGCCGGCGCAGCACGGGTGCTGGGCCGCCGCTTTTACTTCGACGAGCGGCACGCCAGCCAGGTGGCGCGGGTGGCGCTGGTGCTGTTCGACGAGCTGGCCGACCTGCACCGGCTGCCCGCCTCCGTCCGGGCCTACCTGGAAGCGGCGGCCCTGCTGCACGACCTGGGCAACGCCGTCAGCTACCAGAAGCACCACCGGCACACCCAGTACCTGATCCAGAACGCCGATCTGCCCGGTCTGGCCGACCGCGAGCGCGACCTGGTGGCCCGGGTGGCCCGGTTCCACCGCCGCAGCCCGCCCGAGCTGGACCACACCGGCATGGAAGGCCTGTCGCCCGGTGAGGCGCGCATCGTGCGCAAGCTGGCCACCTTGCTCCGGGTGGCCGACGCCCTCGACCGCAGCCACCACCAGCCGATCACCGCCGTGCACACCCGCCGCAGCGGCCGCGAGGTGGTCCTGCGTCTGAAGGCGCGCGCCCCCGTGGACCTCGAGCTGTGGGACGTGAACCATGAGGCATCGCTGTTCCAGCGCGTCTTCCACCGCACCTTGCGCTGGGAAGTGACCGGCGCGTGACCCCGCCGCCCAGGCTGGCGATCGGCCTGCTGCTGGCGTGTGCGGCCTGTGGGCATGGATCGGCGTCGCGGGCGCGACAGGCGCTGGAGAACGATCTGCGCGCCCAGCACGCCGAGCTCCTGGCCCGCGATCCCCAGGCGGTGGCCGAGCAGCTTGCGCGCATGGCCCGCTCCAGCTTCAGCTTCTTCCGGGGCAGCGCCGGGCTTCATCCCGACGAGCCCAGCCGGTTTCTCACCCCCGCCAGCGCCCAGGTGGCCGTGTTCGGCGACCCGCACCCCGAGAACATCGGCACCTTCCGCACAACGACCGGCCAGCGGGTGGTCGACTTCAACGACTTCGATCTGGCCGGCCACGGCTCGTACGTGCACGACCTGCGCCGCCTGGCCCTGGGGCTGTGGCTGACCGCCGACATGGCCGACCTGGGCCGCCGCGGCCGCGAGCGCACCGTCGAGGAGATGGTCGAGGGCTACCTGGCCGAGCTGCAGGATCTGTCCCGCGGGGAAAAACCGATCTCGTTGCGGGTCGAGACCGCCTTCGGCGGCGATCTCGAAACCCTGCTGGCCGAAGGCGACCACCAGACTCCCGACACGCCGGCCAGCGACGAGGATCGCGCGCTGGTGGAAGAAGCGCTTCGCGGCTATCCGCCGACCTTGTTGCAGCCGACCGTGATCCCACCGGGGGCCCTGGCCATCAAACGGATCACCCGTCCCACCACCGGCATCGCCAGCCTGCGCGTCCTGCGCTTCCGCGTGCTCGTGGAAGGCCCCACGCCGGCCGGAGCCGACGACTGGCTGCTGGAGCTGAAGGAATCACGCCCGCCGGGTGCGGCCGAGGCCCTGGTGCGCCTGCAGCGCGAGCTGCAGGAATTCGCCGACGACGATCCGTTCCTGGGCTGGGCCGGCGCCGGCGGCCGCGGCTTCCGCGTGCGCAGCGCCGGCCCCGAGCAGCGGCGCCTGTCCGCCGAGCGCATCGCCCGCCGCCTCAAGAGCCCGCAGTGGCGCAAGAAGGACCTGCGCGAGCTCGCCTACCAGTGCGGCCGGCTGCTGGCCCGGGGCCACGCCCGCGCTCGCACCGCCGCCGGCACCCCCGGCCTTCCCGCCTTGCTCGCCGCCATCACCGACCCCCACGCCCTGACCCGCGAAACCACCACGGTCACCGCCCGCGCCGCGAAGGCCGTGGAAACCGACCTCGACGAGCTCCGCACCTTGCTCGCACAGAAGGGCCCGCTGCTCGGCTGGCAGCGCTGATGGATCACACCGACGTTTCGAAGTCCCGCCCCGGCGAGATCACCCAGGCCAGCTCCCAGCTCCCCTTCCCCTGACCCGGCGGGCGGAGCGCGGCGATGGCCCCCTTGCGGAAGCGCGCCGCCTCGGTCCCCAGGGCCAGCGCCTGCGCCAGCGCCTCGCCCATGGTGGGGTTGTGCCCGACCAGGGCCCAGCCGGGCCCGCGCGCCCGCGCCAGCGCCAGCACGTCGGCGGCCGATCCCTGATCGTAGGCCAGGCTCCCCTGCACCTCGATCTCTTCCACCCCGGTGGCCGAGGCCATCAGCTCCGCGGTCTGCACCGCGCGCACCAGCGGGCTGGTGACGATCCCGTCGAGGGCCAGCTTGCTCGCCAGCTCCTTCATCAGATCTCGAAACGCCCGCCGGCCATCCGTGGTCAGCGCCCGCGCTTCGTCCCCCAGCGGATGGTGGTCCTCGGCGCGACCGTGACGGACCAGATAGACCAGGCCTTCGCCCCGCGATGTCTTGCCCACGGGCGCTTATTGTTTTCGAACTCGGTTCAAGAAGCCAGCTCGGCGGGAGCCGTCGGGCGCGCCGGAGGCTGATGGGACCCCTGTGGGTTGCGGGAACCACTGTCCAGGGAAGACCCGGAGCGAGCAGCCGGCAGCGCCGCCGCCGCCGGTACGGGCGCGACCGCCACCCCGGCGGCCCGGGCTCGGGCCAGCTCCATGAAACGCTGCTGGCTGCGCACGCTCAGGTCGGCCCGGGCCGCGCTGCCCTCCACGCCCGACAGCGACACCCGCTCGTAACGGCCGTCGCTGAGCAGCCGCCGCGCCTTCATGTTGTCCGCCAGCGCCACCGTCAGGATCTCGTTGAGCACCCGGTCGCGCAGCGCCGGGTCCTCAACCGGGAACATCACCTCGACCCGACGGATGAAGTTGCGGGGCATCCAGTCCGCCGACCCCAGGTAGACCTCCTTCTTGCCACCGGCCTGGAAATAAAAGATGCGCGCGTGCTCGAGGAAGCGGTCCACCACGCTCAAGACCTGGATGTTCTCGCTGATCCCGGGGATGCCCGGCCGCAGGCAGCAGATCCCGCGTACCAGCAGGTCGATCTTCACCCCCGCCTGCGACGCCCGGTAGAGCGCCCGGATCACCTCCGGGTCGACCAGCGCGTTCATCTTGGCGATGATGCGCCCCTTGTCCCCGTGGGCCCGCTCGCGCTCGATCAGCTCGATCACCCGTTCCGACAGGCCCACCGGCGCCACGGCGAACCGCTTCCACGCCGGCGGCGACGAATACCCGGTCAGCAGGTTGAACAGCGCCCCGGCGTCGTCGGCGAACTCTTCCCGGGCGGTCAGGTACGAGATGTCCCCGTACAGACGTGCGGTGGCCGGGTTGTAGTTGCCGGTCGACATGTGCACGTAGCGTGCGATCCGTCCGTTCTGACGCCGCACCACCAGCGACAGCTTGCAGTGGGTCTTGAAGCCGGGCAGCCCGTACACCACGTGCACGCCCGCCTCTTCCAGGGTGCGCGCCCAGGCGATGTTGTGGCCCTCGTCGAAACGCGCCTTCAGCTCGACCACGGCAGTCACCTGCTTGCCGTTCTCCGCCGCCCGCACCAGCGCACGGATGATCGGCGAATCGGCGCTGGTCCGGTACAGCGTCTGCTTGATGGCCAGCACGTTGGGGTCGTCGGCCGCCTGGGCCACGAAATCGACCACGTGCTCGAAGGTCTCGTAAGGGTGGTGCAGCAGCACGTCCCGCTCGGCCACCGCCCGGAAGACGTCCTCCGAGTCGTGCAGCGCCGGCGCATCCTGCGCCACGAACGGCTCGTCCAGCTGGTCGCGCAGCTGCTCGTGGTTGTACAGCGGATTGAGGTCCGACAGGTTCAGCGGGCCGGGGATGGAATAGACGTCGTCGTTCTCCAGCCGCAGCGCCTGCCGCAGGAAGCTCTGCACGTCGGCCGGCATCTCCGCGGCCAGCTCCAGCCGGACCGCATGCCCGCGGTCGCGGCGTCGCAGCTCCTTCTGGATGGTCTTCAGCAGGTCGTCGGCCTCGTCCTCGTCGATGGTCAGGTCCGAGTTGCGGGTCACCCGGAAAGGGCTGCAGTTGACCACCCGGAACCCGGGAAACAGGTCGCCCACGTGCATGGTGATGAGGTCCTCGAGCAGCACGAACGCCGCCCGATGCGGCGCCTCCGCCGGCACCTCCACCAGCCGCGGCAGCACCGACGGCACCTGCACCACGGCGATGATCGACGAGCGCCGGGCCACGCGCTGCCGCTCCTTGTGCAACAGGATGGCGAGGTTGAGGCTACGGTTCCGCAACGCCGGAAACGGGTGCCCCTGGTCCACCGCCAGAGGCGTCAGCACCGCCCAGACATCCTTGCTGAAGTGGGCCTGCAGCTTCGCCCGCTGGGCCGCGCTCAGCTCCGACGGACGCATGATGATGATCCCGCGCTCCCGCAGCCCCGGGTCGATGACCTCTTTCCAGTTGCGGTACAGCTCCGCCACCTGCGCGTGCGCGCGCTCGCTGATGGCGGTCAGCTGCTCACCGGGCAGCAGCCCCTCGGCGCCCGCCTCGCTGCTGCGGCTGGCGACCAGCTGCTTCAGTCCCGCCACCCGCACCATGAAGAACTCGTCGAGGTTGGACCCGACGATGGACTGGAATTTCAGCCGCTCGCCCAGCGGCACCCGCGCGTCCAGCGCCTCCTCCAGGACGCGTCCGTTGAACTCCAGCCAGGAAAGCTCCCGATTCAGGAACAGGTTCGCCGCTGGCCCAGGGTCCCGTCGCGCCTGCAGAGGGGAAGAAGCCGGGGAGGCTGCCAGGTTCTCCTTTCGGGGGGACATGTAGGCGCTCGCATCCTAACGTCGGGATCCAGGTGAATTGTGTCGGTTCTGATACGGCTCTGTGACAGACGACCCGACTTGTCGCAGACGCCGCGGGGGTAGCAATCAGGCCCCTATAATTGTAGCCCCTCGGCGCGCACGCGCCCGAACCGCGCAGTTAACCCGGAGATTACGAAGGTTTAACCCCGCCGTCGTCGTCGCTCCTGTACACATGAGCGTGGGAGAACGGTGGGAGCGGGCGCGGGTGACGGGCGGGCGGGCGGCGGGGAAATTTCACGGAACTGGCGGCAAGGGAGGGGAGGTTAGCGGCGGCGGAGGGGGCGGGACGGGTGGCAGGGGAAGCCGGGTTCGGACGGCCGACGTCGATCCAGGACGTCGGCCGTTTGTTTTTTTACGTGGCTGCGGCTCGGGCCCTCGCAATTTCCAGAGGCCCTGAGCGGGGTTGCGCGCGCACGGCGTCTGGCTTTGGGTCTTGGCCTGGCAAGCGAATCGCGTCATGATTCGGCGGCCATGTCCCACCCAGCGCCGCACCCGTACAGGCAGTCCTCCGGTTCGCGTGCAGCGCCCCGGTCCCCAGAGACCCTCGTCGGTCTGGCCCTGCTTCTGGCGGTCGCGACCTGTGGGACGCGCGACGACCCGAGCACCTGCAAAATCCAAGACGATTGCCGGGGCCCGGGCCGCTTCTGCGACACGTGGACTCACCTGTGCGCCGATCTCCGTGACGGTGGCGTGAAACCCGACTCCGGCCCGCGCGGCGGCACCGGCGGCATGGAACCTGCCACCCCGGCCGGCGGCGCCTCCGGCTCCGGCCCCGGCGACAGTGACGGCGGGCCGGACCCGGGCGTGATCGACGCCCCCCTCGCCCCCGACCGCACGCCCGACGCCGAGAACAGCTGCACCGTCGATCCCGACTGCGGCCCCAGCGGCCACTGCCTTGACATGAAGTGCGTCGGGTGCATCGAGGACAGCCACTGCCCGATGGACCGCAAGAAGTGCGGGCCCGCCAAGACATGCGTCGAGTGCCTGACCAGCCCCGACTGCGGCTACTCCCCCGACAAGCGCTTGTGCAACGCCAGCAACAGCTGCGTGGAATGTCTGGCCCACGCCGACTGCAAGAACCCCGATCGCCCGCTGTGTGCCGCCGGCGCCTGCGTGGGATGCGGCGGCGGCGGCGGCGACGCCGGCTGCGCCGCCAAGGACAAGGCCTTGCCGATCTGCCTCCCCGACAGCGGCCGCTGCGCCGAGTGCGGCGACAGCAACGACTGCAGCGTCGACACCAAACCGATCTGCATCGACAGCAAGTGCGCTCCCTGCACCAAGGACTCCGAGTGCGCCGACAGGGACATGGACAAGCCGGGCATCTGCCTGGCGCCCCGTGAAGGCCGTTGCGCCAAGGACGACGAGACCATCTACGTCCAGAACGCGAACCCCTGCTCGATGGCCGCAGGCGAAGGCCACGCCGACATGCCGTTCTGCCAGGCCGCACCCGCCCTGCGCGCCATCTCGAACACGCGCCGGGTGATCCGTATCCGAGGTCCCGAGCCCATCCAGGAGCTGGATGTCCAGACCACCGGCGCGCTGGTGTCGATCATCGGCCAGAAGGCGGCGACGATCACCTCCAGCAGCGGGACGGGGGTCCACATCCGCGGCGGCGACGTGTTGCTGCGGAGCCTGGAGGTGTCCGGCAGCCGCGGCACCGGCATCATCGTCGAGAACGGCGCCACCGTCCGCCTGAACCGGGTCATCGTCAAGCAGAACCTGACCGGTGGTCTGCAGGTGCTCGGGGGCGCCGGCTTCGAGGTGAACAACAGCGTCTTCGCCAGCAACGCCCAGGGCGGCATCGGCCCGGGCCGCTTCGGCGGGGTGTCGCTCAGCGTGCCGACCGGCGGCCGTCCGAACATCTTCCGCGCCAGCACGGTGGCGATCAACGAGGACATCGGCGTCCTGTGCCCACCCGGCTCGAACCTGCGCCTCACCGGCGTGCTGCTGACCGGAAACCTGGCCGGCGATCAATTCAACTGCATGCTCACTCCATCCTCCAAGGCCGGCCCCGATGCCAAGTTCATCGCCGGTCGACCCTTTCACATCGACCAGGGCGCCCCCTGCGAAAACGCCGCCACCGCCGCCGAGATGCCCCCCGACGACATCGACGGCGAGCCGCGCCCCTTCCCCGCCAACGGCCGCAGCGACTGCGGCGCCGACGAGTTCCACCCCGCCGCCCAGCCCTGAGTGGCGCAGGTAGCGCCAGTCGGCGCGATCCGCGCCAGCCGGCCCGCCCGCCGGTGCCGTCCGCTCGACCTCGAGGTGCGGCCTGTCGTGTGCATGGAGGGATCTGGCGCGACGATCGCTCGTCGGCAGCAAGGAGAGATCAAATGAAAAGTCCCTCGATGGCAGCGGTGCTGGTCCTGGCCCTGGGCGCTCTGCCGGCCCGGGCGACCCAGGTCGGCTCTTCCGGGTCCATCTGCAATCCCCAGAAGGCCGACGTGAGCAAGATCAGCTACAGCGCGCAGTTCGGCGCCACCAATGACAGCACCAGCAGCACCGCGCGGGTTTTCTGTCCGGTCACGAACCTGTTGACCAACCCGTTCAACTTCGTCGTCGTCGTCCGTGACCGGAACCCCAACGACAACGCCAACGTCTCCTGCACGCTCACGATCACGAACTTCAACACGGGCGCGGTGATCTTCACCGCCACCCAGAGCACCGAGGGGTCCTCGACGGCGACTCAGAATCTGGGCTTCTTCACCGGCGAGGACGTCAGCGGTGGCGGCGCGACCATCAACTGCACGATACCCCCGAAGGTCGGCTCCGCTGCCTCCAACGTCGTGAACGTGGGCGTGTTCGAAGCGGGCTGATCAGTGAAGCTTCTGCATCTGATGGGCGCCGCCGGATTGATTCTGGTCGGCGCCCTCGCCGCTCACCTCATCGAGCGACCGAAGCTCCTGCCGGCAGTGGCGCCTTCGTCCGACTCGGACGAACTGCGCGCCGAGCTGGCGCTCGTACGGCGGCAGGTCGAGCTGCTGGGCCGTCGCCCGGCGCCGCCGGTGGTGGCGCCGTCGGACGATCCAGGCGAGTCGTCGACCGCGCCTCGGTCTCCGTCGCCGGCACCGGCGCCACCCGCGGTCCCGCTCGAGGAGCGGACGCGGGAGATGGCCCGCACCCTGGCGAGCCGTCAGGAAGGCGAACCGGTGGACGCGGTCTGGAGCGTGCAGACGACCGATCAGATCAAGCAGGTGATCGCCCAGGCCGCCCTGCCGATCCAGTTGCTGGACATCCGTTGTTCCAGCACCTTGTGCCGGGTGCTGCTGGAACACGCGGAAGCCGAGACCCAGTCAACTCTGGCCGAGATGGTGGCTCAGACCCAGCCCTTCGACGACCAGGTCCTCTACGACCTCGACACCTCCCGGCGACCCTACCGGACCACCGTCTTCCTCTCTCGCAAGGGTCACCCCCTGTTCGGGCGCGTGACCCGCTGACATGATGGCGGCATTGCCGGCGGGGCGCCCGTCGCGCGGTCGCGACAGACCGTAGCGGCTCAACCGACGCAGCAATGTGCGCCGGGGAATCCCGAGCAACTCGGCCGCCCGGGTCTGGTTGCCCGCACAGTCGAGCAGCGCCTTCCGGATCCGGTCCCGTTCCTCCTGGACGCCGGAGGTGTCGGGGGGAGGGTGCCGATCGGCGTCTCCGGTCGATGGGGACGTGATCGCGTCTGGCAGATCGAGATCGCGGGCCGCCAGCACCGGAGTGCTGGCCAGGAGCGCCGCCCGGGCGAGCACGTTGCGGAGCTCCCGCACGTTGCCCGGCCAGGGATAGGCGACCAGCGCCACGCGCGCGCAGCTTCCGAGCGAGAGCGTTCCGTGGCATTCGGAATTCCGTTCGGTGCCGAGGAAGTGTTCGGCCAGCGGCAGAATGTCTTCCGGCCGCTCGCGCAGCGGCGGTACGCGCAGCACCACCATGTTCAGGCGGTGAAACAGATCCCGCCGGAACCTCCCCTGCAGCACCTGCGTCTCGAGAGCCTGGTTGGTGGCGGCGATGAAACGGACGTCCACCGTGCGCGGCCGGACCGCTCCGACCGGCGTCAGCTCGCGCGACTCGAGCACCCGCAGCAACTTGGCCTGGATCGAATCGGGCAACTCGCCGATCTCGTCGAGAAACAACGTGCCTCCATTCGCGCTCTCGATCAGCCCGACCTTCGCGCTGACAGCGCCGGTGAAGGCGCCGCGCGAATGACCGAACAGCTCGCTGTCCGCCAGCGAGGGCGCGAGGCAAGCACAGTTGAGCCGCACGAACGGCCCCGGTCGCCCCGATCTGTCGTGAATGAGCGAGGCCAGGACATCCTTGCCGACCCCGGTTTCCCCCAGGATCAGCACCGTCGCCGAGCTCCGGGCAATTCGGTCGACCTGCTGATACAGCTGCCGCATCTTCGGGTCCACCACGACCGCCCGGAGCTCGCCATGGCCCCGCTTCTCCTCGCGCCTGCCGTTTCTCATCGGGCTCGCCGTCCGCGCCATTCAGGAATGACGCGCATACTATGCCACGTCTCCCGCAGTTGCAGGCGCATCCAGGCGAACCTCCGGTGATCCTTCTCACCGCTGCCCCACCGAGACGCGAGGCTGGACGATCTCACAAGGCCGCGGCCATCGGATCGAGGAGGTCGCGGAGCTTGCTGCGGGCGCGGAGGAGGCGGGTGCCCACCGTGCCGGGGGGTATGCCCAGTGTGGCACCAATCTCACGGTAGGTGTGGCAGACCAGGTGCAGCTCGAGGACGTCGCGGAAGTGCGGCTCCAGGGTAGCCAGTCCGGCGTTGACCTTGTCGTGGTCGATCTGCTGCCAGGGCTCGAGCGCCTCCGGTTCGGGCGCGGGCAGGTCGTTCGGAATGACGTTGTCGTTCCGCGCCTCGTGACTTCGGCGGCGACGTCTGTCTACGAACAGGTTGAACATGATGCGGAAAAGCCACATCCGGATGTTGGTCCCTGGCCGGAACTGGTGAAGATTGCGCAGCCCCCGTTCCAGCGTGTCCTGGACCAGGTCCTCCGCGTCCTCCACCGATTTTTCCAGCCCCAGCGCCCGCGTGAACAGCGCCTTCCTCACCGCCGGCACCACCTCGCCAAAGTCGATCGGAGCCACTTCTGTCCTGGAAACAAACATCCTTCAACCTCCGCTCCCGTCGACGAAGCAAAGCCAGCGCCAACCCGGTCGCCGCGCCCACCGCTCCTCTCCGTCGCCAGATCTTGAGACACCCGCCTCTCGCCCGACGGACACACCCGTCCTGGACGACAGCCCCTGGCCAGAAAAGTCGCATCCTCGTCGACACAAATGTCGCACGCGCGTCGTGCTGCCGCGGGGAGGCTGACGGCCACTGACGCGACGGTGGTCGGAGGGCGCCGCGTTCGGTTCGCGCGCTCTGCGGTCGGACCTGTCGCAAAACAGGACGCCACCGCCGACCGATTCCCCGGCGGGGCCTCTAGCAGTTCGTCCCCGGCCGCTCATCTCGCCGGTCAGGGCCGCCCCGATCGCCTGGCGCCGTGACCGTGGAGGACCGCATTGACAGCGAATCGTATCCGCGCGACGGCAGCCTCGGGCTCGACGCTGCCGCCGCGTCGAGCGGCCAGAGTCAGCGGTTCGTGTGGTGAGCCTTGCTACGACCGGAACCACGCTGGTCCGGCGGTAGCGACTTCTCGGCGGACGATTCGTCCGTCTCCACGCGGAACGCGGTCGGGTCGATGGAGAGGATGCGGCACCAGCGCCAGACCACTTCGCGACGGCGCTGGAGGTGGCGGGCCACGGCGGGGACCTGGCCGCCGTGCGAGCGCAGCAGCGCTTCGAGTTGCGCGCGGGTGGGGCGGGAACGTTCGGCGGCCGGCGGATCGGCACCCGGGCGCTCGGCGGGTTGCCCCGGGCGCTTCCGCTCCGACGGCGACGGGCGTGGTCGTGAAGATTCCGACGATTCCTCCGGCGTGATTGCTCCCGCCAGGTCACGCATGCGTTTCGGCAGGTCCCGGGCGGCGATCCGCTGCGAGTCTCGCTCGGCGGCCGAGAGGGCGGCTTCCCTCAGCGTCGCTTCCAGCTCGCGGATGTTGCGGGGCCACCGGTAAAGAGACAGGCTGACGCAGGCATCGCGGTCGATACCGGTGATGCCTGCCTCCCTGGACGCGCGGCCGAGGAAATGGCGGCAGAGGGCGGGGAGGTCCTCGCGGCGCTTGCGCAGCGGTGGCAGCACCACGGCGTCGGCGCCGAAGCGGCCGAGGATGTCCTTGCGGAGGGTGCTGCGGGGGGCCTGGGTGGCGGCCAGGATGCGCACGTCGGCGCGGCGGGCGCGCGTGCTGCCGATGCCGAAGAACGTCTTCTCCTGCAGGAAGCGGAGAAGCTTGGTCTGCAGGGCAGGGTCCATCTCGCCGATCTCGTCGAGGAACAGGGTGCCGCCTTCCGCGGTGGCCAGGATGCCGGGGTGGTCCTCGGTGGCCTGCGAATGGCTGCCGCGCTTGTAGCCGAACAGCTGGCTCTCGAACAGCTCGCGCTGGAAGCTGGCGCAGTTCACGGCCACGAAGGGGCCGGGGCGGTCGCTGAGGGCGTGCACCGCCCGGGCGTACACCTCCTTGCCGGTGCCCGTCTCGCCGGCCAGCAGGATCGGCTGGTCGGTCCGGGCCAGCAGGCGCAGCCGGCGGAGTGCGCC
>JBKPRZ010000067.1:0-6924 GCA_046734815.1 Myxococcota bacterium | reverse complement strand
GGCCGGCGGCAGCCGCCCGGGGCGGGGGGCAGGGGGCGCCGGCGGCGCTGTCCCCGGCCGGACGAAGCCGCGGTAAAAGTCGCCCCAGGTCACCTGCCGCCGGGGCGAGGCGTGGGAAAGGAAGGCCGCCCCGAAGTCCAGCACATCGGGGAAACGCGCCGAGCGCACACGCGCCAGCGCCCGCAGCACCGCGCCCTCCAGATCGGACGGCACTTCCTGGCGCAGCCGCGACGGCGGGACCACCTTCCCATCGGCGATGGCTCGCATGACGTCGGGGGGCGTGTCCCCGTCGAACGGCCGGCGGCCGGTGAGGCACTCGTACGCCACCACGCCCAGCGCGTACTGATCGGTGCGGGTATCCACGGGCGCGCCGTCCAGCTGCTCGGGCGAAAGGTAGTGGGTGGTGCCCAGCAGCGCGCCGGGCGTGGTCAGCGGCGAGAACGCCACCCCCATGACCTTCGAGATGCCGAAGTCCAGCACCTTGGGCGAGATCTCGTCGGAGGTCACCCGGGCCAGGAAGATGTTCCGCGGTTTGAGGTCGCGGTGGATGATCCCCACGTCGTGGGCCGCCCGCACACCGGCGCAGACCGCCAGCATGATGTCCGCCACCTCCTCGATGGGCAGCCCGCGGGGGCAGGCGTGCAGGCGAGAACCCAGGTCCTCGCCCCGCAGTAGCTGCATGACGATGAAGGGCAGTCGGTGCTCGGTGCCGTAGTCCGTGACGTTGACCACGTGCGGGTGGGCGATCCGGGAGGCGGCCGCGGCCTCGCGCAGGAAGCGCGCGCGCGCGCTCGGGTCGCTGGCCGAATCCAGGTCCAGCACCTTCACCGCCACCGTCTTGCCGATCTCGCTGTGGACCGCCTCGTAGACCTGCCCCATGCCCCCCGCGCCCAGGGGCCGGACCAGCTGGTACTTGCCCAGGCGGTAACCCTCGGGCAGGGCGGCCGGATCACCGCTGCCCGGGGGCGCTGCCCGGCGCGGGCGCTCCGCCCGCGTGGGCAGAGTGCCGGGTTCGTCCTCAGGGTCCTCGGGTCGGGCCACGCGTCCAGATCTCGTCTTTCGAGCGCCGTGCTGCAGCTTCCACGCCAGGCGCCACCAGCGCGGAAAAGAAAATTTACCCCATCTGTCGCAACTTGAGACAAAACTGGCGGAACCGATGCGCCCGTATCCCCACAACGACTCGACCGCCTCCCAGACCATGGATGGGTCCCGGGTGGCGACCAGCGGGACCGTGGTCCCGGCGCTGACGATCGTCTGGCATCCGGACGTGAGCCGGATCGGGGAGGTCAGCCCGTTGATCGCCGTGGGCGGGGGCGAGCCGGTGCCCGTGCTGCGGCTGGCGCCGCTGTTCGTCCGGCCGGGCGAGGCCGGCCCCGCGCACCCGCTGGAGCACAACCGCCTCAGCCGATCCACGCCGGCGGTGCAGATTGTCGCCAACGTCCGCGGGCAGCTGGAGCTGCAGCCCGGGCCGGGCGAGGCCATCGCCGAGGTGTACGGCGCCCCCCTCGAGCGGCCGACCGCGATCGCCCCGGCCGAGCTGGAGACGGGCGTGATCATCACCCTGGCGCGGCGGATCGTCCTCTGCCTGCATCGGGTGCAGCTGCCGGTCAAGCGCGGCCCCCAGCTGGGGCTGGTGGGTACCGGCGACGGGATGGAGGGCGTCCGCCGCATGATCCAGCGGGTGGCAGCCCTGGAGGTCCCGGTGCTCATCCGGGGCGAGACCGGCACCGGCAAGGAGATGGTCGCGCGCGCCCTGGTCGAGGGCAGCCCCCGGGCCGGCAAGCCGCTGGTCTCGGTCAACATGGCGGCGATCTCGCCCAGCACCGCGGTGGCCGAGCTGTTCGGTCACGAACGCGGCGCCTTCACCGGCGCGACGGTGGCGCGCAGCGGTTATTTCGGGCAGGCGGCCGGGGGCACCTTGTTCCTCGACGAGGTGGGGCTGGCGCCGCGCGAGCTGCAGCCGATGTTGCTGCGGGTGCTGGAGACCGGCGAGATCCACTCGGTCGGTGGGGCGCGCAGCAACAAGGTCGATGTCCGGGTGATCGCCGCGACCGACGCCGACCTCGAGTCGGAGATCGCGGCCCGGTCCTTCTCCGAGCCGCTGTTTCACCGCCTGGCCGGCTTCCAGATCGTGCTGCCCGCCCTGCGGCAGCGGCGCGAGGACATCGGCAGCCTGCTGCTGCATTTCCTCCAGCGGGAGCTGGCGATGGTGAGCGCTCCTCATCTATTGCAGGACCCGGGCGACGCGGGCAAGCCATGGCTGTCGGCGCAGCAGGTGGCCCGCCTGGCGATGGCCAACTGGCCGGGTAACGTCCGGGCGCTGCGCAACGCCGTCCGCCAGATGGTCATCGCCAGCCACACCGAGCCCCGCGCCGACATCGACGCCGGCATGGAACGGCTGATGGACCGCCCGTCCGATACGTTGTCGGGCAACTGGTCGTCCCAGAACCTCGAGACCCCGAACGCGCCCGTCCGGACGCCCCCTGCCGGTTCGCCGGCGCCCGGCGGTCTGCCGGAACCGACCGCCGGCCGCTCGCGCGACATCGACATGGACACCTTCTACGAGGCGTACCGGCGCAACGGCTGGAGCGCGAGCGCGACCGCGGCGGAGCTGGGCATCCCCCGCACGACGGTGATCGCCCTGCGCGACCGCCACCCCAACCTGCGCAACCCGAACCGGATCCCCCCGGCGGAGCTTCTCAGTGCGCTGCGTGAATGCAACGGCGACATCGGCGTGCTGGCCGAACGCCTCCAGGTCTCCCGCCGGGGCCTGCAGCTCCGCCTCTCCCAGATCACCCAGGACGGCGGCAACCCGCCCGACCGCCGCTAGCCCGTTCGACAGTCGACCGACGATCGACTGACGCGAGGAGCGACCGGGAGACCGCGACCGGTAACCGACCGGCGACCGGCTACCGACCGACGAGCGACCGACGAACCGACCGTCGACTGCCGCTCGACGGTTCGACCGACGATGGTCGACGCTGGCGCGCCGGAGTGGAGCCCGCGGTTTTCCGCGGGTTTCCTTTTTCCGGGGGCCGGGCTCGGGTCGGCACGGTCGTTGCGATGTCTGGGGTCCGAGGAGAGAGAGACCCATGAACACCAGCAACCAGGCCCGCGGTCAGCTTCTGTCGCTCATCAACGATGTCGCCCGGCTGTACGCCTACCAGATGTGCCAGGCGCGCGACTGGTCCAAGGCCGAGATCTTGCTGAAGGGGATCCTCGACGACGAGCCGGGGGACGCCTGGTCGATCGCGCTCTACGGTTCGATGTTGCGCGACCAGGGCCGCTACCGCGACGGCCTGGCCCTCCTGGAGCAGGCCGCCGCGCTGGCGCCGCAGGACACGAACATCAGCACGATGCGCGACGAGCTTCGTCGTCACCTGAATCAATCGCACTGACCTGAATCAATCGCACTGAACTTGAACAACGGTTTCGGAAACTGAAAGGAGCAAGGAACATGAACGGACTCGGTGGACTCGCAAAAGGTGTCAGTGATTTTTTCGGCCTGCCCCCCGTGGTGGGCGAGATCGCCAGCCTGGGAGTGAACGCGCTGACGGGCAACATCCCCGGCGTCGTGCAGGACGGGATCGAGCTCATGGGCGGCGGTCACGATTCGAAAGGCGGCGGGAACAGCTTCACCGCGCCTTCCGCGCCAGCGGTCGCCAAGCCAGCCGGGCCGGACAAAGCTCCCATCGACCCGAAGCAGCTCCTGAAAGACTTCCTGGACGGCAAGCAGCCGGAGGGCATGTCAGATGAGCAATTCGTCTTCTTGCAGGTTCAGCATCAGCTCGAGGAAATGAACATGAAGAACTCGATGGTCTCTGCGATGCTGAAGTCCGAGCACGACACCAAGATGGAAATCGTTCGCAACATGAAGGTCTGAGACCCGTGAACGAGGATGCGTGCGCCGATGGAACGATCGAATTCCCGCCCGCGCTGTCGCCCGGGACCGCGGCTGGCTTCAGGCCGCCGCGGTCGGTTCCAGCTGCGGCAGAGGCGGGGTCGGGCGGCGAACCAGGACACGCGCGCAGACGATGAGGACCAGCAACGAGACGGACAGGACGGCCAGATTGGCCCGCAAGCCCGAGACGCCGAACTGGCCGGCGGTGGCCAGGGTGACGACGGCGTTGTTGACCACGTGGGCGGTCATGGACGGGAACAGGCTGCCGCTGCGCTCGGCCACCGTCCCCAGCCAGATGCCCAGCACGAAAGCCAGCGGTGAGTGGACCAGATCGAGGTGCAGGAGCCCGAACAGGGCGCTGGTGATCAGCACGGCCGTGGAGGGACGGAAACGCTGGGACAGCCGGGTCTGGATGTAGCCCCGGAAGAACAGTTCCTCGGCGATGCCCGCCACCAGGGCGATGACCAGCAGCGTGCGGACCAGCGACTCGCCCCCGATGCCGCCAATGACCCGCCGCAGATCCGCCAGCGCGCCGTAGTCCTGCAGCCCGGACAGCCCCAGGGCGCAGTCGAGCGCTTGCCCCAGGGCCAGCGTCCCCACCACCGCCGCGATCACCAGACGCGCTGAGGTCCGGCCCCGGCACAGGCGAAACCGCGATGCCTCGAACGGGCGGCCGGCCACCAGGGCGGTGGCGGCGAGCATCAGCTGGCCAATCAGGGTGGGGGCCAGCAAGCGCGAAAGGTCGGAGAGGTGCCGCTGGCGCAGGGCCAGGAGAACCGCCACCGACCCCGCGAGCATCAGCACGCCGGCGATGATGAAGGTGACGAAGACCGGCCAGACCCGAGGTCGGCCGCGGAGAGGGGCGGCGGTCACGATGCGGCGATATTACCGGACCGCCGGTCTCCGTGCCGGGGCGGCGATCACCAGGTGACGGTGGTGCCCACGTTGACGAAGTGGACGACCTGCTTTTCGCGCAGCCACCAGTCGAAGTAGGCCCGGAAGTAGTCGGCGGAGAAGTGCAGGTAGTCGGTGGCGTGATAGACGACGACTCCCGAGGTGCCGACCTGCTGGCGGATGATGCTGTATTTGGGCTGCCCGGTCTCCGGCTCGGGCAGCCAGTCGACGGGCAACGTGTGGATGCGGGTGGCGCCATACCCGGCGCTCACGTCGACCTTGCCCAGCGCGATCTGCAGCTGGGCGTAATAGGCGTCCGAGCTGCGCAGCTCGGAGGTGTCGGTGTAGGTCGCGGCCGAGGGCTCGAGCGCGTAGTTGAGGCCCAGACCGACGCCGCGGTGGCCGGCCACGCCCAGGTGGAAGGGCCCCAGCTCGATGCGACCGCCATAGCCGGCGCCGTAGGCGGTGGTCTCGAACGTCCCGTTGCGCTCGTACAGCTTCTGCCAGGCCCCGTTGACGAACAGCACCAGCAGACCCCGCGGGCCCAGCGGCAGATGCCAGGTCAGCTCGGCCTCGGGGCGGGCCATGCCGGTGCGTTCCAGCTTCGAGCCCACCAGCGAGCTGGGGTCGAACATCCCCGCGGTCAGCTGCAGCCCGTACAGCATCGGCGTCGTGTACACGAAGCCGGCGGCGAAGCCGTTGCCCAGCACGCCGAAGCCGATGTGGCCCGCGGCCGGCCCCTTGAAGTCGATGGCCCCGGGAAAGCCGAGCCCCAGGCCGTGGCCATACAGGTAATCGATCTCGGTGGCCCCGCGCGAGAACAGGGCCAGGCTGCGGCCCGCGAGGAAGCTGCCCCAGGGGCCCTCCAGGCGGGCGAAGCCCTCGCGCACGTCGGCCGTCACCGGCAGGTACTTGCGGCGGTCCTCGCTCTCGATCTGCGCCCAGATCGATAGATACCCGACCACCCGCGTGTGCTCGGTGAGCTGACGGCGCATGCCCAGCCCGAAGATGTTGCCCAGAAAGCCGCTGCGCACGCGCATCGACTGCATGGTCCCCTGGGTCAGCTCGCCGGTGGTGCTGCCGGGCAGCGGCTCGCGCCGGGCGTTTCCGGGAGCGCCGCCGCCGCGGATGAGGCGGCCCTCCCGGTCCAGCGGGTAGCCGTCGCCGTTGGCGTAACTGAAGAAGCTGTTGATGCGGCCGTCGGTGAACAGCTCCCAGCCGCCCGGGGAGGCCGGGCGGGACAGGGTGACATCCGCCGCCCCGGGGCTGGCGTGCAGCCCGATGGCCATCGCCAGGCCCGCGGCGGCCAGGATCCTCGTGCGAGCGCCGTGGTTTGCCATCGGCTACAGCGGCTTGACGTCGACGACGTCGACGAACAGGAACTGGCCGCGCGCGCCCTGGGCATTGGTCAGCGGCTGGCTGAACCCGGCCGGCGGGGGCGGGACCGAACCGGTGATCTCGACCGTGTGGGACTGGGCGCAGCTACCGGTGCCCGATTCCTCGACCCCGCAGTTGGCGATCATGCGGCAGTTGTTGTCGATCTTCCGGTAGGTGATGCTGCCGCCGCCGTGGACCTTGATTGTCGACATGTAGTCGAGCTTGTAGGTGAAGTGGCTTTCGCCCTGGCCCTGGCCGCACGAGTTCATGTAGTAGTCGTTGGCCTCGCCCATCACGGGCGGCGTGACGTGCAGCTCCTGCGAGTTCCAGGGGTTGCCGGAGTTGATGCCGACAGGGGTGCCGCCCACGTACCACTGGTCGTGCAGGGCGTCCTTGGCCGCGTGGGCGACCACCCGGCGCATGCCACCCGAGTAGCTCTTGCATTCGGCCACCCCGCGCACGCGGAAGGTGACGGCGAAGGTCTTGTTCGGGTCGGAGGCCGGGCCGGTCAGCTTGAACTCCTTGGTCTGGGTGTTCATGCCAGCGGCGCACCACTGGCCGATGCAGTCCGAGCCCATCCGCGGCCCCTGGCAAGACTCGTCGTCGAGGAAGCCGTCGAACGCGGAGACCGCCCCCCGGCAATCGCCGCCGGTGCACAGACCGCCGCCCGCCGCCGGAGGAGCGTCCGCGGGCGCCGGCCGATCGGGCGTGCTGGCGGCGCGGGCGTCGGAGCGCGCACCGCCGCTGCCCCC
>JBKPRZ010000066.1:0-5313 GCA_046734815.1 Myxococcota bacterium | reverse complement strand
CCGGCCGCGGCCGATCATGAACGTCACCCCGCTGGTCGACGTGGTGCTGGTGCTGCTCATCATCTTCATGGTGGTCATCCCGGCCATGGAGCAGGGGCTGAACATCGTGGTGCCGGGCATCTACAACGTCGACGACAAGGTCGAGGAGAAGGCCAAGCCGTTCATGCTGTCGCTCACCCGCGACGGCAAGGTGTACCTGGACGAGGACAACATCCCCTGGCCAGCGGTGGAGGGCCGGCTGCGGCTGGCCAGCCGGCGCGAGCCCAACCGGCGCCTGGTCCTGCGCGGCGACACCGGCGTGCCCTACGGCAAGGTGCGGGCGCTGTACCGATCGGTGCAGGAGGTGGGCTTCCCCGGCGTGTCCTTGCGGGTCAACCAGCGCAAGGCGGAAGGACAGCGCTGACATGGCCATGGTGGTGACCGCCGCGGGCGGCAAGGGCGGCAAGGGGCGCGCCACTCCGGAGATGAACGTCACCCCGCTGGTCGACGTGGTGCTGGTGCTGCTCATCATCTTCATGGTGCTGACCGCGGTGCTCAACGAGCACTTCTGGGTCAACATCCCCGAGAAGGAAAAGCCCGATCAGGTCGAGCCGCCGCCCGCCGCGCCGGGCGACGAGCCGCTGGTGGTGATGGTCAACCGCCAGGGACAGATCCAGATCAACCGCGACGTCTATCCGGATCAGGATTTCCCCAACCGCCTCAAGCGCATGCTGGTGGCGCGCGGCGAGCGGCGCATCTACTTCGACGCCGAGGACGGCGTCCCCTTCGAACGCGCCGTGCAGGTGCTGGACATGGCCCGGGGCGGAGGCGCCGCCCACGTGGCCGTGCTGACCGAGAAGCTCGAATAGACCAACCTACGATGTCGAACGCCATCTGTTCGCCGGGACGGGCTCTGTCCGCCCTCTTGCTGGCCCTGGCCCTGACGGCCGCGGGCCGGACCGCCGCCGCCCAGGACCTGGAGCCGGGCGCCGATCGCGACACCGGCATCGCCGGCCGCATCCTCGACCGGCGCAGCAACCGCGGGCTGGCCCAGGCTCCCGTGCTGGTGCAGGGGCCCGCGCCCCACGGCCGCCTGCGCACGGTGTACACCGACGAGCAGGGCGTCTTCCGCCTCCAGCTGCCGCCCGGGCAATACACCATCCGTTCGTATTACGACCTGTACTTCGGGGCGCGCATCGAAGGCCTGCCGGTCGAGCGGGGCAAGATCCTGGCGGTCAACCTGCTGCTGCAGCGGATCGACGAGCAGCGAGACGTGGCGGTGATGGAGCTGGAGATCCCCTACCGCGCCGACACCACCACCGCCGCCGCCCAGGACCAGCTGCGCCAGGCCGCCAGCGGCATCGGCGAGGGCTTCGGGGCCAAGCAGATGTCGCAGGTGGGGGCCAGCGACGCCGGCGCCGCCGCCCGCCGGGTGGTGGGGGTCAGCATCGAGTCGAGCCAGCTGGTCATCCGCGGGCTGGGCGGCCGCTACAACCGGGTCCTGCTCAACGGCATCCCGGTGCCCAGCACCGATCCGGACTCGCCCGGCGTCGACCTGGACCTGTTCCCCACCGGCGTGATCGACAGCCTGAACCTGTCGAAGACCTTCTCGCCCGACATGCCCGCCGACTTCGCCGGCGGCGTGATGGAGATCCGCAGCGTCAACTTCCCGCGCAAGTTCACCTTCGAGCTCGACGCCTCCACCGGCTTCAACTCGGAATCGACCTTCCGGCGGCGGGTGGACTACGACGGCGGCCGCTACGACCTGCTGGGTTTCGACGACGGACAGCGGGCGCTGCCGGCGGCGGTGCCGCCCAACGAACCGCTGTCGGCCAACGTCAACGGCCGCTTCAAGAGCATCGACGACCTGGAGGCGCCGGCCGAGGCCTTCCGCGACAGCTGGCAATACAACCGCAAGCCCAGCGTCCCCAACCTGGAGCTGGGGGCGACGATGGGCGACTCGCGCAAGCTGAGCGGCGGCAAGCGCCTGGGCTACCTGGCCACCGCCAGCTACGACTACGGCAGCATCCGCCGCCGCGGCGTGGCCCGCCCCAACCCGACCTTCAACCCCGCCGACGGCACGTTGATCGCCCGCAACAACTACACGGTCGAGACCGGGTCGGACGAGGTGCAGCTGACCGCGCTGGGCACCGCCAGCCTCGACGTCGGCCTGAACCACGCGCTGACCGCGCTGACCCTGTTCAACCGCAACGTCTCGGACGAGACCACGGTGGTCAACGGCCTGAACCAGGACATCCCCGACCCGCAATACTCGAAGTGGCAGCTGGATTTCCTGGCCCGGGCGCTGTGGTTCAACCAGCTGCTGGGCGAGCACCGCAACCTGGGCGGCACCCGGCTGCGCCTGCGCTGGGCGGCGTTCTACGCCTACGGGCTGCGCGACGAGCCCGACCGCCGGACGGTGGCCGAGGGCACCCTGGGCGACGGCATCGGCTGGCTGGAGAAGTCCGGCTCGGGCGAGCGCTTCTTCAGCAACCTGCGCCAGGACGACCTGGGCGCGACCGCCAGCCTGCGTTTTCCTCTGTGGTCGCAGGCCTGGGGCACAGCCGGCGGCTGGGCCCAGCTGTCGGATCGTTCGTTCGAGAACCGGCGCTTCCGGATGCTGCGCCACCCGCGCGGCACCACCGCCGAGACCGCGAAGTTCCAGCAGCCGGTCGAGCAGCTGTTCAGCCCCACCGGCATCGGCACCTTGACCCGGATCATCGAGGACACCAAGGACTCGGACAGCTATCAGTCGACCCAGGGGCTGTTCGCCGGCTACTTCCTGCTGGAGACGCCGCTTCTGGGTCCGCTGTCGTTCGCCGGCGGGCTGCGCACCGAGATCCTGGATCAGAACGTCACCTCGCACAGTCCCTTCGTCGGCACCTCGTCCACCAAGGTGATCCGGACTGACCGGACCGACATCGATTATCTGCCGGGGGCGAGCCTCAAGTACCAGATCACCGAGAAGACCCTGATGCGCGCGGCCTACGGCATGACGGTCTCGCGCCCGCAGATCCGCGAGCTGGCGCCGTTCCAGTTTTACGACTTCGTCCGCGAGCGCAACATCGAGGGCAATCCCGAGCTGCAACGCACCCTCATCCACAACGCGGACCTGCGCTACGAGTGGTTCTTCGGCGAGGGGGAGGTGGTGGCGGCCTCGGCGTTCTACAAGCATTTCCGGCACCCGATCGAGCTGCAGATCCGCGACCCGGACAGCGGCGGATCGCAGTTCATCAATGCCAACTCGGCCTGGAACGTGGGCGGCGAGGTCGAGCTGCGCCTGTCCCTGGCGCGGCTGCATCGGCGGCTGCACTGGTTCAACTTCGACTCGAACCTGGCGCTGATTCACTCGCAGGTCGAGCTGCCCACCAAGCTGTCGGCGGCGGTGCGCGCCACGCGGCCGCTGTTTGGACAGTCACCGTACGTTTTCAATGTGTCACTTCGTTTTCACCAGGAGACCACAAACGTAACAGCGGCGTTGGTCTACAACGTGGTGGGTGCCCGCATCACCGACGTGGGCACCACCATCAATACCCCGGCGGGAAACCAGTTCTTTCCCGATACCGAGGAGCGGCCGTTCCACTCGCTGGACCTGGTTGCCAGCGCGCAGGTCTGGTCGCGGGTGAAGCTGAAGCTGAAAGTGAAAAACATCCTCCTCCAGCCCGAGGAGCTGCGCCAGGGACCGTACCTGGTGCGACGGAGAGAGCCCGGACTCTCGGCCTCGGTGGGAGTGGCCGTCTCGTATTGAGCGCGCGGCAGGCATTTTCGAAAAACAGGAGAGTGAACCTATGACAAACGTAAGGCGAGGAAGCTGCAAGATGGCGAGGGCGACGGCGGCGATGATGGTGTTGCCGCTGCTGGTGGCGGGCGCGAGCGCCGGCTGCGAGGACAAGAACGACGGGACCACCGCACCGGGCGGGATGACCGGGACGATGAACCCGGGCACGAGCAACATGGTGGAAGTGTCGGCCGACGTCACGGCCAACACCACCTGGGACAAGCCGCTCTACGTCCTCAAGCAGAAGATCTACGTCACCAACAACGCGGTGTTGACCATCGCCCCCGGCACCAAGGTGGTGGGCGACGCCGCCGCCAGCGACAAGGCGGCGCTGATCACCACCCGCGGGGCCAAGCTGATCGCGCGCGGCACCAAGGACAAGCCCATCATCTTCACCTCCAGCAACCCCGACGGGTCGCGGGTGTCGGGTGACTGGGCCGGCGTGGCCCTGATCGGCAGCGCCAAGATCAACGGCGGCAGCCCCTGCGCCAGCGGTGTGGCCGACTGCCGCGAGGGCAACCTCGAGGGTCTGCCCACCTCGGAGGCGCGCGGCCTGTTCGGCGGCACCGACGACGCCAGCAGCTGCGGCGAGATCACCTACGCGCGCATCGAGTTCGCGGGCGCCATCTTCACGGAGGGCAAGGAGCTGAACAGCCTGACCCTGGCCGGCTGCGGCTCGGGCACCAAGATCTCGTACGTCCAGCTGCACCGGGGCAAGGACGACGGCATCGAGTTCTTCGGCGGCACCGCCAGCGTGGATCACATCGTGATCACCGGCGGTGAGGACGACGGGCTGGACTGGGACTTCGGCTGGACCGGGACCGCCCAGTTCGTGGTCATGCACCAGTACAACCACCCCGACGCCAACAACGGCTTCGAGGGCAGCAACAACATGGCCAACGAGCTGGCCACCCCGGTATCGAACCCGAAGATCTCGAACGTGACCATGATCAGCGAGGGTGGTCCGCTGAGCCGGGCCATGCACTTCAAGGAGGGGACCCGCGGCAAGATCCGGAACGTGATCGTTCAGGGCTTCAAGGACGTGGTCAACTTCACCGCCAAGACCGCCAACATCGCCTCGGACTGGCCGAACAACCTGAGCGTCGAGTACTCGTACTTCTTCAACAACGGGCCCTACGTCAACGACGCGGCCATGGACGACGACATGGGGTTCAACGACCAGATGGCGATCGAGGACCCGGCCCGCAACAACAAGAAGGACGTGGACCCGCAGTTCAGCAGCCTGGACCAGGCCAACCCGCTGTTCACCCCCAAGAACGCGACGATGACCGGCGTGGCGCCTGACTTCGGTGACACGACCGCCAGCTATCCGGGCGCGTTCAAGCCGAACGATCCCAGCCCCTGGACCGCCGGCTGGACCGCGTACCCGGCGAACTGATCGCTTCTCACACACGCGCCGCCCGCCTCGACCCCCCGAGTCGAGGCGGGCGGTTTCTTTTTGGGGGGTGGGGAACTTTCCGGGCGCGGCGGGGTAACTGAGGGCGAGGCCGGCGCAGAACGGGCGGGCAGACCCGTCCGGGCAGACCGGTTGAACC
>JBKPRZ010000065.1:0-24041 GCA_046734815.1 Myxococcota bacterium | reverse complement strand
GCTGGACGTTGAACGAGTCCTGGTACTCGGTCCACCCCTGCGTCGGGTCGTCCGGGCAGTCCATCTTGACGGTGGGGCCAACCGGCGGGCCGTAGTAGATCGGGATCTCGCCCATGTAGCTGGGCGGCGCTGCACCGTCGACGCTCATGGGGGTGCTGCTGTCGACGATCGTCGTGGGGCCCGCATCGCGCCCAGACGTGGTGCTCGCGTCGGCAGTGGCGCTGGCGTCGAGGGTGGGACCGCCGTTCCCGCCCGTCTCCGAGTCGGCCGCGTCCCGGGTCACGGGGCTGCCGCCACCGCCGGTCATCGCGCCACCGGTCCCTCCCGCCTTCGCGCCGCCGGTCCCCTGACCGCCCGAGCCGGTCGGCGGCGCCACCGCCGACGCGGGCGGCAGCAAGCCGGACGCCAGCCCGGCGCCGACGGATGCGGGCACCGGCGGCAGCTCGACCCCCATGGGCACCGACGGCGGCCCGCAGCCCAGCTACGAGGGCGAGATCCCCATCTATTACGGTCCCGCCGTGGGACCCATCGTCGAGATGCAATGTCCCGGCGATCCCACCGAGGGCTGGACCGAATACAAGGACTCGTTCAACGTCCAGCGGCCGTACAACGTCCCCATCAACACGCGGTTCAGCATCACCGGCGGCATCTACAACTTCTGGGTGTTCCCGCCCGACGCCCCCCACAGCCCCGACGCCCACGGGCGCAACCCGCGCACCGAAGCGCGCTACGGCGGCACCGCCGACACGGCCACCGGCCGCAACTTCAAGACCGGCATGCGGATGTACAGCGCCGACATGTTGATCGAGCGCAACGCCGTCGGCTCGGCCATCATGCAGATTCACACCACCGCCGACGGCGGCGGCCCCATCGGCGTGCGCATCCAGGGCAACAGCGACATGGTCAACAACGGCAGCCTGACCGTGGTCCAGGGCAGCAGCGTGCCGGGTGGCCTGATCGACAAGTGGTTCAACTTCAAGGCGTCGCTCGACACCTCCAACCAGGAGGTGAAGATCTACATCAACAACTGCCTCAAATCGACCTACAAGGGTCCGCGCGGCGACGGCAACTTCTACTTCAAGAACGGGGTCTACTTCTGCAAGACCTCCAAGGACGGCTGTTTCAGCCACTACAAGAACATCCACCTGTACAGGAAGTAGAGGCGCCGGCCCCGGCCGCGAACCCCAGCCGCCGGAAGATCCACGCGCCCGGGCAGAAGTGCGTGGACAGGCTGACCAGCGCCGCCAGGCAGAGCAGGGCACCCAGGCCGGTGCCCACCGCGACCGAGGGACCGGCCACCAGCGTGCCCGCCAGCAGGCCCATCAACCCGCCCAGCAGCATGGAGAACCGTCGCGGCGGGGGGTTGGGCGGCAGGCGGGCGGCACCGACCAGTGGCCGGACCAGGTGATCGAAGATCAGGTCGAAGGCGTGCACGCCCATCGACCCCACCAGTGCGAGGGCGCCGAAGCCCCAGAACAGGCCGGGCGACTGGAAGATGGTCGCCGCCGCCAGCAGGGCGGTGCTGGCGGCCGGGGTGAACCGCAGCCACAGCTGGGCGGCGCCCAGCCGGGCGTCGGTCGGGCCAAAGCCCTGCTGCTCGAGGTGCCTGCGAATCGAACGACGCAACACGATCATCGGGTCCTCCTGCGTGCGTGCCTTCCGCGGGTGATCGCACCGGGCGTGCCAGCCGATTCCCCGGTCGGGACCGCGTGTTTCCGCGCGCCGGGGCGCGCGATCGGTCGCGGGGATTCGCGTCGTCGCGAGATCCCGTGAACCGCGGACAGGCCGCCGGTGGCAAAATGGGCCGCCTTGGAACCCGCCCGGAACGCCGCCCCGCCCAGCCCCGACGCGCGCGACATCCTGCGCACGATCCTGCAAGGTACGGCCAGCGAGACCGGCGAGGGCTTCTTCCGCGCGCTGGTCGAGAACCTGTCGCAGGTCCTGGGCACGCACGGGGCCTGGGTGACGGAGTACCTGCCCCAGGGCCGCCGCCTGCGGGCGCTGGCGTTCCGGCTGGGCCAGGGGTGGGTGAAGGATTTCGACGAACCGATCGACGGCACGCCCTGCGCGGTGGTGATCGAGGGGCGGCGGCTGGTCCACTACCCGGATCGCGTCTTCGAGCGTTACCCCGGTAACGGAAGGCTGCGCACGCTGGGCGTGGAGAGCTACATGGGCGTTCCGCTGACCGACCTCGACGGCACCGTGCTGGGGCACCTGGCGGTGATCGACCAGAAGGAGATGCCCGAGTCGGCCGAGAAGTTCACCTTGCTGGAGATCTTCGCCGGCCGGGCGGCGGCGGAGTTGCGGCGGTTGCGCGCCGAGCGCGAGGTGCGCGAGCGGGAGACCCAGCTGACCGGGCTGGTCGACAGCGCCATGGACGCGATCGTGCAGCTGGACGAGCGGCTGCGGGTGGTGCGGTTGAACCCCGCCGCCGAGCGGACCTTCGGTCTTGCCCGAGACTGCGCGGCCGGCGCCGCCCTCACGCGTCTGGTCCAGCCCGAGGATGTGGCCCGGCTGGAGGCCCTGGCCGGCGAGCTGGCCGCCTCGGCGGCGCCGGAGCGCAGCCGCTGGGTCAGCGGCGGGCTGACCGGCCGCAACGCCGAGGACAGGACCTTCCCGGCCGAGGCGACCCTGTCGTTCTTCGAGGCGAACGGCGCCCACCACTTCACCCTCATCCTGCGCAACGTCGACGAGCGGATGGAGGCGGAACGGCGCATCCGATCGCTCACCGACGAGACCGAATACCTGCGCGCCGAGCTGCGCGAGCTGGGCCGGTCGGGCGAGATCGTCGGCCGCAGCGAGCGGCTGGCCCAGGCCTTACACGACCTGCGCCAGGTGGCGCCCGCCGACACCACCGTGCTGATCCTGGGCGAGACCGGGACCGGCAAGGAGCTGTTTGCGCGTGCCATCCACGCCGCCAGCCCGCGCAAGGACCGGCCGCTGGTGAAGGTCAACTGCGCCGCCATCCCGGCTTCGCTGATCGAGAGCGAGTTCTTCGGACACGAGCGGGGGGCCTTCACCGGCGCCACCGGCAAGCGCGACGGGCGTTTCACGCTGGCCGACGGCGGCACCATCTTCCTGGACGAGGTGGGCGAGCTGCCCATCGAGCTGCAGGGCAAGCTGCTGCGCGTGCTGCAGGAGGGTGAGTTCGAGCCGGTGGGCAGCTCGCGCACCCGCAAGGTCGACGTGCGGGTGGTGGCGGCGACCAACCGCGATCTGTTCGCCTCCATCGGACAGGGCAAGTTCCGCGAAGACCTCTATTACCGGCTCAGCGTCTTCCCCATCACCGTGCCGCCGCTGCGCGAGCGCGGCGACGACGTGGTGCTGCTGGGCGAGACCTTCGCCCGCCAGTTCGCCGCCCGCATGGGCCGTCGCATCGACCCGCTGTCGCCCGCGCTGGCGGCGCGCCTGCAGGCCTACCCCTGGCCGGGCAACGTGCGCGAGCTGCAGAACGTGATCGAGCGGGCGGTGATCACCGCGCGCGATGGCCAGCTGAACCTCGAGCGGGCGCTGCCCGCCGCGGCGGCGGGCGGGGAGGGGGCGGCCCACCGGGGCGAGGGGGAGATCCTCACGGTCGAGGACATCACCCGGATCGAGCGCGAGAACATCGTGCGCGCGCTGGAGAAGACCGACTGGCAGGTGGCCGGTGAATCCGGCGCCGCGCGCCTGCTGGGCGTCGCGCCGTCCACGCTCACCTCGCGCATGAAGGCGCTGGGCGTCGTGCGCCGCCAGGGCTGAACCGGCCCCAGCACGAGATCTCGCGAGCCGCGAGATCTCGCGAGCTTGCCGAGGGCGCCAGGCCGCGCCGGCGCTGGAGATCCGGGTGGCACGGCCCGTGCGAATGGAGGGGATCACGGCCCCATCGGGGCCGCGTTCTTCACCACAGGAGTGAGTCATGTACACGACGCAAACCGAATCGCAGCAACAGAACGATGCCCGCTCGCGGGACGGCCGCCGCGACGGCAGCCGCTACGCCGCCCCGGTCGCCGCCTCCAAGCGGGTGCGCTGGGAGATCGACCGGGACGTGTTCCGCGGACGGTCGTTCGACTTCCAGACCACCTTCTTGCCCGAGGGTCTGAGCCGCCTGTCCGAGCTGCCTTTCCTGGCCGCTGACGACCGCCGGCTGCTCAGCCAGATCCAGGGCCGGACCTACGCGAACATCTTCGGCCTGGTCGAGCGCTTCATCAACGCGAAGGTGCTGGAGCTGAGCCGGGACCACTGGCTGGGCGACCAGAAGGCGCTGGAGGCGCTGGTGCGCTTCTCCGACGAGGAGCTGAAGCACCAGGAGATGTTCCGCCGCATCGAGGAGATGATCGCCGCCGGCATGCCCGCCGGCTACCGGCAGGCGGCCAGACCCGACGACGTGGCCTCGGCGGTGCTGAGCAAATCGACCTGGGCGGTGCTGGCGCTGACCTGCCACATCGAGATCTTCACCCTGACCCACTACCGCGAGAGCATCGAGCCGAATCCCGAGCTGTCGCCGCTGTTCAAGGACGTGTTCCTGTTCCACTGGAAGGAGGAGTCGCAGCACGCCATCATCGACGAGCTGGAGTGGACGCGGGTGGACGGTGGGCTGACGCCGGCCCAGCGCGACCGCGCGGTGGACGACTTCATCGCCCTGGTGGGCGCGGTCGATGGGCTGCTGCAAGGGCAGGCCGAGGCCGACGTCGGCTACTTCCTCACCATCGCGGCCGGACAATACGACGCGGAACAGACCGAGCGCCTGCGGGCGGGCGTGCTGCGCGCCTATCGCTGGCAATACATCCTCTCGGGCGCGCAGGAACCGCGCTTTGTCGCCATCCTGGGCCGCCTGGTCACCCCCGAGCAGGGCGAGCGGATCGCCCACGCGCTGGCGCCGCTGGCCGCCGGTTGACAGGCCAGGAAGGAGGAAGACCATGGCCGCCACCTGCCCCGTCGGGTTCAACGTCGACCAGCTGCGCGAGCGCGTCCGGGAGATGTACGACCGTCTGGCCCGCTCGCCGTCGGGTGAGTTCCACTTCCACCGCGGGCTGACCTACGCGGTGGAACGCCTGGGCTACGACCGGGCGGAGCTGGCGGCGATGCCTTCCTCCTGCACCGACCGGTTCGCCGGGGTGGGCAATCCGCTCCGGGTCGGGCCGGTGCACGCCGGCGAGACCGTCCTCGACCACGCCTGCGGGGCGGGGCTGGATCTGCTGCTGGCCGCCCGCCGGGTGGGCCCCGGCGGGCGGGCGCTGGGTGTCGACATGACGCCCGCCATGCGACAGCAGGCCGGCGCCGCGGCGGCCGAGGCCGGGCTGGCCGGCGTCGTGGAGATCCGCGCCGGCCTGTTCGAGGATCTGCCGGTCGCCGATGGCAAGGTCGACGTGGTCATCTCCAACGGCGTGGTCAACCTGTCGCCCGACAAGCCGCGCGTGCTGCGCGAGATCGCCCGCGTGTTGCGCCCGGGCGGCCGCCTGTACCTGGCGGACGTGGTGGTGGCGCGCGAGCTGAAGCCCGAGGTGCGCGCGAACCCCGAGCTGTGGGCGGCGTGCATCGGCGGCGCGCTCCAGGAGCAGGAGCTGTGTCAGCTGGTGCTCGAGGCGGGCCTGCAGGGGGCGCGCCTGACCGGACGCTTCGACTGCTTCGGCGGCACCTCCGCCGGAGCCACCGCCGCGGCCGACCTGCAGGTCCACGGCGCCAACCTGTACGCCGAGAAACCGCGGAGGTGAGGCCGGTCAGCGCTGGCGGAACGCCCGGAACGCCAGCCCGGCACTGACCGCCGACAGCGCCAGCAGGATGGGGGCCAGCCAGGCCGTGGCCAGGGGTGACGGGGGCGGCTGCGCGCGCAGCGCCCAGACCCAGCGGCCGGGCGCCAGCGGCACCGCCACCGCCACCCAGTCGCCGCCCGCCCGCCAGGGATGGCCCTCCCGCCCGACCGACGCCGTAAGCGCGTCCCGCCGGGCTTCGTCTCCGGCGAAGGTCAACTTGCGGTGGGTGTCGGTCAGCAGGACGGTGGCCGACAGGCGCGCCGCCACCGCCTGCGCCAGCGGCAGATCGAAGGGCCGCCCCAGAATCAGGAGGGTGGGCGGGTGGCCCCGGTCCGGGTCGGCGACCGGCGCCGCCGCGGCGGCGAACGGGCCGCCGGCGCCCACCCAGCCGGCCGCCGGCGGCCGGGCTCGGGCGTTCTCGACCAGGAAAGGGTCCATCAGCTCCAGCGAACGCGGCTCGCTGTCCAGCAGCCGCCCGTCGGCGGTCACCACCAGCACCATCCGCGTCCGGAACGGCGTCCACCAGGGCGCGCGGGCCAGCAGCGCGCGCAGGCGGGTGACATCCAGCCCCTCGACCAGGGCCGCGCGCAGCGGGGCCAGTCCGGCCGCCCGATGGACCTCGTCGGTCAGCCCGTCCAGCACCTCGCGCAGCACGCCCGCTCCGTCGGCGCGCAGGCGCGCGGCCGCCTCGGCGATCCGTTGCTCCTCGGCGCGGCGGCGCCCGCGCGCCGTCCAGCCGGCGATCGCGAACACCGCGGCCAGCGCGGCCAGCAGCGCGGCGGCCTTGCTCGACCTTCGGGGGGAGGCGCTCATCACGGAACCGGGGCGCACTGTAACCCGGTCAGGGGCAGCGGTCGCGAAGGTACGGCTGCAGGTCGAACAGCACGCCGGTCCCGTCGCGGTGGACCGCCGCGCCGAACATCGCCTCGAGGTCCGCCGCCCGGCCGTCACCCGTGGCCAGCCAGACCCTGGTCGCGCAGTGGCGGCTGGCGATCTGCAGCCGCAGCTCGCTTGAGGCCTGCTCCGAGAAGAACAGCGCCACGTCGCTCGCGCGCGACATGAATCCCGGCGCCCACAGGGCGTTGGGCGAGGCGATCACCTGCGCCCCGGTCACCGAGGCGATGTCGAAGGCCGCGCGATCGACCGGCATCAACACCACGTCGCCGCGGTGAAGGTACGGCGCCAGCCCGGCCCATCGCTGGTAGTACTGGTCGTGGCTGGGGGGCAGCCGCCACAGCTGCCGCGGCGACAGCAGCCGCGCCGGCCCCCGGCGGCTGTCCTGACGCCACATCGGCGAGGGCAGCCACGCCAGCGCCGCCGCGGCCAGCAGCAGGACCGGCGCGAGGCGGTCCAGTAGCCAAGCCCGTCGCGATGGCGACGCAGGACCGTTCCCGCGCGCCCGCAGCGCGAGGATCCCCGCCGTCGCCGCCTCGGACACCAGGAGCTGCGCCCAGAAGGCCATGAAGAACGAGTAGCGGTTCCCGAAGGTGATCCCCAGCGCCCGGCAGATCGCCAGCGCCGCGAAGGTGGCCGCGAAGGCCAGCACCGCGAACAGGTGGCGCCGGCGCCACCCCAGCAGCCAGGCCGCGCAGGGCAACGCCACCAGGTACAGGTTGGCGAAGTCGGCGAGCGGGCGCCGCCCGAACTCGGCCTGCACGTGGATGTCCAGCAGGCGGCTCTGGCCGAAGAACGGCGAATAGGGCCACAGGGCCGCCAGCGCCAGGGCCGCCGCGATCGCGATCCCCAGCCGCAGCAGGAACCACCCGTCGCGGTCGCGGGCCAGGACGTACAGACCGCGCAGCCCCAGCATGCCGATCACCCAGCTGGCAGTCAGCACGTGGCTGAGCAGCAGCAGGCCCAGCAGCGCCGCCAGCCCCGCGGTCCGGAGCGCGGAGCGATCATGGCGCAGGTCCTCGGCCAGGCCCAGCGCGAACAGGGCCATCGCCCACCCGGCGGTGCTGGGGTAGGCCTGCACCAGCTGCATCGACAGCAGGCTGGTCTCCGACGACCAGCCGAAGTGTCGCCAGCGCAGGTACAGGCTCACCAGCAGGAAGACCGCCGAGGCCAGGCCCGCGTGCCGGTGCATCGAGAAGCGGCGGACGAACTGGTGGATGGCCCAGACGTACAGCACCAGGTTGACCAGCCCCGCCACCTGGAGCGCGCGGTACGGTGTCACCCCCGAGAGCCGCCCGAGCGCGCCCACCAGGACCAGATAGGGCGTGTAGGCGGTGCTCAGCGTCCCCGGGACGTTCATCGCCTCGTGCGCCGGGTGCAGGAGGTTGCGGTACAGCTGCGACACCGCCGCGCAGTGGATCTGCAGGTCGCCGACCCACGCCGTCCGGAAGCAGCACAGCCCGTAATACGCGACGAAGCTCGCGAACACACCCGCCGCGACCACCCCGGAGGGCCTGATTCGCAGCCGGCCGGAGATCACCGCGAAGTGGCCCATCGGTCCCGGAACCTACGCCGTCAGGATTTCACCCCGGTGCTCGATCGTCCAGCTTCGTGGGTGATCGGAGGGTGGCGTTCGTGAGAAAATGGGCCGGTCGGAGATGTCGCGAGCGGGCGTGGGCAGACGGTGCTGGATCGCGTGGGCGGCCGTGGTGGCCACCGGCGCCTGTGACGCGCCACCGGCGCCGACGACGACCTGCTGGCGCGAGGAGCCAGCCGCCGCCGCGGAGGCTCCCGCCTGGGTGCCGATCGGCGAGACGGCCCTCGACACCGACGGTCGCACCCCGCGCGTCGCCGTCGACGTTCCCGATCAGACCGGGGCCATCACCCTGCGCGTCTCCGATCCAGCCGGCGCGCCCGCCTGTGTCCAGCTGGGTCCCATCGACACGGCCGACGGTCTGGACTGGGTGACCGCGTCGGTCGGCGGCGACCTCGGCCCCTATTGCGTCGGTTGCCCGCAGCGGGTGGCGGTGGGCGTGGGCTATGGCCTCTACGTCCTGCCCAGCAACGACGAGCCTCTGGCACCGCCCGGGCAGCTGGGGATCGCGGCGGCGGCGCGCGATTGCGCCACCATGGGCACGGTGGAGCCGGGCGCGCCCGCCCGCCTGCGGATCGAGGCTCTGTTCCGGCCCCCCGTGCCGGCGGAACGCCGGGGCGTGCTGGACCTGGGCCTGGCCTTCACCGCGGCCTCGGCGCTGGCGGACCCACGCCGGCGCGACGCCGTGGTCCCCAGGGCGCTGGCGCTGGTCAACGCCCTGCTGGCGCCCGGCGGCCTGGAGGTGCAGGTGGCGCGCACACGCCTGGTGGCCGGCGTCCACCCGCTGGCGCCGGCGCGCGGTGACCACGGCGTGCTCGATCGCGTGTATCGCGAGCTGCGGGAGGAGCCGGTCTGCACGGCGCCGCCCGAAGACGGCTGGATCCCGGTGGTGTTCAGCGGGTGCCTGCGCCTGGAAGACCCGGTGCTGCACACCAGCCAGCAGCCGGACGCCCTGACGACCGGCATCCCCTCCGGGTTCCCGCCGCCCGGGCGGGCCCACGGCATCTTCCTCAAGGGACGCAGCTGCCGCCCGACCGCCGACCCCGTCGACTGGCCACCCTCGCTGCTGGCCAAGCTGCTGGCCCACGAGCTCGGTCACTACCTGGGCCTGTATCACTCGGTCGAGGACGACGGGACCACCGACCAGCTGGCCGACACCGACGAGCGCAACATCATGACCGCGCGCCCGCTCGAGCAGGGGGTGCAGGGGTTCTCGCCGGGCCAGTTCCAGGTCATGCGCCGCCACCCGGCCGTGCGCTGGCGGTGAGCCGTCCAGCCCAGCTCGTCGGCGGTGCTGCAGACAATCGATGAGGACCGCCGTCCGCGGGTAGACTGCCCGTCGGTCCCATGGCCAACGAACGCGAAGCTGACCACGGTGCAGGCCGCCCGCGGCGACTCCGGCGCGAGCTGCAGGCCCTGTGGCGGGGCCTGATCGAGCTCGATCGCCAGACCGCGATCATCCTCTTTGTCGCGGCGGTGCTGGGGATGTGGAAATACACGTTCGGGTCGCGGACGTTCTTCGCCGCGACCTTGGCGCGCGCGCTGGCGATCGATCCCGCCGGGCTGTGGGGCCACGCCTATACCTGCACCACGCAGGGGCTGACCGGCTTCCTGATCCCGGTCGCGCTCCTGCTGCTGGTCTTCCGGCGGCGGCCAGCGGACGTGGGCCTCGGTGCCGGCGACTGGAGGCTGGGGCTCACGCTGCTGGGGCTCTACCTCCCGGTCGTGACCGCCGGTGCCTGGGTCCTGTCGGCCGGCAGCGCCTTCCAGCAGAAGTACCCGGCGTTTTATCAGGTGACCCAGGACTGGCGCGTCTTCGCCGGCTACGAGCTGCTGTGGATCCTCTACTGGGTCGGCTGGGAGTATCTCTGGCGCGGTCTGGTGCTGTTCGGGACCGCCCACACCTTCGGGCGCTGGGCGATCTTCATCCAGATGCTCCCCTTCGCGGCGCTCCACGCCCAGAAACCGATGGCCGAGGCGTACCTGTCGATCGTCGGGGGGCTGGTGCTGGGCGCGGTGGTCTGGCGCTGCCGGTCCTTCTGGTTCGCGGTCCCGATTCACTTCGTCCAGATGCTGGCCATCGACTTCTTCTGCACCCTGCGCGTCCGTTCGGGCGCGAGCGGGATCGGCCTGCGTTCGCTGGTCGAGGCGCTGGTCCGGTCCTGGTCCTGACCTGGGTGTTTCGCCGGGACGCCGGCGCAGGTACCATCGGGGCGCGTGCGCCTCGCCCAGCTGCTGTGTCCCCTCGCCGGCGCCGCGGATGCGGGGGCGGCCCTGCCGCCCGAGACGGCGCAGCGGACGGCGCTGATCGCCGTGGGGCTGGGGCAGGTGCTGGGGATGCCGGGCCCGTCGCTGTCGGATCTCCTGTACGCCGGGCTGGTCCGCCACCTCGGCTGCAGCGCCACCGCCCACGAGGAGACCCGCCTGATGGGCGACGAGCAGGAGCTGCGCGCGTCGCTGACCACGGTCGACGCGGCCTCGCCGGTCCAGCTGCTGAAGGGAGCCAGCCGGTTCGGGAAGGGGCGCTCGCTGGTGCGGCGGGCGCGGACGGTGACCCGGTTCATGGTGCAGGCGCCGGCGGTGGTGCCGCGCATCTTCGCCGCCCGGTGCGAGGTGTCTGCGCGGCTGGCGCGGCGGCTCGGCCTGTCCGAGGCGGCGGTGCGCGCCCTCGACGAGGCCTACGAACGCTTCGACGGCAAGGGGATGCCGCGGCGGCGGCGCGGGGACGTCCTGTCACCCCTGTCACCGGTGCTGGCCGTCGCCGAGTGGGTGGCGATGTACCTGCCGCTGCCGGGAGGCGAGGCGGTGGCCCTGGAGGCTCTGGCCCACCGGGCCGGCGGCCAGTTCGATCCGGCCATCGTGCGCACGTTCGCGGCCCACCGCGGGGACATCCTCGCGCCCGCCCGCAGCGCCACCCCGCTGGCCGCGCTGCTGGATGCCGAGCCGGCCCCCCTGCGGACCCTGGACGATCCGCGCGCGGTGGCCCAGGTGCTGGCCGACTTCGCCGACATCAAATCGACCTTCACCCTCGGTCACTCGCGCAAGGTGGCGGCGCTGGCCCGCGACGCCGCCCAGGCGCGCGGGCTTCCCGCCGCCGAGGTGGAGGAGCTGGAGCTGGCCGGGTGGCTGCACGACCTGGGACGGGTAAGCGTCTCGAACGCCATCTGGGACAAGCCCGGCCCGCTGGACCTGGGCGAATGGGACAAGGTGCGCGCGCACCCGCAGTTCACCGAACGTGTGCTGTCGGCAGCCGCGCCGTTCGCGGCGATCGGGCGCCTGGCCGCCGCCGATCACGAACGCATGGACGGGGGCGGCTACCCGCGCGGCACCGCCCCGCCCAGCACCGCCGCCCGCATCCTGGCCGCCGCCGACCTGGTCCAGGCCCTGCGCGAGCCCCGGCCGCACCGCCCCGCGCACACCCCCGAGCGCGCCGCCACCATCGCCGTGGAGGAGGCCAACGCAGGCCGGCTCGATCGCGCCGCGGTCAACGCCGTGCTCGAGGCCGCCGGCCAGACGAAGCTGCGCGCCGCCCTTCCCCGCGGCCTGACCGAGCGCGAGCTGGAGGTGCTGCGCCTCCTGGCGCGCGGCCACGTGGACAAGGAGATCGCGACCACCCTCGGCATCTCCCCCCGCACCGTCCACCACCACAACGAGAACATCTTCGGCAAGCTGGAAGTCACCACCCGCGGCGCCGCCGCCCTGTTCGCGATCGAGAACGCTCTGCTCTAGGGCGTAGCCGCCGCGGCCTGCCGAGCAGGTTGACCGGCGACCTCGGCAGGATGAGGGTCGTCGCCACGGCTCCGTCGGGTGCCGAGGAGGTCGGTCCCCTGGAAAAGGGGTAATCGGTCCGGTGCTGGCGCGTAGGCAATCTTGCCGATGCCGGGCCGGGGGGCGGCTCGCTACCTTCTGGGCGTGACACTCGATCTCGACCAGGAGGGGAACATGTCCGCACAGCACGATCAGATCCAGTCGACCATGGACCGTCTGGCCGCCGCGTGGAAGACGAACGACGGGGCCACCGTCGCCGAGTTTTTCACCGACGACGGCTCGATCATCAATCCGTTCGGCCAGCGCGCCGACGGCCGGGCGGCGATCTCCGCCATGTACACACAGTTCTTCGCCGGCATGCTCCGGGGCACGACCACGGTCATCCGGGTCAGCAGCGTGCGGCCCGTGGGCGCCGATCACGCCTTCGCCGACAGCGAGCAGAGCATCCTCGGCCCCGACGGCAACGTCGTGCTGTCCGCCCACCTCGCCTCCCTCTTCCGCCGGGAGGGAGACCGCTGGCGCTTCGTCGACGGCCGCCCCTACTCGTTCGCCACGCCGCCGAAGTAGGCGCCGCCCACCCCAGGGAGGGCCCGGCGATGCCCGGGCTCTCCGCCGGAAAGTGCCTGCGCGCGGAAGGGGTTCGCCGATCCTGACCAGTCTGGTCGTGACAGGCGCGCGGGCGCATGCCATAGTCACTCATTATGTCCACGCGGTTCGTCTGAGTCGCCGTCCGCTCGAGCCAGCCCACGGCTGCGCTCTGGAGCACGCGACTTTCTGACCACGAACCCCACGCCTCAGCCCGGCGTGTGCGCGCCGATGCCCGGTGCGCCCCGGGTCGGCCTTGCGCGCGCGGAGGACATGATGAAGTTCCATTCGAAGCCCGTTGAAGAACACGCTGAAGTGCCCCTGGCCGACGACGGTCGCTGGGAGGCGATCGCGGCGGACGCGAGCCGCCGCCAGGCGCCCCGGCGCGGCCCTGCCGCCGGCGGCAACGCCTGTTACGTGCTGTCGGTCCACCGGGCGCGGGACCGCGGGGATCCGTCCGCCCAGCTGGCCGAGATCACCAGCCTGGTCCAGACCCAGGGCGACCGGGTGGTCGGCAGTGAGGTGCACGAGCTCCATCGCCCCGACCCCCGGACCTTGATCCGCGCGGGGGTCGCCGCGCGCATCGGCGGCCAGGCCCGCGCGCGCGGCGCCGACCTGCTGGTGGTCGACGCCGAGCTGAGCCCGTCGCAGACCCGCAACCTGGAAGATGCGACGGGGCTGCCGATCGCCGACCGCGAGGCGGTGATCCTGAACGTGTTCGAGCGCCACGCCACCACCCCGCGCGCGCGGACGCAGGTGCAGCTGGCGCACCTCGAATACCTGCGCCCGCGCATCCGCGGCATCGGCCTGGACATGGACCAGCAGGCGGGCGGGGTGATGGGCAGCCGCGGCTCCGGCGACACCGCCTCCGAGCTGCTGGCGCGGAACCTCGACGATCGCCTGGTCGAGCTGCGGCGGCGGCTGGAGCAGATCGCCCGGGCCGACCGCGAGCGGCGGCGCAGGCGCACGCGGGCCTTCCGGGTGGCGCTGGTCGGGTACACCAACGCCGGCAAGACGTCGCTGATGAACGGGCTGTGCGACGCGGGTCTGTCGGCGCGGGATCGGCCCTTCGAGACCCTGGACACCACCACCCGCTGCCTCACCCGCCACGGCGGCGAGGTGTTGCTCACCGACACCGTCGGCTTCATCCGCCGCCTGCCCGACCGCCTGTTCGCCAGCTTCGAATCGACCCTGGCGGAGATCTCGGAAGCGTCGCTGCTGCTGCTGGTGGTCGACGTGTCGGATCCCGAGCTGGAGGAACACCTGGCCCTCACCGACAAGGTGCTCGGCCGGCTGGGGGCCGCGGCGCTGCCCCGGCTGGTCGTCTTCAACAAGCTCGACCGGCTGGATCCAGCCCCCTCGGCCGCCGACCTGGCCCGGCTGGCCGGCGGTCGTGACCACCTGTCCCTCAGCGCCCACGATGGCAAAGCCGTGGAGTCCCTGCGCGACGCCATCCTGGCCGCGGCGCGGGCGCGCGACACCGTCCGCGAGCTGTTCGTGCCCTACGAGCGGGGCGACCTGTCGGGCCCGATCTACGCCCACTGCCGGGTGTTGCGGACCCACGCCACCGAGCGGGGCACCCAGTTCCTGATCGAGGGCGCGCCCGAAGTCGTCGAGCAGCTGGCCCGCGCCTGTCGCAGGAGGACGCCATGACCCGAGCCGCATTGCTGGAGGCCGACGCCCTCACCATCCAGTCGCCCGGAGGGCGGACGCTGGTCCGCGACCTGTCGCTCCGTCTGGGCCGCGAGCGCGTCGCCATCGTCGGTCGCAACGGCGTCGGCAAGTCGACCTTGCTCGAGGTGCTGGCGGGCCTGCGCGTCCCGACCCGGGGGCGGGTCCTGTGCCGGGGCCGCGGCCTGCTGGTGCCGCAGCACCTCGTCGACGAAGACCGCGATGTCGCCGCCGCCAGTCCGGGCGAGCGGCGGCGGCAGCGGCTGCAGGCGGCGATCGACGCGGATCCCGACCTGCTGCTGCTGGACGAGCCGACCGCGGACCTGGACGCCGCCGGCATCGGCTGGCTGGTGCAGCGCCTGGCCCGCTGGCCGGCGGGCTTGCTGGTGGTGTCGCACGATCGCTCGCTGCTGAGGGCCTTCAGCCAGTTCTTCGTGGTGGCCGAATCGGGCTGCCGCGGCGTCGAGGGCTCGTTCGATGACCTGCAGGCCCAGCTGGCGCGCGAACGCGAGGACACCGAGCGCCGCTACCGGGGCGAGCTGAACCGTCTGGTCGAGCGGGAGGAGCACGACGCCGCCCTCCGGCGCCGGCGCCAGCGCAAGAAGAACGTCGGCCGCATCCGCGAGCTGAAGCGCTGCCCGTCGCGCGCCCTGCTGAACGACAAGCGCAGCTACAAGCAGGAGAGCCAGGGCAAGCGCGCGGTCCTGCAGAAGGCGCGGATCGCCGCCGCCCGCGCGCTGGCCCGGGCCGGCCGGCGGGCGCTGCCGGTCGATCTGCCCCTCGAGCTGGTCCTGCCTCGTCTGTCGCCGGACGGCCCCTGGTCGCCGGCGATCAGCTGCGAAGGCGTGACCGTCGTCGCGGGCGAACGAACGCTGTTCAGCGGGCTGTCGCTGGAGCTGGGGCGCGAGCGCCTGGCGGTGTGCGGGCCGAACGGATCGGGAAAGACCACCTTGCTGGAGGTCGCGCTCGGACTGCGTGTGCCGGCCGAGGGCCGCACCCGCTGTGACCCGTCGCGGGTCGGTCACATCGCCCAGAACGCGGCCAACTGGCGCCGCGACGAGAGCCTGATCGAGCTGGTGGCGTCGGCGCCCGGGTCGGGGTCCGCCGAGCTGGTCGTCCAGGTCCTGCGCGCCCATCGCTTCCCGCTGGCGCTGGCCGATCGGCCGCTCGCCACGCTGAGCCCCGGCGAGCGCGTGCGGGCGGCTCTGATCTGCCTCACGCGGCAGGAGGTGCCGCCGGAGCTGCTGGTGCTGGACGAGCCGACGCAGCACCTGGACTTCGTGGGCCTGGCCGCCCTGGAGGCGGCGCTGGCGGCGTGGCCGGGCGGCCTGCTGGTGGTCAGCCACGACTCCGAGTTCCTGGCCGCCATCGGCGTCCCGCGCCGGCTCGATCTGTCGCAGCCAGGTTCGCGGCCGGCCGGAGAAATCGGCGGGCTCGGCGCTTCGACGTCCCGGTAAGCTGGGCGTCGGCGTGGAGGTGGTGCCATGAAACCGGCGCTCGTGGTTTCGTTGCTGGGCTGTGCGTGCGCGCCGGCCTTCGTGCTGCCGATGACCGCCTCGGACCTGGCGCGGCACCCGTCCTCCCGGGCGCTGGCGGTGTACCTCGGGCAGCGTGGCGCCAGCCCGTCGGTGTGCGACCTGCAATCGCCCGGGCCGCACGTCGCCGCCGTCGATGGCGCGGTGGCGGACACTCTGATGGAGGGGTTGATCGCCCGTCGCATCGCGCCCGCGGTGTGGCGGGGCTGCCTGGACCACCTTCTGGCGACCGCTCCCGCCGACGCGAAGGCCGCCCTGCTCGACGCGGCGGCGGTGGCCTACGCCCAGCTGCTCGACGACGACCGGATCGAACGCGCCCGGGTGTTCGAGGAGCGGCTGACGGTGGTGCACCAGCTGCTGCTCGAGCGGCCGGCCGGCGTCGGTCCGCACGCGGCGGCCGGGGCCCGGCTGGACGCCGACCTGCGCCGCGCCCTCGCCGACAACGGGATCGGACCGGTCGCGCGGCGCTACGCCACCAGCTTGCTGGCCGCCCGCGATCTCGAGCGCGGCTACCTGCGCGGGCGGGTGGTGGACGGGGCGTTGCTGGACGAGCTGCGCGCGGCCGGCGACCTGGACCAGCTGCGCCGCTGCGCGCTCCGGCTGCCCGACCTGCGCCTGCGCATCCAGGCCCGCCGCCACGCGATCCAGCTGGGCCTCGAGCGCTCCCCCTTTCCCGAAGTACGCGCCGACGCGGATGCGGTCGAGCAGGCGGTGATGGCCCACGGTTTCAACCGCATCACCAGCTTCCCCGAGCAGCCGCCGCGCGCCCGGATCGACGGCAGCGTCCTGGGTGGTGGTCTGGCCCTCGATCAGATCCCCGCCGAGGGCGCGGCGATGTTCCGGTCCGCCGACCAGCGCGCCGGCCTGCCGCTGCTGCCCGCGGTGCCGCTGCGCGGGGCCCTGCAGGTGGAGCTCGCCGGGATCTCGCGCCCGGTGACCACCTGTGGCCCTCCGGAGGCGCTCGACCCCACCCCCTGCCTGGCGCCCGCCGACCTGGGCATCGAGACGGGGGTGGCATACCTCGACCGCGACGGCGCCCTGCACGTCGCCGACCGGATCAGCGGCGAGCAGGCGGTGGCGCTGGCGCGCACCTCGTATCGTCTGTTGCTGCCCATCACCCTGGCGGGCCGCCCGCTGATCACGCTGGCGGCGCCGCTGCGCTTTGCGCGACCTTCCGATCTTGTGCTGTCGGACGGCGACGCCGGCCGCGGGCCCGACCTTCAGGTGCGGGTCGAGGGGGTTGCCGGCGGGCGCCTGCTCTACACCGTGACCGACGGTGGGCGAACCATGCATCTGGTGGTCGAGGGAGAAGACGCGCGCGCCGTCCGCATCGTCAGCCGCGGGCCCAGCGGTGCCTCCGGGCAGTCCGGGAACAACGGCAGTTCCGGCTCGGACGGCAGCGCCGGCTCGGATGCCAGCTGCCCGGGGTCTTCCGGGTCGGACGGCGGCAGTGGCGGCGACGGCCAGCGGGGAGGCGATGGCGGTGACGGCGGCCCCGGCGGCGACGGCGGCGACATCCTGGTGCAGGTGGCCTGCGCCGGCGCCAGCTGCGACCCTCTGGTCTCTCTGGTCCGGAGCACCATCGTCAGCGAGGGCGGCGCCGGAGGAGAGGGCGGCTCGGGCGGGCGCGGCGGCTCGGGCGGACGCGGCGGTGCCGGCGGCAGCGGCGCGACCTGCACCGACTCGGACGGCAACACCAGCTCGCTCTCGGGTGGCTCGGCCGGGCTCTCCGGCAGCGACGGCTCCAGCGGCTCTTCGGGTAGCAACGGCGCGCCCGGGCGGCCCGGCCTGGTGACAGTGCGGGTCCTTCCGTGAGCGCCGCGCCGCCCGACGCGCGCTCCACCCCTCCCCGGTATTGACCAGCACCCTCGGCGACGGGATATCCTCCGCTCCACACAATGTCCAGCCGTCGCATGGCACGACCCGGTCGCACACGAATACGCCTCGCACTGACCGCGCTCGGCCTGCTGGTCGCGTGCTCGTCGGTGGCCACCGGGCCCACCCCGCCGCCCACGCCCAGCAAGCCCAGCCCGGGCAGTCGCCCGCCGGCGACGGGGACCGGTGGCAGCGGCGGGAGCGTAGAGGTGGACGCCAGCCCCCCGGACACGGGCGGGGGAGGCGCGCCGGCGAGCGGCGGAGGTGCGCCGGCGAGCGATGGCGGCCCGGGCACCGGCCCGGCGGTCGAGCCGCCGAGCGGGCCGATGGACTTCGGCGGAGTCGGCCAGCAGCCGCTGATCCCGCTGGCCTACACCGCGCAGCCGGTGCCGCCCATCGTCGCCATGGACTGCCCCGAAGATCCGACCGCCGGGTATACCGAATACAAGGACTCCTTCGTGGTCCAGCGACCGCGCAATCTACCCGCCGCCGAGCGCTTCAAATACGAGGGCGGCATCTACACCGCCTGGATCTTCCCCGGCGACCAGCCGCACAAGCCCAACAACAACACCAACCCGCGCACGGAGACCCGATTTTCGGACCTGGGCACCGGTGAGCACATCATGTCCGTCGACGTGATGGTCGAGCCCGGCAGCGACGGCACCGTCGTGCATCAGTTCAAGTCCGCCGGCACCCGCGGCGGCAACATCGGCACCTATCTACAGGTGAACGGCGGCACCATCAAGGACCGCGCCGGCACGGTCGCCACCGGCGTCCTGGGCAAGTGGGTCAACATCAAGGTCGCGTTCAACATCCCCACCGGCGTCGGTCGGATCTGGCTGAACAACTGCCTGAAGGTGACCACCCAGAAGGAACGCAACGCCCTCTGGTACTTCAAGTTCGGCACCTACCACTGCGACAACGCCCCGATGTGCCGGGCGCACTTCAAGAACATCCACCTGTTTCAAAAAGGCTCGACCGACACCTTCAACGTCAAGAGCCCCATCCCCTGACCGCCGTCGTCAGGTGAATCGCAGCGCCAGCGCAGCGACGATCGCCGTGCGGTCCGGTCAGGTCCGCAACCCCGGCCACGGTTTGCCGTAACCCGGATCGCCCCACGATTCCATCGGCACGCCGACCGCGTTGGCGGCGTCTGCCAGCACGCCATTGAGCGGCTTGCCCGCGCTGATCGCGCATTGACCGGTGCGGAAGTATCCGCCGCCCTGGCCCGCCAGGATCCACGGCTGCTTCTGGCTGTTGTGGTTCTGGCCCTCTTCCATGTGGTTGGTCAGGATCACCACGCTGTTGGACAGCATGGTCCCGCCCGCTTCGGGGATCGCCTTCATCCGGGTGAGCAGCCCGGCCAGCTGGGTCATGATCCACTTGTCGGAGATGCGCTTGTGGTCGGTCCCGTTCATCGTCGGGTTGTGGCCGATGTCGTGCCAGTTGCGCAGCCGCGTGTGAAAGCCGGTACCCTTCTCGGGGATCTCGGGCAGGAAGTTCCAGGGCAGGTTGGCGCCGCCGGCATCGACCATCTGCAGAGCCGCCACCCGGGTCACGTCACACTTCAACGCCGCCACCATCAGGTCGAAGCTGACGTTCAAGGTCGCCGGGTAGTTGATCGGCGCGGTGGCGTCCACGGCCATGCTGCCGGTCCCGCCGCACAGCGAGGCGTCCGCCCGCACCGTTCGCAGGTCCTTCTCCAGGTCGCGGATCGCGTTCAGGTGCCCGCGCACGATCTCGCCGTCGTCCTTGCCCACCCGTGCGGCGAAGCTGTCCAGGTCGCGTCCCACGTAGTCGAGGATGCTCTTCTTCTGCGACAGCAGCTTCGACACCGCCGGATCGGGCGTGGTGGGCTGGGCACCAGCCCCGGCGAAGATCCGGGCGTAGGTCTTCCAGGGGTCCTGCTCGGGAACGACGATCTGGCCCTTGCCCTTGGCGAAGCAGTAGCGGGAGTTGGCCCCCTCGCCCATGATCCCCTTGTCGGACAGGATGCCCAGGTTCAGCGCCGGCATCTGCAGGTTGTTGGGACCGGCCAGCGCCGCGCCCACCACCTGATCGATGGTCGCCGAGAAGGGCACGCGGTACTCCTTCACCCCGCTGTTCGCGGTGGCGAGGTGATTGGGGAACGAGCCGTGCCCGCCGCCGGTGAAGCTGGGGTGGGTCAGGCCGGGCAGGAAGATCAGATCCGCCTTGTGCGGCTCCAGCGGGCTCGACGAGTCGGGCAAGGTCTGGTTCATCAGCGACCCGTCCATCGGTCGCCAGTACTGCTGGCGGTATCCTTCCGTGCTGCAGACCAGGAGCAGCCTGCGCGGCGCCGAAGCGGCGGCCGCCGCTCGATTCGACTGCAGCAGGGGCAGGCAGCCCATGCCCACCCCCAGCGCCTTCAGTACGTCGCGGCGGCGCATCTCCCAGGCGTTCATGGCAGCACCTCCCCGGCGGCGGGGGTCCTTCTCGTGAATGCATCGCTGCTGACGATCGCGACCAGCAGCTCGCGCAGGTCGTAAGACGAGTCGCGGAACACCTTCTGCACCTCCTCCAGTGACGGGATGTCGCCCTTGGTCTCCTCGCGACGGATGAGGTAGCGCATCCACTGCGTGGCCATGCAGGAACGCACTTCCTCGGAAGCCGCCAGCGCGGGCATCAGCTCGACCGCGTCCTTGAAGGTCACGGTCCGGGAATCCAGGTGCACGGTCCCGCCGGCGTCGACCGGCTGCTCGTTGTCCGTGGTGCGGTAGCGGCCGATGCCGTCGTAGTGCTCGAAGGCGAACCCGAACGGATCGAACAGCGCGTGGCAGCCGGCGCAGGGGTTCTTCGAATGCTCCTCGAAGCGCTGGCGGGTGGTCACGCCGGGGCTGGGCGGCTTGACGTCCGGCACGACCACGTTCACGGGGATGTCGATCTCGTGGCACAGGACCCGCCGCACGATCTCGGCGCCCCGGCGGGTCGGGAAGGACCCCTCCGAATCGCCGTGCATGGTCAGGAAGGCCAGCTGGGTGAACAACCCCGACCGCTGCTTGGGGTCCAGGGTCACCGGCGTCATCGAGCTGCCGGTGATGCCCGGCAGCCCGTACAGCTTGGCCAGGGTCTCGTCGGCGTGGGACCTGTTCGACGTGAACAGCAGATCCAGACGAGCGGTGGTGCCGGGCGCGGTGAAGACGTCGGACAGGAACGACGCCGTCTCGGCCAGCATCGCCCGGCCGATCTCGGGCGTGAAGTTCAGCGCGGTCGCCTTCTGGGACGAGACCACCGGGGCCAGGTCCAGCCACTGGTTGGCGAAATCCGCGTACATCTCGCGGGCCTTGGGATGCGCCATCAGCCGGCGGGCCTCGTCCTGGATGGACTGGGTGGTCTGGAGCTTGCCGGCCTCGGCCAGGGTGAACAGGCGCTCGTCGGGCATCGTCGCCCAGAACGAGTACGACAGCCGCGAGGCCATCTCGTACGGGTTGAAGCGGACGAAGCCGCCTTCCTTGATGGCCGCCCCCGGCGCCAGCTCGCGCCGATAGAGGAAGTTCGGCGACTGCAGCAGCGCCACCGTCAAGCCGACGATTGCCTCCGGGAACGTGGCTCCCACCGCCGGATCCCGCTGCGCCTGGTAAAGCCCCATCCAGCGCGTGATCTCCTCGTCCACCAGCGGCCGGCGGAACGCCCGGCGGCCGAACTGGACGATGAACTGGCGCGCACACGGCTCGGCCGCGGCGGCGTCTTTCAGGCAGGGCACCTGGCTGGCCAGGTTGGGCATCGACGCCTGGACCAGCCGCTCGGATCCTTCCAGCAGCCTGCGGGCATCGCTGGCGGTGGTGATCGCCGCGCCGGTGGTGAAGCCGGAGGTGGAGGCCTGCTGGTCCTCGGCCAGCTCCAGCGCCGGCACCTCCGAGACCCCCAGCAGGTCGCGCAGCGTGTTCCGGTACTCCAGCACGGTCAGCCGGCGAAGCTGGGACACCCCCGGCGCGCTGTTGACCGGCGCCGGCGGGCGGCCGCCCGCTCCCGGAGCCGACGGGGCGCCGGGGCCACTACCCGGAGACGTCGAGGTCCCGACGATCTGTCCGGTGCAGCCCAGCAGGAGCACGGACACGGCAAGTGTCGCTCCGGACAGAACGGAACCCACACGCAGCGGTCGTCCCAGGTTCGGCATCGCGCTCCTTCTTCGCTGGGCATCCCGGGACCACGCGGCCCGTCTTTGGCTAGACCCAATGGTCCCCGTCAATCTCTCGCACGCGAGATGCCGATTATAGAAAAGTGTCGCTGCTCGCATTCCAGCGCCCGCCATTCGCGCGAGCGGGTCCCGGCGATGCGTTTCGACGCGGGCCGCGGGGGGCGAACCGGGGAGATCGGCCCACCGCGGCCCGCCAGACGCCGAGGTTCGGCGGCCGGGTGGTTGCGGGATCCGCGGACAGGGAGCGCCGGGGGGCGGGTCCCAGCTTGAGGAGCCGGAGAACCCCGATTACCCGAAGGACCCGCGCTTCCGCCAGCGGTTCGGCCCGCGCGGCGTGCTGCACTGCTGGGCCAACCCGGACGGCACGCAGAAGATCGAGGACACCGGGCCGCTGACCACCAAGCGCATGGAGACCGTCGACGAGGAGTTCCTGGCCGGCGCGCTGGACTTCATCGAGCGCGCGCACGATCAGAACAAACCGTTCTTCGTCTGGTGGAACTCGACCCGCATGCACGTCTTCACGCATTTGAAGAAGGAGTCGCAGGGGGTGACCGGGCTGGGGCTGTATCCGGACGGGATGGTCGAGCACGATGGCCACGTCGGCCGGCTGCTGCACAAGCTGGACGAGCTGGGGATCACCGAAGACACCATCGTCATGTATTCGACCGACAACGGCGCCGAGGTCCTCAGCTGGCCCGACGGTGGCTCCACCCCGTTCCGCGGCGAGAAGGACACCAACTGGGAGGGCGGCTGGCGCGTGCCCTGCGTGATCCGCTGGCCCGGGATGATCGAGCCGGGCACGGTGAGCAACGAGATGTTCTCGCACACCGACATGTTGCCCACCCTGCTGGCGGCGGCCGGCGAGCCGGACATCGTCGGGAAGCTGAAGCGCGGCCATCAGGCGGGCAACAAGCGCTTCCAGGTGTGCATCGACGGCTACAACCTGCTTCCCTTCCTCAGGGGCGAGGCCAAGCAGAACCCGCGCCAGGCGTTCCTGTACTGGAGCGACGACGGCGATCTGATGGCGCTCCGGTTCCAGCAGTGGAAGGTCTGCTTCATGGAGCAGCGCTCGCACGGGATGTCGGTCTGGCAGGACCCTTTCACGCCGCTGCGGTTTCCGAAGCTGTTCAACCTGCGCAGCGATCCTTTCGAGCGCGGCGATGTCGATGCCTCGCTGTATTACGCGAAGTGGGCAGCCGACCGGATGTTCGTGATGGTACCGGCGCAGGGGCTGGTGAGCGTCTTCCTCAAGACCTTCGAGGAATTCCCGCCGCGACAGCGGCCGGCCAGCTTCAGCATCGACCAGGCGCTGGAGAAGGCGCGCCAGACCCAGAAGGTCCTGCACGCCGCCACCGGCAACCCGGTCGAGGACGCCGCCGCCACCGACGGCGGCGCCCAGCCCCCGGCACCCTGAGCGGCGGCTCGTCCCGACGCGTCCCGGCTGGCAGGCAAGTCCAATTGCACCGACGCCGAACTTTCAGGGCGTCACCGACACCGCGGGCGGCCTGGCTTCGGGTACCGTCGGGCCTTGCCTTCGCAGGGTGGCATGAGTCCCGACGATCTCGGTTTGCTCGAGGGGCTGTCGCAGGAGCTGCGCGAGCCGCTGGCGGCGCTGCGGAATGCCGGCCAGGTCATCCTGCAGGTGGCGGGACAGGACGAGCACTGCCGCTGGGCGGTCGGCCTGCTCGAGCGCCAGCTGCAGCGGCTGACCCGGGTGGCCGACGACCTGCTGGACCTGTCGCAGCTGGGGCAGGGCAACGTGCCCTTGCGGTTCGAGGCGCTGGATCTCGGGCCGGTCCTGACCAGCGCCGTCGCCAGCGCCGAGGCGCGGCTGCGGCTGCAGGGGCAGCGCCTCATCCTGCAGCCGACGCCGGGCCCGCTGGCGGTGTGGGGCGACCGGGCCCGGCTGGTCCAGATGTTCGTCCTGCTGCTGGAGGACGTTTCCAGCCAGGGCGTCCCGTCGAGCGCCATCAACGTATCGGCAACCGCCGGGGCCGGCGAGGTGCTGATCACGCTGCCAGGCGGTGAGCCGCAGACCGACGACCTGGGCCGCCCGGCTGCGCCGAGCGTGCATCTCAGGCTCGCCCGCCGCCTGCTGGAGCTGCACGGAGGAACCATGGACGAGACGCCCGGCGAGCTGGTTGTCCGTCTGCCGGCCGCCGCGCTGCCGCTGGCCCAGGCCAGCCCGCCCGAGGCCGCCCAGCCGCCCGGCCCGGCGCCCGGCCGGCGCATCC
>JBKPRZ010000064.1:0-11693 GCA_046734815.1 Myxococcota bacterium | reverse complement strand
GTGTTCGCGCGGGCGTTCGGCGCGGCGCTGGGCCTGCCGGCGGCGCGCATCGAGGGGATGCTGGCGCGGGCGGCCCGGCCGCTGGGGGGCGACTTTCAGCGCCTGGACCTGCGCCGGCTGGCCCCGCGCATGCGCGCGCCGCTGCTGGTGGTGCACGATCCCGAGGACCGGGAGGTCCCCTTCGCGCACGGCCAGGCGATCGCCGAGGCCTGGCCGGGTGCCCAGCTGCGCGTGACCCGCGGGCTGGGACACCGGCGGGCGCTGCGCGACCCGGCGGTCATCGCCGAGGTGGTGGACTTCGTGCGCGGTCCGGTGGCGCTGGACGCGACCGGCTCGTGAGCGCTCAGCCCCGGGTGGCCCCGGTCTGGATGGGCAGCGACCGGTAGCGGCGCTGGGTGGCCACCGCCAGCGCGTTCGCGATCGCCGGCGCGATCGCGACGATGGGGGTCTCGCCGGCGCCCGCCGAGGGCAGGTCGCGCCGGTCCACCAGCACCGTCTCCATCGTCGGCACGTCGGTCAGGCGCGGCACGCGGTAGTCCGAGAATGCGGCGTTCTCGATCCGACCGTCGGCCAGCTCGATGGCCTCGAACAGGGCGCCCCCCAGCCCCATGATGACCGCGCCCTCGATCTGGTTGACCAGCAGGTCGGGGTCGACCACGGCGCCGCACTCGAAGGCGGTGACGATCCGTTCCAGCTTCACCGCGCCCGCGGCGCTGGCCGACAGCTCGACGCAGGTGGCGACGAAGCCGCCCTTCTCGGTGCCGCAGGCCAGCCCGCGCCCTCGGCCGGGGGCCAGGTTCACGCCGGCGGTCCAGCCGAAGCGATCCGCCGCCGCGCGCAGCACGGCCCGCAGGCGCGGCTCGGGCAGGTTGCGCTCGCGCAGGGCCAGCGGATCCAGCCGGGCCATGGCGGCCAGCTCGTCCATGGCGGTCTCGCGGGCGAAGTGATTGGCGGTGGCGGCCAGGCCGCGGTACGAGCCCTGCCGCAGCGGCGCCTGGCAGTTGACGAAGCGGTGGCGCTGGTTGGGCACCTGGTAGGGCGTGCGCAGGCCCGAGTTGCCGGAGTTGTAGTTGGTGGCCTCCCAGGCGGTCAGCTTCCCTTCGCCGTCGATGGCGGCGCGGATGTCGATGACGCCCGCCGGCCGGAAGTAGGCCCAGGTGAACTCCTCCTCGCGCGTCCAGATCAGCTTGACCGGGCGGCCGGCGGCCCGCGCCAGGCGGGCGGCCTCCAGAGCGGCCTCGCCGGTGTGCTTGCCGCCATAGCCGGAGCCAGTGTCGGGCACGATCACGCGCACGTCCGTCTCGGGCAAGCGGAACGCCTCGGCCAGCTCGCGGCGCACCCCGAACGGGCGCTGGCTGCCGGTCCACACGGTCAGCTTGCTCTGCGCCCACTCGGCCACCGCCGCCCGCGGCTCCAGCGGGGCGTGGGCGATGTAGGCGATCTCGTAGGAGGCGGCCAGGCGATGAACGCCGTGGCCCAGCCCCTGCTCGACGTCGCCGTGGTCCTGATCGCCGCGGCTGCCCTCGTCGTGCTGGCCGGTCTTGCGCAACGACTGATAGAGACCCTTGGTGGACGCCCCCGGGGCGGGGCCGCCCTTCCAGCGCGGCCGCAGGGCCGACAGCGCCTGCTCGGCCCGGGCCAGGTCCGGCGCCACCACGCCGGCGAAGGCGCCCTCCTGCACCACCTTGACGCCGCTGATCGCCCCGGCCGCCGCGGCGTCCACACCCTCCAGCTCCATCCCGAAGCGCGGCGGGCGCAGCACCTTGCCGATCAGCATCTGCGGCCGCCGCAGGTCCGAAGTGAAGCGGCGCTGACCGGTGACCACCGCGCGCGCGTCCACCTTCCCCTGCGAGCGCCCGGCCACGGTCCAGCGGTCGGCCGGGCGCAGCGGCGTTTCGTCCGGCACCACCTCCAGCAGCCGCTGGCCGCGGGTGAGCGCGCCGTAGGTGATCGACCGCCGCGACGGCGGATGGGACAGCTTGCCCTCGCTCACCACCACCGCCTCGGCGGGCACCTTCCACTGCGCGGCCGCGCGCGCGACCAGCAGCTGGCGCGCGGTGGCCGCCGCCCGCCGCAGCTGGGGGTTCATGCTCGGGGTGGTGCGGCTTCCGAAGGTGCCGGCGTCGAACGGGGTCAGGGCGGTGTCGCCCATGACCATGCGGACCGACTCGAGCCGGGCGGGCAGCTCCTCGCGCACCGCCTGGGTCAGCGAGGTGCGGATGTCCTGGCCCACCTCCGCCTTGCCGGTGAACACGGTGATCGTCCCGTCCTCGCCGATGTGCAGCCAGGCGCCCAGCTCGCGCGTGGACGGGCCGCGCCCGCCGCCCCGCCCGCCGCCCGCCTCCTGCGCCTCGGCGCGGGCGCAGGTCGTCACCACCACCATCCCGCCGCCCAGCATGCGGAAGAACGCCCGCCGATCCAGAGGCGGCAGCAGGCGAGCCAGCTCGTAGCGCTCGGGCTCGTCGCCGCCGCGGTCGAATTCGCCGGTCATTTTTCGCCTCCCGCGCGCAGGGCCGCCGCCGCCTTCTTCACCGCCTGCACGATGCGCGGGTAGGTGCCGCAGCGGCAGATGTTGCCGCGCATGCCGCTGCGGATCTCCGCCTCGCTGGGGTCGGGGTTCTTCTTCAGCAGCGCCAGGGCGGACACGATCATGCCCGGCACGCAGTACCCGCACTGCATGGCTCCGCTCTCGATGAAGGCGGTCTGCAGGGGGTGCAGCTTCTCGCCCTGGGCCAGGCCCTCGATGGTGGTGATCGACTTGCCGGCCACGTCGTCGAGGTTGGTGACGCACGAGCGGGCGGCGCGCCCGTCGATCAGCACGGTGCAGGCGCCACACTGCCCCTCACCGCACCCGTACTTGGCGCCGGTCAGGTCCAGCTCGTCGCGCAGCACCCACAGCAGCACGCGCGAGGGCTGCGCGGGGGCCGACCGACTGGCGCCGTTGAGCTGGAATCGGATCGTCCTGGCCGTCGTCGGCATGCGGGCGATTTTACGCCCATCGCCCGGCCGTGGCGCGCCAGCGGGGCGCGCTTTTACATCACCTGAGCTTCTGGTTGACCTGCAAGAGGGCCTGGCGGGCCATCACCTTGGCCCGCTTCTCCTCGGGCGGGTCGTATTTGCCCACCGCTGACTGCAGCACCTGGTCCAGCCACTTCTTGGCCTCGGCGGGCCGGTCCTGCGACAGCTCCAGCTCGGCCAGGTAGACGCGCGTCCGCAGGTTGTGCGGATTGATCTCCAGGGCCTTGCGGTAGTACTGCGCCGCCTTGTCCCGGTCGCGCTTGGGCCACGGCAAGCTGGCCCAGTAGCGGCCCCAGGCGTTGGGGATGGCCCCCTGACCGTAGGTGGGGTCCAGCTTCTCGGCCGCGCTGATCTGGGCGCGGAATTTTCCCTCGATGCGCTGGGTGATCGCCCGCAGGACCCCGATACCCAGCGAGTAATTGCCCATGGTGGTGGCGGCCCAGAAATGCCCGGCAGCGTCTTCGGGCCGGCGGGCCACCGCCTTCTCGGCCACCGCCCAGCCCTCCTTGCCCATCTTCGTGCGCTCGTCCGCGGGCAGCTCGGGGTCGTCACTCTTCCAGAAGTACCAGGCCGCCGACCGCCACAGCAGGCCGTAGTCTTCGGGGTCGTGGGCCAGCGCCCGGTCGAGGATCTGGCGCGCCTCGATCATGGCCTCCGGGTCGTCCCGGCGCTTCCACAGCTGCTCGACCTTCTGCCCCGCCTCCGCCGCAGAAGGCTCGGCCGGCGGGTCGCCAGCTGCAAGCGCGAGCAGGGCGGCGGTCAGCATCCACATGTCAGGCCAGCCCCTTCAGCTTCTTGAACCACCAGCGCAGCCCCACGAACAGAAAGCGCCAGTCCTTGAGGAACTCGGGCGGCTTGCGTTCGTAGGCGTGGCCCACGAACTGGAAGATCCAGCCCAGCACGAACAGCGCCAGCGCCACCCAGAGCATCGGCCGGTAGACGATCGCCGCCGCCAGCGCCAGGATCGACAGCGCGATCATCGGGATGCCGATGGTGTGGCAGAAACGGTTGGCCGGGTGCTGGTGGCTGCGGGCGTATTCCGCGATCCACTCGTCCCATCCGCGCGCGCTCATCAAAGCCATGACGACCTCCTTTCGATGCTTGTCTTCAGCCTACCCACCCGACCGCTGCCGGGCCACCCGGCATCACGACCGGGCCAGCCGATCGGCCAGCCGTTCCGCGGCGAGCCAGGAGACGGCGCAGATCGTGTGCTGCGGGTTGACGCCGATGTTGCCGGGGAAGACCGAGGAATCGAAGACGTACAGCCCCGGAAGCTCGTGGGACTGCAGCTCGGGGCCGACCACGCTGGTGCCGGGATCGCTGCCCAGGCGGGCGGTGCCGAACAGATGCGCAGCGATGGCGTGCAGCCGGCGCGGGTCGGGCGGCAGGTCGACGATCCGCTGGATCTCGTCGGCGCTGTGGATGCGGTCGGGCAGGCCGTGCACGCCCGGGTACACCTCGCGTGCGCCAGCGGCGAACATCAGCTCGGTCAGGCGTTTGATGGCGAGATGGAACGTGCGCACGTCATCGTCGGTGAGGTCGTAGTCGATGGTCGGGCGGCCGAGCAGGCCGGGGCGGACCCGGCCCTGGGCGCGGGCGCGGATCTCGACGCCCCAGATGGCCAGCTGACCGTAGGCGGCCAGGCCGCGCATCAGATCGGCGCCCAGGTCGGGCAGGCGCGCGGCGGTCAGCTCCAGCGGCATCGAGACGGTCTCCAGCTTCATGCGTTCGTCCCAGAAGTGCAGGCTCTCGTAGCCCTGGGTGGCGCCGAACCACAGCTGGACCGGGCGATCGAAGCGGCCCACCACCGCAGTGGCGGGATGGGCGGCAAGCCGCTGGCCCACCAGACCGCTGCGCCGGCCGATGCCGTTGGCCTGCAGGAACAGCGGCGTCTGGATGGCGCTGGCGGCGACCACCACCGCGTGCCGGGCGTGCACGCGCAGCTCGGGACCGGTGCGCCCGCGGACGCGGAACCGGCCGGTCACGCCGGCGGCGCGGCCGTTCTTCACCAGCAGCCGGCGGGCGCGGCAGGTGGCGTACAGGCGCGCCCCCGCGGCGATGGCGCGCGGGACGTACGAGACGTTCATGCTCTGGCGCTGGGCGGTCGGGCAGCCCTGGTTGCAGCGGGCCGAGCCGCGGCAGCCGCGCACGTTGCGCCGGATCTTGTTGCCCGACAGGCCCAGGATGCGGGTGGCGGCGCGCATGAGCTTGGAGTTTTCGCCCAGCACCTCCTCGGGCGCGGTGTCGACGGAAAGCTCGTGGTCCAGCTGGTCGTAGACCCGTTCCAGCGCGGCCTCGTCCAGCAGCTGGTCCACCCCCGGCTGGCCCAGCCAGTCGCGGTGGATGGACCCGGGCAGGCGGTGCACGATGGCGCCGTTGATGGCGGTGGTGCCGCCCACGCAGGAGCCCTGGAGGATCGGCAGGAAGCCACGCCCGCGCGCCATCTGCATGCCCATGTCGCGCCAGATGCGCTTGAAGGCCGAATACATGTCCCCGCGCAGCTCGCTGGTCGGCACCGCCGGGCCCTCCTCCAGCAGCACCACGTCGACGCCGGCGGCGGTCAGCACGCGGGCGGCGCTGGCGCCGGCGGCGCCGCTGCCGATGATCACCACGTCGGCGCTGTCCTCCACCCGGCGGCGGCCGGCCACGTCGTCCAGCTGGAGCAGGGCGCCGCTCACCGCGGCCCTCGCGCCCAGTCGGGAGGGGTGTCGTCGGTGGGGTGGATGCCCAGGTGCTGTTGCACGGGGGCCAGCCCGCCGAAGCCGAGGCAGGCGATGATCTTCAGCAGGGTCACCGATTCGCGGACCATGTAGCGGTCGCTGTGCCGCAGGCGATCCAGCAGGGCGGCGCGGGTGGCCGGGTCCAGCCCCAGGAACGTCCGGGGCCGGCGCAGCAGCGCCAGCGGCGCCAGCATGACCAGCCACAGCGCGCCCCGCAGGCCGATCACCGTGAGCAGGGGGGCGCGGGCCAGCAGGTCGTCGAGGAAGCGACCCATCGGTACGTCGCGGGCGCCCAGCGGCAGGCCCGGGTCCGCCCCCGCGGGCAACACCGATTCGAAGACCCGGCACAGCCAGCGCCGCTCGAAGCGGAACAGCCGCAGCGGGCTGCCGCGCGCGGGTTCGGACGGCGCGGCGAGGCCGGTGAGATCGTTTCGCGGCGCCCGCGGCCGCGGCGTCGGGGCGGGGACCACCCGGGCTTTGCTGTCCGATCCGGATCCGGCTTCGACCTCGCGGTGCATGCCCGTCTCCCGGGGAATCTGTCCGCCTCGGCCTGCTTGGCAGCGCCGGGCAACGGAGTATAGTCCTCCTTGTTGACCAGAAGTCAATTGCGAGCGATCGCGCTCCGGGTCGTCACGGTTCTCTCGGTCGCGATGGTCGCCGCGGCGGTTCCGCGGCCGGCCGCGGGGTCCGGGTTCGCGGCCGCTCGCTTCGGCGGCGAGCACGGGCACGTCACCACCACCAACCCGACCGCGCTGTATTTCAATCCGGCCGGCATCGCCTTCTCGTCGGGCACCGCCCTGTATGCCGACGGGACCGTGGCCATGCGGCGGGCCACCTGGATCCACGAGGCATCCAGCAGCGATCCGGCGGAGCCGGCGGGCGCGGAGGGGGCCAACGAGGGGCGGGCCGACCTGTCGAACCTGTTCGGCGGCCCGATGCTGGGCGCGACAACGCGGCTGGGAGACTTCGCGCTGGGGCTGTCGCTCAGCGTGCCCTTCGGCGGGCGGGCCCGCTGGAGCCGCAACCCGCGCTTCCAGTCGTCGGGCGAATTCCCGCTGGCCGCCGACGGGGTCCAGCGCTGGCACGGCATCGAGGGCAGCCTGACCTTCATCTATGGCACCCTCGGGCTCGCCTACCGGTTCGGGCGGGTGGCGGTCGGGGTCAGCGGCAACCTCATCCGCTCGTCGGTCTTCACCAGCCAGGCCAAGACTGTCACCGGCGACGGCGCGCCCGATGTCGCCCGCGAGGGGCGGGCCACCCTGGACGTGCGCGGCACCCAGGCCAGCTTCGGCGCCGGCGCGCTGGTCGAGCTGGTTCCCGAACGGCTGTGGCTGGGCGTCTCGTACCAGTCGCAGCCGGGGCTGGGGCCCATGCGCCTGCGCGGCACCTTGACCCTGGATTACCAGGCCACCCACGCGCCCCTGCCGGTCACGCTGACCCAGGCGCTGCCCGACGTGGTGCGGGTTGGCGCCCGCTGGCGGCCGTCGGCGGCGCTGGAGCTGCGGCTGTCGGGCGAGCTGACCCGCTGGAGCGTGATGCAGACCCAGTGCGCGGCCCTGGAGGGCTCGGACTGTCTGGTCGACGGCAGCGGGGCCGACGCCAGCACGGGGATGGGTGTGCTGCAGAACCTGCGGCGGCGCTGGAACGACACCTTCGGGGCGCGCGCGGGTGCCAGCTTCTGGGCGCGGCCCTGGCTGGAGCTGTTCGCCGGCCTGGGGATCGAGAACGGCGCCACCCCCGACGACACCCTGGACCCGGCGCTGGCCGATGCCGACAACGGCACCGCCTCACTGGGCGTGCGGTTCCCGCTGACCCGGGGGCTGCTGGTCTCGACCTCGTACACGCACATCCAGTACCTGCCGCGCGACAACCGCGGCAAGAGTCAGCTGGCCGAGGCCATGTCGCCCACCCGCCGCCCCGACGGCGGCGGCCGCTACACCCAGTGGATCGGCCTCTTCAACCTGAACCTGGAACAGCGGTTTTAGCGCCTTGGGCGCCGGGGAAGAGGGCGCGGGAGACCGCGCCCCCTCCCCCGAGCCCTCTCCCCGGAGCAGAGGGGACAGGGCCAGGAGACATGTGCCTGCAAGTGGGGTGTCTCTCCGCCGGGCAAGCCCGGCTACGAACGCGGAAAGTGACGATCTTGCCTCATCTCTGGGGATTTTCGCTGAGCGAGGGGTCTGCGGTCGGTGGTTTGCTGCCGAGGCGGCGGGTGAGGGAGCGGCTCATGCGCAGTGAGGCGGCAATCAGCCAGGGTGTGTGGCGCTCGAGGAAGATCGCCAGCTTCGAGTGGAAGGTGATGGCCTGCTCGGCGCGGCGGCGGAGGATCGCGTTGAGCATCTGGGCGGCGGCGCGGTCGGCGGGCATCTGCAGCCAGCGCGGAACCGGGTCGGTCGCCTCGGGGTGATGCTGGCCGGTGTTGTCCACCTGGCGTAGCTCGGTGGTGATGAACCCGGGCGCCAGATGGGTGACCGACACGCCCCGCTCGGCCAGCTCGTGGCGCAGGCAGACCGCCAGCGAGCGCACGGCGTGTTTGCTGGCGCAGTAGGCGGAGGCGGTGGGGACCGATACGTAGCCGTTGGCGCTGCCCACGATGCCCAGGGCGCCGCCGCTCTCGATCAGCGCGGGCACCGTGGCCTGCACCGTGCGCACGACGCCGAAGAAGTTGATCTCCATCTGCCGCCTGTACTCGTCCACCGACAGCTTCATCACGGTTCCGGCAACCGCGAATCCCGCGTTGGCCACCGCCACGTCCAGGCGCCCGAAGCGCTCGCGGGCGCGCGCCACCGCTTCCTCCAGCTGCCCGTCGGCGGTGACGTCGCAGGCGACCGCCAGCGCGCCGCCGCTGCCCGGGACAGCGGCCAGCTCGGCGACGATCCGCTCCAGCCGATCCAGCCGGCGGGCGGCCAGCACCACCGCGGCTCCACGGGCGGCGGCCTGGCGGGCCAGGGCCTCGCCGATGCCGGCGGAGGCTCCGGTGATGAACACGACCTTGGCGCGGAGATCCGTCCTCGAGCTCATGGGCGAAAGAATAATTGAAGACTATTCAATGAGGGCGGGTTATTGATCCGGTACCGTGGACGTGCGCACCGTGCTGCAGCCCGGCCTGTCGCCCGCCGCCCTGGCCGGGGCCTTCGACCAGCTGGCGGGTGAACAGCGGGTGGCGGCGGTGGCCTCGCTGAGGCGCAAGCAGCTGGCCGCCCTGTTCGAGGCGGCGGCCGACAACCCGCCCCTGCGGCTCACCGACCTGGTGCCGGCGGACGTGCCGCCGATGACCGAGGTGATCCACGAGGGCAAGAACTCGCTGGGCGTGTTCACCCGCTTCCAGAAACGGATGTGCCGGCCGCGGCACGATCCCAGCCAGCTGTGGGGCTACAACGAGCAGGACCTGCGCGCCATCACCGGCCCCGGCTACTTCGTGGCCCACCAGGACGAGCGCGGCCAGCTGGTGATCGACTACCGCCGTCTGCCGCCCGAGACGGCGCCGGGCTGGCCGCCGATCATCCCCAACTCCGCCCGCCTGTCGCGCTTCATCTATTACCTGACCGTGGACGTGCTCCGTCGGGTGAGCGACCGCGTGACCATCGGCCGCGCCTACCGCAACGGCCGCCCCATGGACGCCTGGTTCGCCCTGGTCCGGACGTAACTGCCCGTCTTCGACCCGAAATCGCTCTCCCTCCCAGGCTTTTCACTTTCGGCGCCGAAGGCGCGCCATCACATCCTGAAGCGGCCAATTTTGCCGGCCATCGATTCGACGAACCAGACGGCCCGGTCGGGGCCGATGGTCAGGCGGGTGGGGCGGCTGGCGGGGGTGGGGACCGGGAAGCGGGTGACGGTGCCGTTGGTGGTGAGGCGCGAGATGGTGTTGCCCTCTGGATCGGTGAACCACAACACGCCGTCGGGGGCGGCGACGATGTCGCTGGGCTGGCCGTTGTCCGGCAGCACCAGCTCGGTCACCACGCCGGCGTTGGTGATGCGCCCGATCGAGCGTCGGCTGGGCACCGTGAACCACAGGGCGTTGTCGGGGCCGGCGGCAATCGACTGAGGCGCGCCGCCGGTGAAGGGCAGGGCGAAGCGCATCTCCAGGCCCGCGGCGGTGACCCGGGAGACGCCGGTGCTGCTCAGCACCCAGAGGTTGGCGTCGGTGCCGAGGGCCAGGTCCAGGTAGAAGCCGCGGAAGTCGTTGATCATCACCGGCGTGTAGACGCCGGCCGGGCTGATGCGACCGAGACCGGAGGCGTTCATCTGCGTGACCCACAGGTTGCCGTCCGCCCCGACCGCGATGGCGTGGGGGTTGCTGCCGCGCAGGTCGAACTGCGTGAGGGTGCCCGAGGGATTGAGGCGGGCCACCTTGCTGGTGGTCGGCAGGGTGATCCAGAGGTTGCCGTCCGGGCCGGAGATGATCTCGCGCGGGCGATCGGTCAGCGGGTCCAGCACCGGCACATCGGACACCACCCCGGCAGGCGTCATGCGGGCGACCCGGGCGGTCAGGGTCTGCACGAACCAGATGTTGCCGTCGGGCCCGCCGGTCAGGCTGTCGGCCTGCACGCCGGCGGGCAGGGCGAACTCGAAGAACGGACGGACGCACAGCCCAGCGGCGTTGCACTTTGCGGGCGCGCGGCAGGTGTCGTCCTCCTCGTCGGCGAGCATGCCGCAGCGACCGCTGGACCCGCAGCGCTGGCAGACCCCGCAGGAGGCCTGGGCGCAGCAGCGGCCGTCGACACAGTTGCCGCCGGCGCACTGGTCCCCGGTCTCGCAGGCGGCGCCCAGGACTAGCGGAGTGCCCACCGAGGTGGGCTCGGGGCCGTCGCCGGGGGCGGGACCGTCGGCGGGATCGGGGCGGCGGGTGTCGGGGATGGCGGCGTCGACCGCCGCTGCGGGGTCGTTGCGCGGCTCGATGCACGCGCTGGCGGCGACCAGCGCCCCCAGGTGAACCGCGAGGATCCCGCGGGAAGCCAACGTTCTCGGCATCGCTGCGTCGCGCACGCTAGCAGCGGCCCGACAGCGCTGTCCACCGTGGGCTGATCGCGGGAGGCGTTTCGTCCCGGATCACACGTCCGGCGGCGCCGCGGTCACTTCGAGGACCAGGGCAGCCAGCCGCGCATGCGCATGATGTCCACCGCGCGGTCCGACCACAGCTTGTGGCCGGCGAAGGTGAAGTGGTGGTCGTCCTCCAGCGTGATGGCGTCGGTGTTGACGATGGCCAGGTTGCCGATCCGGTCGGGCAACGACAGCATCAGCGGACGGATGCGGCGGGCGAAGTCGGTGCCGAGCGCCAGGGTGCCGGTGGCGGTGACCTCGTAGTCGGTGTGCAGGACGGGCAGGTTCGGCTCGCCCAGGTCGGCGCGGATGTCGGCGATGATCTTGGTCATCCGGTCGGCGAATCCGCCCTGATCGCGCAGGGGCATGTGGCGGTCGGTGATGCCCATCATGATGAACATCCCGCCGAACGTGACCTTGCCCTTGAGCTCCATCGCCAGGTCCATGAAGGTCGGGTAATAAAGTCCGCCTTTCAGGAACTGGTCGGTGGTGGCGCTGCCCTGGGCCCGCCCGATGGAGATGAACTGGTAGCCCTGGTCGGGCGGCGCCGCCGCCTGCATCGCGCGCAGGATCGCCATGCCCGGCCCCGCCTCGTTGCCGGGATCACCCTCGATCGACGGAGCGGTCTTTTCCCGCGCCGGTGCGAAGCGGCCCTTGCCCTTGTAGGACCACAGGCCCGGGACGGTGTCGAAGAAGTAGGGGCGCATCTCGGGCGGGTTGCGCCCGTGCCCGTACATGTTCGAGTGACCCCAGTGGATGATGACGATCGCCTTCTCCCTGGGCACGAACACGCCGGCGATGGTGACCCCGGCCCCGGTGGGGGCGGGGTTGGCTCCCGGTGGGGTGGGGGGCGTGGTCGGGTTCGCGCCGGGCGGGGGCGTTGCCGGGGGCGTGTTGCCAGGGCTGGAAGGCGCGGGC
>JBKPRZ010000063.1:0-23098 GCA_046734815.1 Myxococcota bacterium | reverse complement strand
CTCCTGGGGCGACAGGTCGGTGGTGGTGCAGCCGGTGGGGAAGGCCTGGTTCACCCGGTCGCCCGACGAGACGTGGATGTCGCTGTTGACCACCCGGCCGCACTGGTCGGCCTCGGCGGCAGCGATGGGCGTGTTGAAGCTGAAGTACTGCAGCGTCTGGGCGACCGTGGCGCCCTTGTCGTCCTTGACGCCGTCTGCGTGGATCCAGCGCTGGGTCTTGCTGGCGTTGTGCGTGTCGACGGTGTGCTGGGCGGCCCGGATCTCGATGTCCCCCAGCACGGTCGAGCCGTTCACGTTCAGCAGCCACTGCGCCAGCGCCGCTCCCTTGGGGAAGCTCTGGTCGATCTTCGCGGTGATGGGGCTAGCCAGGTCGCGCGCGTGGTCGGGCAGCGGCGCGGCCCAGGTGGCGACGTCTTTCCAGCCGCTGGTGCTGAGCGCGTACTCCAGCCACATGTGGTGCCAGTGGGACATGAACACCCGGCCGCCGACCGCGGTGTAGTCGACCAGGGTCGGCTCCAGGTGCTCGGGCTCCTGCATCGTCGCAGCCACCCGCGGCTTGTTGCCGAAGTTGTGTTGGGCGCCCTCGCAGGCCAGCAGCACCATGTCGTATTTTTTCAGGTTGGTGGCGCTGTTCCACAGGTTCGAGGCGTCGGTGATGGCGGTGCCGCCGGCGTTGAAGGTGGCGGTGCCCCCCGACCCCTTGTACAGGTGCACGCGGCCGGTGCCGCCCGCGGGGGTGAACTCGGCGTCGTCGATCCCGATCTTGCGCAGCAGGCACTCCAGCGGGTCGGCGCCGCCGGTGGTCAGCGCGATCAGGGGGATGTCGCCCTCGGACTTGTTGCGGGGCAGGCGGGTGCGGGCCACGTCGACGGGGTTGTCCACGCAGGCGGTCACCGTCGGGATGGTGGTCTGGCGCCGCCACTTGCCCACCTGGATCACCAGCGGGACGTTCGAGCCCGCGGGGACGTTCTCCAGCACGAACTTGCCGGCGGTGTCGGTCAGCGCCGTGGCCACCGGCTTGCCCGACAGGGCGTCGGTGCAGCGCTCGCAGGTGGCGCCGGCGGGGAAGGCGGTCACCGGTTCGCTGTTGACGTAGACGATGGCGCCGTACAGGGGCACCTTGCCGGCCGGGTCGTAGACCGTGCCCGTGACGGTGGTCTTGGCGCCGCCGGTGCACGGGTTGGTGGGGCCGCCGCCGGTGCCGCCGGTGCAGACGTTGTTGGTGCAGGTGCCGCCGTTGGGGCAGCTGCTGCCACACTCGAGGGTCTTGCCGCAGCCGTCGCCGATGGTGCCGCAGTAGCGGCCGCCCATGTAGTCGCAGGTCAGGGCGGTGCAGGTGCCGGGCGTGGGCGCGCAGACCCCGGCGGTGTTGACGCCGCAGCTCTGCCCGGCCGGGCAGTCACCGCAGGCCAGCGAGCCGCCGCAGTTGTCGCCGATGCTGCCGCAATACTGGAAGCCGCCACCGATGGTGCAGCTGGTGATCTTGTTGCTGCACGAGACGGGGTCGGGGATGCAGACGTTGTTGGTGCAGGTCTGGCCGCCCGGGCAGGCCGGGCATTCCAGCACGCCGCCGCAGTTGTCGCCGATCTTGCCGCAGTAGGTTCCGCCCGAGACGCTGCAGCTGGTGATCTTGTTGCTACAGGAGGCCATCTCGATTCCGCACAGGCCGGCCATGCCGGCGCCGCCGCAGGTCTGGCCGGCCGGGCAATCGCCGCACTCCATCGCCCCGCCGCAGTTGTCGCCGATGCGCCCGCAGAAGCGGCCGCCCGAGGGCGAGCAGGTGGTGACCTTCTGGCAGGAGGAGGGCGGCGGGGTCGAGCACAGCCCGGCCACACCGGCGCCGCCGCACTCCTGACCGACCGGGCAGTCGCCGCAGTTCAGGGTGCCGCCGCAGTTGTCTCCGATCTTGCCGCAATACTGGCCGCCGCCCATGGGCGTGCAGGTGACCATGTTGGTGCAGCTGCCCGGCGGCTTGGGGCAGACGTTGGCGGTGCCGGCGCCGCCGCACATCTCGCCGTTGGCGCAGGCGCCGCACTCCTGGGTGCCGCCGCAGCCGTCGCCGATGGTGCCGCAATATTGCAGGCCGCCGCCCGAGCAGCCGATCGGGGTGCAACCGTCGGGCGTCGTGCTGCCGCCGTCGGTCGGCGGCGGGACTTCGGGCAGCATGAACGCGTCGTGCTTGACCACATCGGGCGTCGCCGCCGCGTCGTGGACGCCGGGGATCACCGAGGCGACGTCGCGCGTGTTGCAGCCGACCACCGCCACCAGACACGAAACGAAGGCACACAGCCGGACCACGGATCCCGGCAATAGGTCACGCATAGGGGCCACCCTTTCCACCACACATCGGCTCCGCGGCGGCGGGGCTGAACCGCCGGCCAGCAGGAGCGCACCACGATTACAGGTTTAGCTGGATGCCGAGAGTGAGGTCGGTCATCACACCGAAGTCGGGCACGCCGATCAGGATACTGGTCTCGGCGACCAGACCGAAGTTTCCGGCCAGCTTGTACAGCAGCCCCGCCGCGGGCCCGAAGACCACCGGTCCGCCGCGGGTGGTGTCGTGTCGGGGACGACCCGCCACCGGATCCGGGCTGAAGCGGAAGCGGAAGCCGCTGCCGCCGCCGGCCTGCAGGGCGCCGTACACGCCCACCGCGCCCAGATCGACGGCGTACGACCCGCGCGCCATCACCGCGTGCGCCCAGTGCGCAGGCTGGCCGGGATGGGCCGGCTCACCGCCGCCGCCGGAAATGAACTGATTGCGCCCGACCAGGGACACGGCGATCTCGGGGGTGAGCTGGTATCCCACCTCCGGCGCCAGGTGCACCAGGCCGGCCGGGCCGAAGCCGGCATCCGCTTCCAGGTCGCTGCGGTACTCCAGCCGCGACTTGGACTGCCAGCCGTACCCGCTGCCCAGCCCCAGGCCCACCCAGAAATGCCCCGGCGTGCGCGGCGACCAGTCGGTGGCAATCCAGCGCGGCAAGAACGAGCTCTGCGCCTCGGCCGCCGGCGTGGCCACCGCCCCGAACGGCTGCGGCGGCGGAGGCGGCGGCTTGACCTGCACCAGGTTGGGGCTGTCGGCCCGGCCGCTGGCCGCGACAACGCCCGCGCCGCTGACCGTGGCCTGGACGTAATAGGTGAGGAACGGCGGGTGCACGTCGGCGCCGGCGACGCGCGCGCGCAGCGGGGCCTTGGGGTCGCTGGCCTCGATGGTCAGTGCCGTGTAGGCGTCCTTGCCGGGCAGGCGGACGAACGCCTCGACGCGCGCGTCGGCGAGCCACTTCTCGCGCTGGCACTCGATCACCACCTCCTTGCCCGCCTCGACCTCGTCGGGGGCGGTGCAGTCGAGCCTCTCGGGCCCGGCGCCGATCATCTCGCCGGGGCCGCCGCCGCCGGGTGCGCCGGACGTGGGCTTCTTCTTCCTGGGCGCCGCCTGCGCGCCGCCGGGACAGACCAGCGCGAGTGCGACAGCGACGGACGCGCAGACGCGAATGAGATGGACGAGGGGCCTGGGCATTCGACGGACCTATCGGCGTCGGAAGCGATGAACTGAAGAGCGCAGGTAGCCGGCCGCCGTACCGGGAACTGCCTCCCGCATAGTGCCCGACATGATACGACTTGGCCATGGACGTTGCTGAAACGGTTCAGCCACCGCCGTCCGCCGCGCCCGCGCCGATCCGGCAAACCGCAGCCGTATCGGAGGTCGTTGCGACGACACCGCCGTCGGTCTGGTCGCGCCTTCTGCGCGAGCACCCGACCCTGGTGCTGACCGCTGTCTACCTGGCTCTCACGATCATCGGGCTGGCGTATGACTTCCTGTTCTTCCTGCACTTTCGCATCCAGATCCTCGAGTTCGCCCAGACCAGCGACTACCTGCTGGCCGCCATCCGCTCGCCCAGCGTCATCCTGCTGAGCCTGGCGCCGATCCCGCTGGTGGTCCTGGCGCGGGCGCTCGACCGCTGGTTGCGGCGCCGCATCCCCGCCTACGACCGGGCCTATCGCCGGTATTCGCTCAGCGCGGGCCGCAGCCAGCTGACCCGCGTCTTGCGGGTCGTGTTCGTCCTGGTCTACGCGCTGGCCTTCATAATGTGGAGGGCGGGCCGGGAGGCCGACGCCATCAAGTCCGGCCGCCGCCGTCCCGTGCAGGTGCAGCTGGAGGGGGCGCCCGGCGGCGCGACCGAGACGCTGTACTTGCTGGGCGCCAGCGGGTCGATGGCCTTCTTCTATGACCGCCAGACCACCCGCACCATCGTCGTCCCGGTGGACCGGATCGTCCGCCTCACCACCGACAAGGTGAAGCCGCCCCGCTGATCAATAACCGGTGCGGCCGCGGAAGCCGGGGGGGACCTCCCAGACCGGGCGGAACATCACCGCCATCCGCGGCTCGGCGTGGCGGACCTTCGGGATGCAGTGCCGCCACGTGCGCTGGCAGCTGCCGCCCATGACGATGAGGTCGCCCCAGCCCAGGGTGTAGGCGACCGAGGCGCCGCCCCCCTCCGCCGGCCGCATCAGGAAGCGCCGGGGCGCCCCCAGCGACACCGTCGCCACCAGAGCATCGGTGGGCAGCTCGCGGGCGACGTAGTCCCCGTGCCAGGCGACGCTGTCGTTGCCGTCCCGGTACAGCGCCAGCCCCGTCCGCACGAACGCCGCCCCGTACCGGCGCCCCAGCGCCGCCCGCATCTCCTCCAGCGCCGGGTGCCCGGGCCCGTCGTTCGGAAGCCCCGCGATCAACCGCGGCACCGCCACCGTGCGCTCGTACATCTCCCGGCTCTCCAGCCGCCAGGCGGTCGTGCGCTCCAGATGATCGAACAGCCCCTGCTGCCCACTCACCCACCCTGCCACGTACTCCACCCAAGCCCCCCGCGCCAGCTCGCGGCGGGTCACCCCGGCAAAGGTCGCATCGATCCCCGGCGTCTCCCCGCCGTCCAGCAACGACAGCTGCACGGGCGAGAAGCTACCGCGCCGCGGGGATGCGGACCACTTGATGGTAGATGCCGACGGTGGGCTGGTCGACGGTGGGGGCCAGGTCGTAGCGCTCGAATTGCGGGCGCGGGTCGTGGGCCAGCTCGTCGCCCAGGGTGGAGGAGGGCGCCGCCATCAGGACCGTCCCGTTGCCCAGGCGCAGCTGGTACGACAGGTGGCGGTGGCCGTTGAGCACCGCCCGCACCTGGTGCTTGCGGCAGAAGCGCACCAGCGGACGGGCGTCGCCCAGCACGGTGAACTTGGCCACGATGCGCGTGACCAGGTCGTGCGCGCGCTCCTCCACCCGGCGCACCACGTGGTGGTGCAGGGCCACCAGCTTCACCGGCTGCGGGAAGAACCCGGCCAGCCGGTCCAGGCGCCGGTATTGCGCCCGGCCCACCCAGCCCAGCCCGTTGGTGGACGGGTGCCGGCAGACCGGCGTGCACGAGTTCAGCACGAACAGCACGCCCTGCCGCTCGGGCAGCGGCACCGCCACCGGGAACAGCGACAGCAGCCGCTCGCGCGCCCCGATGATGCGCGCCCGGTAGGCCCGCAGCGCCTCCCGGCTGGCCCCGAAGCCCTTGCCCAGCCGCCGCCGCGGCACCTCCAGCCGCGGCAGGGTGGCCACCAGCGGCCGCACCGACTGCTCGACGTCCAGCCAGGCCTCGGCGTAGCGCACCGGCTGCCCGTTGCGCAGCACCGACCCGCGGCGCCCGCCGCCGGTCGCGGCGAAGGCCTCGCAGAACTTGACCAGGTTCGCCAGCTGCACCAGCCCGAAGCGATCGTTGCGCCGCCAGGCGCTGTGCCGGTCGAACACCCCGCGCCAGGGATCGACGAAAGCGATGTCGTGGTTGCCCGGGACCAGCACCACGCGGTCGTTGACGTGGGCCTGCCCCAGGAGGTCCAGGAAGCGCCGCCACGAGGCGGAGGTGCCGCGGTCGGTGACGTCGCCGGTGACGATGATCAGGTCGGCGTCGTCCAGCTCGCGGGTGGCCAGCAGGCGCGCCAGCGACCGGTTGCCGCCGGGCACGGGGCGCTCGGCCATGCGGACGCGATCGCCCTCGGTGACGTGAAGGTCGGACAGGTGGGCCACCCGCAGCGCGCCTGCGGGCGGATGGTCCAGCCACACCGGCGGGCGGCCGCCGAACCGCGCTACCCGCCCGTGGTCGGTCAACATCGCGCCCATGAAGGCCAGACCCCCCAGCCGCCGCCACAGGAACACCCCCAGCGACACCGCCAGCGCGCAGGCCGCCAGCCACGACAATATCAGCAGCGCGCGCGCCGGGGCGCCTGCCGACGACGGATCGGCCCCCAGGCGCCGGGCGATCACCGCCAGCCGCCAGGCCCCCAGCGCCGCCGCCACGCCGCCCAGGAAGGCCAGCACCTCCAGAGCCAGCCCGCCCAGGTGCGAGCTCCACCCGCCGGCGGGCGGCTCTTCCCACGCCTCACGCGGCGGCAACGGGTCGATCTCTGGCGCTGACGCGGACATCCCCAGCGCGGAACTATGCGTCGGCGCGGGCTACATTTCTAGCGCGGCTTCGCCGCCGGGGAAGAGGGCGCTGCGCGCCCCCTCCCCCGAGCCCTCTCCCCGGATCCAGACCAGGAGCCCTCGTCCTGGAAATCTACGTGTGTCTCCGCCGGGCGGAGCCCGGCTACGAACGCAGCAAGTGAAAAACTTGCCTCAAACGTCCAGATCTTGATCGGGTAAGAAAGCTAGCCGCCTGTGCGCGACCGGCCCGGGCCCGGCGATCAGCTGGCCGACTTCACCACGATGCGGGCCGGATGACAGAAGGGCACCGGGCGGCCGTCCACCGAATAGGGGCGATACTGCCAGTTCCTGATCTTGCCCACCCAGTCCTGATCCACCAGCGGATCGGCCGACTTGATGATGCTGACGTTCGAGACGTGGCCGTCGGCGCCCACGCAGATCTTGAAAACGCCCCACACCATCATCCCCGGGCGGTTGATCGACGGCGGCAGCGAGGGCCGGTAGCGTACATCGTCCAGGTCGGTCAGCCGGTGCGCCTCACCCACGCTGGGGGCGATGTTGACCGGCGGCGCCGGCGGCATCGGTTTCGGTGGCGGCGGCGGCGGCGCGGGGAAGCCCCCCGCCACACCACCGGCAACCCCACCGGCTTGCCCTTCGGGCTCGGCGGCCTCGCTCTCGGCCTCCTCGGCCTGCGCCACCGGCGCGGGCTCCTCTTTCTTCTCCACCGGCGCCGGCTGCAGCAGCGCCTCGACCGGCACGGGCTTCTTTACCTTGGGCCGGGGCTTGTCCGCCGCCGTTGCCGCGGCGGGGGGCGGGGGAGGGGGCGGCGGAGGCGCCAGCGCGGAGATGAAGGTGACCTGCACCGCCGGGGGCGACAGCTCATCGACCTCCCAGAACGAGTGCACAGTCGCCGCCGCCAGCAGGACCCCGTGCAGCGCGAACGACACGATGAAGGTCAACCGCCGCCAGCTGAGCGTGCGGTCCTGCGCCGCCTCCGCCTTGAATGCTTCGAACACGACCGACGAGATCCATCGGCTGATTCGTGCCTTCGTTCAACCGTGCACGACTGACGTGTACGACCCACGCGCACGGCCTCCCCAAAAAAAAAGCGCGGGGCCCCCTCCCAAGGGCCCCGCGCACGGGCTCAATCACACTCTCGTGCTGCGTACGAGCTCTGTTCCGCGGGCTACTGCAACGTGTTGCAGAAGTTGACCACCGGTGCCGCGGTGAAGGTGTTCTTGCACTGCACCGCCTCGCCCACCGCCGCCTCGACCAGCTCGCGGTACTTGCACTGGAACACGTTGCGGCCCACGAGCGGGTCGGTGCCGCTGGTGGGCAGGTCGCCCTCGTTGTTGCCGCGGAGGACGATGGAGCGCGCCGTGCCCAGGTCGATGCCCATCTCGGTGGCGGCCGCACGCAGACCGACCTCGGCCTCGTACTGGCCGGTCAGGGCGATCCACTCGTCGTACTCCACCGGGCTGGTCGAGACGCGGTTGCCAGTCAGGTTGTCCTTGATGCGCTTGTAGCTGGCGGCGTCGTCCAGCAGCAGGTCGGCAGCGTCCGGCAGGTACAGGGCCCGGATCTCGCGCAGCTCGTCCACCGAGAACAGGTTCGCGTTGGTCTCGGCGAAGCGCGGGATCTCGTCGTAGATGCGCGCCGGCAACATGCCGCCCAGGCCGTGGCAGTTCAGGCAGGACACGCCGTTCTCCACCGCGCCGCTGGGACGCCGGGGATCGCGGACGATGTTCTTGGGCGCCTCGCTGAGGAAGTTGAACTGGTTGTTGACCAGCATGAACCCCTGAAGGCCGTTATCGAGGGTGAAGATCACCTCGCCACCGGCCTGCTGGAAGGTGTGCTGGAAGTTGCGCTGGTCAAGGGCGTCGGGGCCCAGGGGGTTCAGGCGGATGTCGCTGCGACCGTCGCTGTTGGTGAAGTCGTAGCTGATCCACAGGGCCGCGTTGTTGCCGCGGGCGTGCCGCTCGAGGATGCGGTTGTTGGCCGACACACCCGAGCTGCGGAAGCCGATGCGCACGATGTCCTCGGGCTCCAGCGAGTCGAGGTGGTTGATGGCATCGCCGATGTTGATCCCCAGGTCCTGGGCCAGGTCGTTCAGGTTGTTGGGGATCTTCAGCAGCCGTTCATACAGCGGCGACTTGAAGGCGGTGGCCATCATCCAGTCGGCCCGCACGTACGGCGCCTCGGTCTTCAGCCGGTCGTACAGGATGCTGTGGTTGAACTGGTTGGACCGGATGCAGTAGGGGTAGAAGGTCACCAGGTCGTCCCAGTCCTTCGTCGACCAGCCCAGGTCGGTCAGGTTGAAGCGGAAGACGGTGCGCCCCTGATCCACCGCCTGCATCTTCACGATCTGCGGGCGGCTGGACAGCGAGTTCATCATCAGCTGCAGAGCGGCCTCGCCGGCCTTGATCTCGTCGGCGGTGCGGCCCTCGTCGGCGAAGTGCGCGATGCTCAGGTAACGGAACTGATCCGCCTCGGTGCGCGCCGGATCGGGATCGCTGAAGAAGATCCGGTCGTTGTCCTGCGAGATCACGTCCAGGATCTGCTCGTTGGTGCGCGGCTGCTTGAAGGGCCGGCCCATGCCCGAGATCCAGGTCTTCAGCAGATTGACCTCGTCGGCCGACAGGCGGGTGCCGTTGAGGGGCATGTCCACCCGGATGGCCACGCGCTGGAACATGCGCGAGCCCTCGGGGTTGCCGGGCACCACGATGTCCGCGGCGATCATGCGGCTGATGTCCAGCACCGAGCCCCAGCCGGCGGTATCGCGCTCACCGTAGGTGTGGCACATCGAGCAGCGCGACTGCAGCAACTGGTACACCGCCAGCGGCATCTCCGGGTTGGGAGAGGTGCTGGGCGGCGGAGGATTCGGCGGCGGCGGATTCGGCGGATTCGGATTCGGCGGCGCCGGCGGGTTGGGGGGCGGCGGGGCCGGTGGATTCGGGGTCGGCGTCACCGGGGTCATGTTCGGTGGCGTGACCGGCGTGGGGTTGATGGGCGTTGGAGGGGTGGGAGTCGGAGTGTTGGGCTTGCCGACGACCCCCATCGAACCCGGTCCACATCCCGCCGCGGCGAGAAGGAACACGGCAACTGATTTGCAGAATCGAACGCGCGCCATGTTGCACCTCTTGTTACAAAACGACGCTGATCGCGCGTTACGCCGGGCGGTTGGCCGCCGGCGGAAAAGCACTTTCAGTCGCCTCAATGAGGCGATGACCTGTGCAGCGCACGTAGAACGGATGCTCGTAGCGCCCTGCAGGGGTCATTGCCTCACAAGTGGGATTGTGGGGACCCGCGTCCGTTTCTCACAGCCGGGTACAAAATCGCCGGCGGGCGCATCCGCGCACCCCGTATAGGTTTCGCGCGCTTATACCAGTGCCATACCACCGCACTTCCCGTCCCCGAGGACGGGGACGGAAGAGAGCGCCGTCAGCGCGGGCGCGACTTTGCGTTGCGGCCGACGGGGCGCCCAACCCGCTCGGTGCGCGGCGGCTTCAGCGAAAAGCGCAGCTCGGGGACCGGGCGCTTGGGGTCGTACAGCCAGGAGTAGCTGAGGTACGACGACAGCACGCGTTTGGTGTAGTTCCGCGTCTCGTCGTAGGGAATGGTCTCCAGAAACTCATCCAGCTCCAGCTCGCCGCGCTCGCGCAGCCAGCGGTCCACCGCTCCCTCGCCGCCGTTGTAGCTGGCGATGGCCAGCGGCGCCATGCCGTTGTACCGCTCGAGCAGGAAGCCCAGATAACGCGATCCCAGCTCGACGTTCTTGGCCGGGTCCAGCAAGGTCTCGCGGCTGACCGATCGCTCGGAGAAACGCGCCGCTGTCTTGACCAGCATCTGCGTCAGCCCCAGCGCGTTGGCCACCGATTCGATGCGCGGGTTGAACGAGCTCTCCTCGCGCATGATGGCCAGCTGCAGCGCTTCGGGGACCTTGTTGCTGCGGCAGGAAGGGCCGATCAGCTCGGGGAAGGCGCGCGGGTAGGCCAGCCGCCACAAGGTGGCCTGGCGCCCGCCCGGATAACCGGTGCGGTAGCCGGTCAGCGAGTAGCGTGGGATGGCGTGGGCCGCGCTCCAGCTGCGCCCGCGGTCGAGCAACATCGCCGTCACCAGGTAGACGTCTTCCTGCTCGTCGTCGACCGGCCCATTGGCGCGGGCGGCGTCGCGGCTGGCCGGCGCGGAGAAGCCGATGCGTCCCAGCTCGCGCCGGGCGTCGGCCCCCAGCCCCATGCGGGCCAGCTCCACCGCCCGCCGGAACTCGGGCGTGCGGTAAGCCGGCCGCGGTCCGAATGACAGGCTGGTGGGCGTGGCCACCAGCTGGTTGTGCAGCTCGCGCAGCAGCATCGCCCGCGGCCCCGGAAACTCGGTGCGCATCCGCTCGAAGGCCAGCAGCGCGTAGACCGACAGCGGGTATTCGCGGATGGCCCGCGAAAGGTAGGCCAGCCCGTCCTTGGGGTTGCCTTGCTTGATGAAGACCCGCCCCTTCCAGTAAAGGGCCCGCCCCTCGGCGTACCAGACATCTTCGCGCGGCACCCGCCGCAGGTTCTCGTCCAGCCAGCGGTGGGCCTCCTCCCAGCGCCCCTGCCGGATGGCGGCCAGCGCCAGCCGCCACAGCGCCTCGCCCACCATGTCGCCGCCGGGGAAACGATCGGGCAGGTCCGCCAGCAGCGCCGCCGCCTTGTCCAGCTCCTCGGACTCGGTGTAAAGCTCCGCCGCCCGCAGCCGCGCGTCGTCGGCGTAGCTGTGGTCGGGCGCGTCCTTCTGGATGGCCTCGTAGCGCGCCAGCGCCGCCTCGCGCTCGCCCGCGGTGGCCAGGCAGCGCGCGCCCTGGTAGCGCGCCTTGGTCAGCAGGTCCTTGTTGCCCGCCTCCTTGCACGCCGCCTCGGCCTGCAGGAACGCCGGCGCCGCGCGCGTGCGCTGTCGGGCCTTGAACATGCTCTGGGCCCGGTGAAACTCCGCCTGGCAGCGCAGCTCGGCCGAGGCGGGGCCGCCCGGCAGCGCCACCTTGGCCTCCTCCAGCGCCGCCGCGAAGGCCGACTCGGCCCGCTCGTTCTGGTTGCGCTCGAAGAACACCATGCCCCGGGTCAGCCAGTCCGCCGCCTGGAAGCGCCGCAGATCGCCCGGCGAAGGCAGGCCCGGCATCTTGCGCGCGGGAGCGGCCGCCGCCTGGCTGGCCAGCACCGCCAGTCGCTCCTCCGCCCGCCGCGACCAGATCTCCAGCGGCGCCTCCGCCCAGATCCGGCGGTAAAGGGCCGCGATCTTGCCGACGTCGCGGTTGCGGTTCTCCATCGCCTCGGCCATCCGGAACATCGCCTCGGCCCGCCGGCCGCCCGCGGGGAACCGCTCGAGATATTGCGACGCCGTCTGCTCGACCTCTTCCCACTGCCGGCTGTCGGCCAGCGCCTGCATCTTCAGCAGCATGGCCTCGGCCTCCGGCACCGTCGCCGGCGGCACCTTCGCGATCCAGCTCAGCGCCCCGGCGGTGTCGCCCAGCTGCAGCCGGCAGCGGGCCGCCTCGAGCGCGTGGTAAGGCGCCAGCACCGGGTAGCTCTGGTACAGCTGCTCGAACAGGTCGCGCGCCGCCGACCACTCGCCCAGCTCGGTGTGAGCCAGCGCCTCCAGGTAGCGCGCCGCCGCCCGCTCGGACGAGCCCACCGGCATGCCCCGGGCCGCCTCGCCCAGCTTGACCACCGCCCCCCGCCAGTCCTCCCGGCGGAAGCGTTCGGCCGCCGCCGCCGCCGGCCCGCTGGCGAAGTAGGGCTCCAGCCAGTGCCGGTCGAACCTCAGCGGCTCAGCGGGCGCCGTCGGATTCCGCTGCGGCCCCGGCCGCACGAACGCCCGCGCCTCCGCCGCCGAGAGCAGCAGCCCCAGCGCAACCGCGCCGGCAAACCGACGGTTCATCCGCTGGGAGATCGACGACGGCAAGCCCGGCTATTTTAGCAGGACCTGCGCCATCCCCCCCAATTCCCTCCCACCCGTCCCCCGTCCCCGTCCCCGTCCCCGTCCTCGTCCTCGTCCTCGTCCTCGTCCTCGTCCTCGTCCTCGTCCTCGTCCTCGGTGGTGATCTCTGGGCGACAGATCGCCGGAGGCTCAGAGATCACCATCGAGGACGAGGACGAGGACGGGTACGGCTATGGGATAGTTGCGCGTGGTACGCGAACGCTGCGCTAGCGCGACCACAAACAGACGCGGTTGCGGCCGGCGCGTTTTGCCTCGTACAGCATCTGGTCGGCGGCGGAGATGAAGTCGGTCGCGTCCTTGATGGTCGAGCTGGGGACCGCCGCCACGCCGACGCTGATGGTGATGGGGATGGTGCGCGTCTCGTAGACGATCTGGCGTTTCTCGACGGCGTAGCGCACCCGGTCGCCCACGATCCTACCCTGCATCAGATCGGCGCCCCGGCAGACGATGGAGAACTCCTCGCCCCCCACCCGCGCAAACACGTCCTCGACCCGCACCGTGCCCTGCACGGCCGCCGCTACCTGGGTCAGCACGTAGTCGCCGGCCAGGTGCCCGAAGCTGTCGTTGGTCTGCTTGAAATGATCGATGTCGAACGACACCAGCGCCACCGGCACGTTGTGGCGGACGGCGTAGGCGTATTCGCTCTCGACCCGGTCCAGGAAATATTTCTTGTTGAACGCCTTGGTCAGGTCGTCGCGCAGGACCGACTCCAGCATCTGCCGCTGGAAGTCCTCGTCGAGCTTGTCGTGGTAGGTGAACTTGAGCACCGTCCCGGTGCCGACCAGGATCTTGTCGCCGTCGGAAAGTTCGAGGCTGCCCACCGCGGCCCCGCGGCAGAAGGTGCCGTTGGTCGAGCGCAGGTCACGCAGGGTGACCCGGTTGCCCTCGCGCACCACCTCGCAGTGCTCGCGCGAGACCCCCTCGTCCAGGATGCGGATCTCGGCGGTGGGGCCGCGGCCGATCACCGTGCGCGGGCGGTTGAGCTTGAACATCTCGCCGACGCTGCTGCCGGCCATCACGATGAGGTACGCCTCCACCCGCTTCGACTCGGCCCCGTTCGCCTCCGCCGGCGGTCCCTTGACCTGGGTGGTGTCGTCCCAACTCATGATCGTTCACGCGGAGACTCGGCGCCTTCCGCACCTCCCGCGATGGCCTACGACGAGCGGAGCTCGCCCGTGCCCACGCGAGTACCGTATCATCATAGTAACACCCCGCCCGCGGACCGGCGCCGAGGCTGCTGCCTGCTCGGTTGCGGTCCGTCTGGGTGGACAGGCTCCGCTGTCGGGCTTTTGGCTACCGTGCCGCCAGGGCCCGGGCCATCGCCCGCAGGGGCTCGGCGTTGGCGCCCAGTCCGTCCAGGGTCCCGACCGCCCGCTCGGCCAGCTCGCGCACGCGCGGCTTGGCCTCGGCGGCGAACTCGGCATGCTCGCCGTCGGCCAGATCGTCGGCGTGCTGGAAGGCGACGCCGTACGTGTCGCCGAAGTCGCGCAGCGCCGCCAGGTCGGTGGCCGGAGCCCCCGCCGCCAGCGCGCCCACCTCCAGCGCCGCCCGGAACATCGCCCCGGTCTTTTCCCGGTGAAGCGTCTCCAGCTCGGCCAGGCTCTTGAGGGTCTTGCCGCTCAGGTCCCGGGACTGCCCGCGCACCATGCCCGCCATGCCCGCCGCCCGGGCCAGCGCCCGCGACGCATGCAGGAAGCCCACCGCGCGCGACGACCGGGCCCAGCGACCTTCCTCCTGGGCCGTGCGGGCCAGCACCCCCGCCTCCGACAGCCACTCGAAGGCCAGGGTCAGAAGCGCGTCGCCGGCCAGGATGGCGGTCGCCTCGCCGAACGCCTTGTGGCAGGACGGCTGGCCCCGCCGGACGTCGTCGTCGTCCATCGCCGGCAGATCGTCGTGGATCAACGAGTAGGTGTGGACCAGCTCGATCGCCGCGGCCGCCAGCCGGATCGGCTCGGCCGACGACGCCCCCACCGCCTCGGCCGCGCCCAGCGCCAGCAGCGGACGGATCCGCTTGCCGGGCGCCAGCACCGAGTAGCGCATGGCCTCGACCAGCTTGCCGGGATCTTCCTCCGGCGGCGGCAGGCGGGCCTTGAGCACGTTCTCAACCTCCGCGCGTCGCGCGGCCATCCATGTCTCGAGATCGAACTTGTGACTCATTCCTGATCGCCCCGCGTATTCGCGCCGGCCTCGAACGGCGCGGTCCGTGGCCCCTGCGCCCCGCTGCCGAGCAGTATCTCTACCCGCCGCTCAGCCTGGTCGAGGATATCGGCGCCCCTCTTGCACAAGGTCATCCCCTCCTCGAAGAAGCGCAAGCCATCTTCGAGCGAGATGTGTCCCCCTTCCAATCGCTCCACCAGGACGCGCAGGCGAGCCAGCAGCTCCTCGAATCTCTCGGGAGCTGCCGGTTCGGTGCCTGTAGGCGCCGTAGGCAGAGTGCTGCTCATCGTGTGACATGTTTACGCGAACGGCCCGAGCATTCCAAGTCGGAACTACGTCGGAACAACGTTCAATAACCAGGTGTCACCGTCTTTGACACCGGCGGTGAGTCCGCCTTTGACACCACCTTTGACACCTTCGCGGCAGGCCGCCTGGCACGCCGGCCTCGACCGCCGTCGATAGCGCCCTGCAAGACCTCGTCGGAACCGGGTCGTCGACCTGCTGCGCGAGGCGGGCGTGTTATCCTCACTGCGCTATGGCGGTCGAGAGCGCGCGCCCGACGATTGGAACCCCCTGTCCCGACTTCCGTCTTCTGGCCGTCGACGGCAAGACCTACACCCGGGAGGACTTCGGTGCCGCACCGGTCCTCGTGGTCATGTTCATCTGTAACCACTGCCCCTACGTTCAGGCGGTCGAAGATCGTCTGATCGCCCTCGCGCGCGAGCTCTCGCCCCGGGACGTGCAGTTCGTCGCGGTGTGCGCAAACGATGCCGCGTCCTACCCCGACGACGCCTACGACAAGCTGGCCGAGCGCTGGCGGAACAAGCAGTACGGCTTTCCCTACCTGCACGACGAGTCGCAGTCGGTCGCCCGCGCCTTCGGAGCGGTGTGTACCCCGGACATCTTCGTCTATGGAAAGGATCGGAAGCTGGCCTACCGAGGCCGCATCGATGATTCCTGGAAGGACCCCACCAAGGTCACCCGCCGCGACCTTCACGACGCCGTGACCGCCCTGCTGGAAGGCCGGCCGCCCGCAGCCGAGCAGCGCCCGTCGCTGGGCTGCTCGATCAAGTGGAAGCAGGCCTGACCGGCCCGCTCATCGAAAGGCCGCCCCCCGAATTGCCGATGTCGAGGGCGAAACCGTGCCTCCCCCCCTTTCGCGTGCGCTCGGCCTGCGGGTCCAGATCCTGGTGGGGCTGGGGTTCGTCACCGGGTTCGCCATGCTGTCGACCGGCTACCTGGCCCTGTGGGCGGCCGGCGGCAGCGTGGTCAGCCAGCGCGAGCTGACCGCCCGGGCGCTGTCGGGCGGCCTGGCCGCCACCGCCGGGACCATGATCGCCGCCGAGCATCCGCTGGACGGGCCCGAGAACCGACCCAAGCTGCTGCTCCTGCTGCGGGCGCTGGAGGGGCGGTTCGACGTGGTCCGGCTGGACGTCATCGGGCTGGACCGCCGGGTGATCGTGTCGCGCCCCTCGGCCGGCGCGCAGGAACGGACTACCGTCGACAGTCTGGGCGGCGTGCTGGGCGGGGTGGGGCCGGTGCTGCGCTACCGCCGCCGCCCCGAAGATGGCGTCACCGAGCTGTCCGCCTTTGCGCCCATCGCGCCGACCGGTCGGGTCATGGGTGCCGTGCGGGTGGCGCTGGACGCCCCACCGCCGTTTGCCACCGTGCTGGGGCGTTCGGGCTGGGTGCTGCTGGCGCTGGCCGCGGGCGACGCTCTGCTGGTGGTGGGGCTGGGCTTTTTCGTCCTCACCCGCCTGGTGGTGCGCCCGCTGCAGGCCATGCAGGTGGCCACCACCGAGGTCTCCAGCGGCGACTGGGAGCGCCGGATCGAGACCAGCGGCCCGCGCGAGATCGCCGCCCTGGCCGACGCCCTCAACCAGATGACCTCCTCGCTGCTGCTCCAGCGCGAGCAGCTGATCCGCTCCGAGAAGCTGGCCTCGGTGGGCCAGCTGGCGGCCGGCGTGGCCCACGAGATCGGCAATCCGCTGGCCGCCGTCCTGGGCTACGCCGACATCCTGCGCGCCGACACCACCGCCGAGCGCCCGATGTTGACCACCGACGAGCGCCGGGACGCCCTCGACCGGGTCAAGGCCGAGACCCAGCGCATCCACCGCATCATCCAGGACCTGCTCGACTACTCCCGGCCGACCAAGGAAGAAGCCCAGGCCACCGAGCCGCTGTCGATCCTCCGCTCGGCCGAGGCGCTGCTGCGCCCGCAGGGCCGCTTCCGCGGCATCACCGTCGTCGCCGAGCCCGCCGCCGGCCCCTGGCCGTCGGTGCTCGTCTCGGCCGGCCGCCTGCGCCAGGTGTTCGTGAATCTATTGATGAACGCCGCCGACGCCATGGACGGCAACGGCACCGTCACCGTCACGGCAGCCCAGACCGACAACGACGTCCGCCTGCAGTTCCGCGACCAGGGCCCCGGCATCTCGCCCGACCTCGAACGCAAGATCTTCGACCCGTTCTTCACCACCAAGTCCCCCGGCCAGGGCACGGGCCTGGGTCTGTCGATCAGCCGCTCGATCATCGAGAGCTACCACGGCACCCTCGAGCTCGAGCCGGCCCCCGCCGACACCCGCGGCGCGACCTTCCTGATCACACTGCCGGTGGCCTGACACGGTCGCCGATCAGTCGACCACGACCACGACCCCCTCATCTTGCGACCGGCCCACGTCGAGCTGAACCTCAGTTCGCCTTGCACTCCAGGGCGAGGACGGTGATGTTGTCGGTGCCGCCGGCGTGGTTGGCGGCCTCGACCAGGCTGGTGACGGCGCCTTCCAGGTCGGGCGCGGTCTTGAGCATCTCGCGGATGCGTTTCTCGTCGACCATGCCGGTCAGGCCGTCGGAGCAGAGGAGGAACAGGTCGCCGTCGCGGATGTCCTCGGTCGAGACGTCCACCTGCACGGTGTCGCGCATGCCGAGCGCGCGGGTGATGACGTTCTTGTGGGGGAACTTCTTCTGTTCCTCGTCGGACATGTCGGGGCGCGCGTCCTTGTAGTCTTCCAGCAGCGAGTGGTCGCGCGTCATCTGCTTGATGTCGCCGTTGCGGACCCGGTAGCAGCGCGAGTCGCCCACGTGGGCGATGTAGAAGCGATCGGCGGCGATCTGGCCGATCACCACGGTGGTGCCCATGCCCTTGAGGCGCAGGTCCCGGCTGGCCGCCTCGAAGATGCGCTGGTTGGCCAGCTTGATGCCGACCACCAGGCGGTTCTCCAGGTAGGTCAGCTGGCGGTCCATCTTGAACGGCCAGGTCGAGTCGTCGTCCTTGGACCGAACGAAGAATTCGCGGATGACGTCGGCGGCCATCTTGGACGCCACCTCGCCGCAGGCGTGACCGCCCATGCCGTCGGCCACCAGGAAAAGCTGCTCGTCCTCTATCAACGAGAAGTAGTCCTCGTTGTGGTTCCGCTTGAGACCGGGGTCCGTCTTGGCGGCATAGCGGATTCGCATCGGGCCACGATTTTTACCATAGACGGGAACTTGGAGAACCCTCGACAGCTCATCGACGTCCGTCCCGGGGCGGTTCGTTGACAGCCGAGATCGCGTCGTCTAAGGTACTGAACAAATGTCTATGTCGGCCCCGCGCACAGCCGCCCTGCTCGCCATCGGCGACGAGGTGCTGCGCGGGGAGATCATCAACTCGAACGCCGCCTTCCTGGCCGACCAGATGTTCGAGCTGGGATACGTCCTGCGCGAGCACCGGGTGGTCTCCGACGAGCCCGAGGAGATCCGCGCCGCGCTGGTGGCGCTGGCCCGCGCCGCCGATGTGCTGGTCTGCACGGGCGGGCTCGGCCCCACCGACGACGACCGCACCCTGGACGTGGTGTGCGCCCTGCTGGGCACCCAGCCGATCACGCACGAACCGTCGCTGGTGGCGATGAAACAGGCCTACGCCGCCCGCGGCTTCGAGCTGACCCCGAACAATCTGCGCCAGGTGCGCGTGCCGGCCAGCGGGCGGGCACTGGCCAACCCGGTGGGGACCGCACCCGGGTTCTCGGTGCGGATCGAACGGGCGGAGGCCTTCTTCTTCCCGGGCGTCCCCCGCGAGATGCAACGCATTTTCCTGGACCACGTCGCGCCGGAACTGCGCGCGGCCCAGCTGCCCTCGGGCTGGCCGCTGCCGGCGGTGCGGACCTTCCACATCCTGGGCATGGGCGAGTCGCACGTCGATCACCGCCTGGCCGGCATGCTTGAGGTGGTGGGCGACCAGGCGCCGCGGGTGGCGGTCCACTACCGCACCGCCGCTCCCGAGAACCACGTGAAGGTGATCGTGCGCGGCCCCGACGCCGCGGCCAACGCCCGCACGCTGGCCACCCTGGACCGGGAGGTGCGGGCCCGGCTGGGCACGGTCATCTACGGCGTCGACGACGAGAACCTGCCCCAGGTGCTGGCCCGTACCTTCCTCGCGCAGAAGGCCACCCTGGCCCTGGCCGAGTCGTGCACCGGCGGCTACGCCGGGCAGCTGATCACCTCCGAGCCCGGGGCCAGCGCGTTCTTCCTGGGCGGCGTGGTCTCGTACGCCGACGACGTCAAGTGCACCCTGCTGGGCGTGCGGGCCGAGACCCTGGCCAGGTGCGGCGCCGTCAGCGAGCCCTGCGCGCTGGAGATGGCCCAGGGCGCGCGCCAGCGTCTGGGCGCCACCGTGGCGGTGTCGATCACCGGCATCGCCGGCTCGGTCAAGGACGCCCAGATACTCCCGGCGGCCGAGCTGTCACCGGCGGGTAAGCCCGTAGGCACCGTCTGCTTCGGGATCTCCGGTCCCCGGGGCGACCGGGCGCTGACCCAGGTATTTCCCAGCGGCCGCGAGCGCATCCGTCGGTGGTCCGCCCACATCGCGCTCGACCTGGCCCGCCGGCATTTCGAGGACACCTGACGCGCATCATAAGGAGAGCACCACCATGGCTAGCCCAGACAAGACCGACAAGGACGCCAAGGCCGACGCCGCCAAGACCCCCCCCAGGCCGGAGACCAAGGCGGAAACGAAGTCCGAGACCCGGGCCGAAGCCAGATCGGATGCCAGGCCGGATACCAGGTCCGACAAGAGTCCCGACAAGGTCAGCGATCGTTCCGACAAGACTGACCCCACGCCCAGCTCGACGACGACGCCCAAGCTGCAGGTGGCGCCTGCCCCGGAGCTGCCTGCGCGCGATCCGGCTCGCGACCGCGCGATCGAGCTGGCGGTGTCCACCATCGAGAAGCAATTCGGCAAGGGCAGCATCATGCGGCTGGGCGAAGAGATGCCGGCGCCCGAGGTGCGGGTGGTGCCGACCGGGTCGCTGGCCCTGGACATCGCCCTCGGCTGCGGCGGGCTGCCCCGCGGCCGCGTCGTCGAGATCTACGGTCCGGAGTCGTCGGGCAAGACCACCCTGGCGCTGCACGTGGCGGCCGAGGCCCAGCGGCTGGGCGGCATCTGCGCCTTCGTCGACGCCGAGCACGCCCTGGACGTGGGCTACGCCCGCAAGCTGGGGGTGCGCACCGACGACCTGCTGGTCTCGCAGCCGGACTGCGGCGAGCAGGCGCTGGAGATCACCGAGATGCTGGTGCGATCGGGGGCGGTGGACGTCATCGTGGTCGACTCGGTCGCGGCGCTGACCCCCAAGGCCGAGCTGGAGGGTGAGATGGGCGACGCCCACGTCGGCCTGCAGGCGCGCCTGATGAGCCAGGCTCTGCGCAAGCTGACCGGCACCATCGCCAAGTCCAACACCCTGGTCATCTTCATCAACCAGATCCGCATGAAGATCGGGGTCATGTTCGGCAACCCCGAGACCACCACCGGCGGCAACGCCCTGAAGTTCTACGCCAGCGTCCGGATGGACATCCGACGGGTGGGTGCCCTGAAGGACGGCGACAAGGTCGTGGGTAATCGAACCCGCGTCAAGGTAGTCAAGAACAAGATGGCTCCTCCCTTCCGCGAGGTGGAGTTCGACATCCTCTATGGTGAGGGGATCAGCCACGAGGGTGACCTGATCGACCTCGGCAGCGAATGCGCTGCGGTCGAGAAGTCGGGGGCCTGGTTCAGCTTCGAGGGCGAGCGGATCGGGCAGGGCCGGGACAACGCCAAGAACTTCCTGGTGCTTCACCCCGACATCGCCGCCAAGGTCGAGTCCAAGGTCCTGGCCCACCACGGGATCAAGCGGGATCTCGGCGCGACGGCCACCGGCGCCGGCGGTACGGTCCACCCACTGAACAGCGCCAGCCGCGCCGCCGCTCCGGCGGACAAGTCTTCCCGTCGCTGAAGACCGCACGCGCGGCAAAGGGGGACACCTCTACGACGCAGCCGGCGGCCGAGCGAGCGGCCCGAGCGTCAGCAAACGGACAGCCCCAGCGCCACCGAGGGGGATGTTGTAACCAGACGCGGCCGCCGGCATCCAATCGACCTCGTGAAGGGCTTGCACCTTCGGTGCCGGCGTCTTCGTCCATCTCAAACTTGTCGCACCTGCAGTCGGTGCGTATTACGCTCTAAACGATGGCCGCGAAGAAGACGTCAACCGAAGGTCCCGTTGAGGTGCCGGAGTACATCTCGATACTCCCACTTCGCAACTCGGTCCTGTTCCCCGGATCGATCATCCCGATCGACGTCGGGCGCAAGAAATCCGTCAAGCTGGTCGAGGAAGCGATCTCGAAGGAACGACCTGTCATCGGAATCGTCACCCAGCGTGACGCCAAGACCGAAGATCCCGGCCCCACTGACCTCTACACCGTGGGCTGCGCGGCCCGCATCCTGAAGGTCATCAAGCTCGCCAAGGACAACTTCTCGGTCATCCTGCAGGGCATCTCCCGTATCCGCCTGCTGGAGATCGCCGGTCAGGACCCGTTCATGACCGCGCGCGTACAGCCATTGCCCGACCCGACCGGCTCGTCGGTCGAGCTCGACGCGCTGGTGCTCAATCTGAAGGATGTCGCCAAGCGTGTGATCAAGCTCATGCCTGAGCTACCCAAGGAGGCCTCGTCGCTGATCGACAGCGTGACCGAGCCCGGGCAGCTGGCCGACCTGATCACGTCGAACCTGGACGTGCAGGTCGACGAGAAGCAGGAGGTCCTCGAGATCTTCGATCTGAAGGCCCGCCTGCGCCGGGTGCTGCAGTTCCTGTCGCGCCAGCACGAGGTGCTGAAGGTGCGCGAGAAGATCAACACCCAGGTCCAGGAGGAGATGGGCCGCAACCAGCGCGAATACGTGCTGCGCCAGCAGCTGAAGGCCATCAAGGAAGAGCTGGGTGAGATCGACGAGGGCGGCGGCGACCTGGACGACTTCCGCGAGAAGATCGCGGGGGCCAAGATGCCGCCCGAGTCCGAGAAGGTGGCGCTCAAGCAGCTCGACCGTCTGAAGGTGATGCAGCCGTCGTCGGCCGAATACACCGTCACCCGCACGTACCTCGAATGGCTGGTGGAGCTGCCCTGGGCCATCTCCACCGAGGACAAGCTCGACATCCCCGAGGCGCGCAACATCCTCAACTCCGACCACTACGATCTCGAGAAGGTCAAGAAGCGCATCCTCGAGTACCTGGCCGTCCGCAAGCTGAAGGCGGACAAGAAGGGTCCCATCCTCTGCCTGGTGGGGCCGCCCGGCGTGGGCAAGACCTCGCTCGGTCGCTCCATCGCCCGGGCACTCGGTCGCAAGTTCATCCGCATGTCCCTGGGCGGCGTGCGCGACGAGGCCGAGATCCGCGGGCACCGGCGCACCTACGTCGGGTCGCTGCCCGGACGGGTGATCCAGGGCATGAAGAAGGCCGGGTCCTCCAACCCGGTGTTCATGCTCGACGAGATCGACAAGCTGGGGCACGACTTCCGCGGCGATCCGGCAGCGGCGCTGCTGGAGGTGCTGGACCCCGAGCAGAACCACTCCTTCTCCGACCACTACCTGGAGGTGCCGTTCGACCTGTCCAAGGTCATGTTCGTCGCCACGGCGAACATCCTGGACCCGGTGCCGCCGGCGCTGCGTGACCGTCTGGAGGTGCTGGAGATCCCCGGCTACACGCGCGAGGAGAAGCTGAACATCTCCAAGCAGTTCCTCATCAAGAAGCAGCTGGAGGAGCACGGCCTGTCACCCGAGCGGGTCATGTTCGACGACCCGGCGGTGGCGGAGGTGATCGACAGCTACACGCGCGAGGCGGGCGTCCGCAACCTCGAGCGCGAGCTGGCCAGCGTGGTGCGCGCGGTGGCGGTGCTGGTGGCCGAGGACAAGGCCAAGGAGAAAGAGGTCATCAGCGTCGACCGGATCCCGGACTTCCTGGGCCCGCAGAAGTTCCTGCCCGAGGTGGCGGAGCGGACCTCGGAGCCCGGGGTGGCCACCGGCCTGGCCTGGACCCCGGTGGGCGGCGACATCCTGTTCATCGAGGCCACCCGCATGAACGGCAAGGGCAACCTGGTCCTGACCGGCCAGCTGGGCGACGTCATGAAGGAATCGGCGCAGGCGGCGCTGTCGTTCATCCGCGCCCGGGCGCGGTGGCTGGGCCTGGAGGACAACTTCCTCGAGAAGTCGGACCTTCACCTGCACATCCCCGCCGGCGCCATCCCCAAGGACGG
>JBKPRZ010000062.1:0-5148 GCA_046734815.1 Myxococcota bacterium | reverse complement strand
GCGTGGGGGCCGCGGCGGCGGCGCCGAACTGGGAGGAGGCGGGACGGAACCAGGGCAGCTGGGCCAGCCGCGGACGCATCCGTTCGCGCGTGGTGGCCAGCTCGCGGCGGCAGGCATCCAGCGAGGCGGGCGCCGCGACGGGCGTCGAGGCGCTGTCCTCCGCCACCGGCGCGGCCGGCGGGGCGCCGAAGAAGAAGGCGTACGCCTCCAGCTTCTTGCCCGTGATCGCATCCCGCGTGGGCCGCGAGCCGACCCACTGGGTGGCCACGCCCAGGGGCGAGGGTGGGCTCATCTTCAGGTGGCGGAGCTGGTCGATCACCGGGACCCAGGTCGCCAGGGCTTGCAGCCGCGGCTCCACCTCGGGGCTCTTTTCCGAGGGCATGACCACCTCGATCCCGCAGGCCCAGCTGCGGCACTGGACCTGGTAGGTGATCGCGCGGCTGGCGGCCCCCGCCGGCCACAGGCGTTCGATCTGCGGCAGCACCTCGGCGCGCAGCCGGTTGTTGGGAGCCCCCGCCTCGAAGGCGATCGCCGGGATCAACCCGCGCGCTTCCCGTTCCAGCGCGTCGGCCTCGTCGCGGGCCTGGCCGAGCGCAGCGGCGCACCCGGCCGCGGTCTGCTCGGATCCCACGGCCCCGGGATCGAGCAGCAGCTTCGGGGGCGGCAGGGTCGACGGGCCCCCACTGCCCGGGACGCCTGCCGGATCGGCGCGGGTCGCGCCGGGGAGCACCCGCGATGCCGTGCCCCGGTCTGCCTTCGTCCGCTGCCCGATCCAGAGGACCCCGCTGGCCAGGGCCAGCAGCCCACCTGCGGTCAGTGACACCATCCACGTCTTCGTCCGGCTGCTCGTCATGGTCCACGCTCCTCCCTCGCGATGGGGCGCCCCGGGAGCCAGCACCAGCACCCAGGCCACCCGGTTGCCGCCGTGTCGTTCGTCCAGCTTCCGCCGCAGCTGCTCGATGGCCCGCTTCAGCCGCCAGCGGACGGTCCCGGCCGGCGTGCCGATCAGCCGGGAGATGTGGGCCGAGTCCAGTCCCTCGAAATAGCGCAGGATCACCACCGTGCGCAGCGCCTCCTCCAGAGCCATCACCCGCTCGACCAGGAACCGCTGCAGCTCCAGCCGGTCGTACACGTCGTCGACGGCGGCCGCGCGATCGGGCCCCCGGGCGTGGAACTCTCGTTCCCGCTCCACCCGTCGGCGCTCGTCGCGCCGCCGGCTGTGGATCAGGTTGCGCAGCACCTGTGCCAGCCAGGGCCGCGGCGAGCGGGCCGGGTCGGGCGGCGAGCGGTGGGCCGCCAGCCAGGCCTCCTGGGCCAGGTCCTCGCCGTCGCTCTCCTGCCCGGCCAGGTGCCAGGCCAGCCGGCGCAGCCAGTCGCGCTGCCCCAGAAGCTGTTCCATACCGACGTTCTGACTCGCCATCTCACCATCGATACTCCGCGCCCCGCCCCCCTGTTGGCCCTTTCGCCCTTGCACGCCGGCGACCGCGACTATAATCGCGCCGCAGTCGCGAGAACGCAGGAGGTCACATGTTGCAACACGCTGTCCGGTGTGTGCTGATCCTGGTCCTGGCGAGCGGCGGGTGGAGCGCGTGGGCGGAGGACGGCCCACCGCTGTCCCCGCGAAACGCGAATTACGTGATGACGTTGAAGCTGGATCCGGCCCGCAAGATGATCGAGGGCCGCGAGACAGTCAGCTGGCGGAACGTGCAATCGGCACCCACCAGCGAGCTGTGGTTCCACCTGTACTTCAACGGCTTCCGCAACACGCGCAGCACCTGGATGCTCGAGAACCGGTTGCGCCAGCGCCTGGATCCGGCGGAGAAGATCCGGCCCGAGGACTGGGGATGGCAGGAGGTGGTCAGCGTGAAGCTGCTGCCCGGCCCCGGCCAGACCGCGGTCGACCTGACCGGCCGGATGAAGTTCGTCTCGCCCGACGACGGCAACACCGACGACCGCACGGTCTTTCAGCTGCCTCTGCCGGCGCCGGTGGGCCCGGGCCAGAGCGTCTCGCTGGAGATCACCTTCAAGGCCCGGGTGCCGCGCACCTTCGCTCGCACCGGCTTTCGCGGCGACTACTTCTTCCTGTCGCACTTTTACCCGGCGCTGGGCGTGTACGACAAGGAAGGGTGGAACTGTCACCAGTTCCACGCCGCCACCGAGTTCTATTCCGACTACGGCACCTACGACGTCTCGCTGAACGTGCCGCGCGGCTGGGTGGTGGGCGCCACCGGCCGGCAGCTCGACCGCCAGGATCAGCCCGACGGCACCACCACCCACCGCTACTTCCAGGCTGACGTCCACAACTTCGCCTGGACCACCAGCCCGGACTACCAGGTGCGCACGGCGCGCTTCCAGCACCCGGGCCTGCCGGCGGTCGACATGCGCCTGCTGATCCAGCCCGAGCACCTGGACCAGACCGACCGTCACTTCGCCGCCACCCGCGCGGCCCTGCAGAACTACGGCAGCTGGTACGGCCCCTATCCCTACGGGCACATCACGGTCATCGATCCGGCCTACGGAAGCCGGGTGGGCGGGATGGAGTACCCGACCCTGTTCACCTGCGGCACGCGCCTGTTCAACCCGGCCGGCGGCGGGTCGCCCGAGGGGGTCACCATTCACGAGGCCGGGCACCAGTTCTGGTACGGCATCGTCGGCAACAACGAGCAGGAGCACGCCTGGCTGGACGAGGGCTTCAACCGCTTCTCGGACGACCGGGCCTACGAGGTGACCTTCGGCGCCGAGCACCTGGTCCGCCGCTACCTCAGGCTCAGCTCGCGTGTCCGCGACGCCGGCGGCTTCTTTCCGCTGCTGTTCCCCGACGTGACGATCGACCGCATCACCCGGGCGGTGGATTCGTATCGACCCGCCGCCACCGCCGAGACCCCCGCCCGCCCCACCTTCCTCTATTACCCGCCGGCGGCGCCCAACATCACCTACTCCAAGACGGCGGTGTGGCTGATGACCCTGGAGCGATATCTGGGCTGGCCCACCCTGCAGAAGATCATGTCGACCCACTTCGAGCGGTGGAAGTTCAAGCATCCGCGCCCGGAGGACTTCTTCGCCACCGCCAGCGAGGTCAGCGGGCAGGACCTGACCTGGTTCTTCGACCAGGTGTACCGCGGCTCGGAGAGCTTCGACTACGCGGTGGACTCGGTCTCGAGCCGGCCCGCCACCCTGGAGGGCTTCGATGGTTCCCGCTTCCGCAAGCCGCCGGCCAAGCCGGCGCCGGGCGCGGTCTTTCGCACCGAGGTGGCGGTGCGGCGCCTGGGCGGCGGCGTCTTCCCGGTCGAGGTGCTGCTGGTGTTCCAGGACGGCACCCAGCTGCGCCAGCCCTGGGACGGCAAGGACCGCTGGAAGCTGTTCGTGGTCGAGCGGCCGTCGAAGCTGCGGTACGCGGTCGTCGATCCCGAGCGCAAGCTGGCGCTGGACCTGAACTACACCAACAACAGCCGCCTGCTGGAACCGGAGGCGGGGGTGCCGACCCTGAAGTGGACATCCAAGTGGATGATCTGGATGCAGGACCTGCTGGCGACGTTCGCGTTTTTCTCCTGAAGGAGCGGCCATGATCACCTCCCTTCGCAGAGCCATCGGCGCCGGGACATCGCGCGCCTTCTCGGCCCGGCTGCTGATTGTCGGTCTGTGGCTGATCAACTTGCTGGCGGCAGCGGCGCTGGCCATCCCGCTGGGCGCCAGCCTTCAGTCCTCCATCGGCGCAAGCCTGGTGCACGAGCGGCTGCGCACCGGCTTCGACATGGGCTGGTTCGGCGAGCTGCAGGGCACCGCCCAGGGCCTCCTTTCCACCTTCACCCCGACGGTGGTCGGCGCCGGCGCCTTCTTCAACAACCTGGAAGCCTGGCTCAGTGGGGAGCTGTGGCGGGGCATTCCCGCGCTGGTTGTGGCGGGCTCGATCTACCTGCTGCTCTGGACCTTCCTCCAGGGCGGCATCTTGACCCGGCTGTCTCTCCGTCGGGAGGAGGCCCCGTCGGCGGCCGGCTTCTTCGCCAGCGGCGGGCGGTTCTTCCTGCGCTTCCTGGGGCTGGCGCTGATGTCGGGGGTCCTGTACGCCGGCGTCTACCGCCTGGGCCGCTGGTTGTTCCCCGCCCTCGAGGAGCTGAGCCGGGACGTCACCGTCGAGAGGACGGCGCTGTGGCTGGTCGTCGCCGCCGCGGTGCTGATCGCCTTCCTGCTCTGTCTCATCAACCTGATCTTCGACTACGCACGCATGGCCATCGTGCTCGAGGGGCGCAAGAACCCGCTGCGCGCGGCCTACCACGCGGTCCGTCTGATCCTGCGCCACCCCGGCCAGACCCTGGGCCTGTACGCGCTGCTGGGGCTGCTCGGCCTGGGCCTTCTCGCCGTGTACGCGCGCATCGCCCCCGGTGCCGGCCAGTCGACCCTGCCCGGCATCGCGCTCGCCTTCCTGGTGGCGCAGGCCTACCTGGTGGCGAAGCTGTGGCTGCGGCTGGTGCTGTCCGCCAGCCAGCTGACCCTGTACGAAGCCCTCCGCCCGCCGCCGGGCTGATCCTGCCACCGCGGGCGCCGCTGTCGTCGGGGAGGGCACACCGGCGCACCCTGGCCGAGCGGCCGATCGCGCGTGCGTACGTTACGCTAAACGAGCATGAAGCTCGTGGCGGCGGCGGTGGGGCCCTTCAAGTCTTTCGATCGGCCGGTGCCGGTGAACCTCGAACGGACGGTCACCGCCATCGTGGGGGTGAACGAGGCGGGAAAGAGCGCGTTCCTGCAAGCCATCCACAAGGCCCTGGGGCAAGGGCCGGGCGTGAAGTTCGAGCCGGTGCAAGATTATCCCCGGCGCCGTCTGGCCGCTTACGAGGCCCGGCACGCCAGCGCGCCCGAGACGGTGGTGGTGCTGGAGCTGGCCCTGGACGCCGACGAGATCGCGGCGCTCCGGAAGGAACATGCGGTGGCGGCGAGCGACGACTTTCGCTTCTCGCTGTCCTGGAAATACGACAACAGCCACCGGGCCGAGCTGACCCTGGACGAGGCGGCCGCGGTGCAGGCCTGCCTCGACTCGAGCGCTGATCTGTCGGCCGAGGCGGTGGCGGCCGGGCGGGGTGCGGCCAGCCTGCGCGCGCTGGCCGAGGCGCTGCAGGGGCTGGCCACGCGCACCCCGGGCGACGAGGCGTTGCT
>JBKPRZ010000061.1:0-6317 GCA_046734815.1 Myxococcota bacterium | reverse complement strand
TTTCGGGGGGGGGGGTGGTGTTTGGGCGGCGGGGGTGACCGGTTTCGCGGCGGGGGCGTCCGGCGGGGGAGCTGGGGGCGACGGGTTGGGCGGGTTGGCGTCCAGTCCCGCTGTGGGAGGCGCGGATGCGGGGCCGTCGGGTGTGATGGGCGGGCTGGCGTCTGCTTCGCCGGAGCTCCCGCTCGCTCCACCGGTGCCTGGGGAGCCAGCCGCGCCAGCGGTCCCTCCTGTGGCACCGCCGCCGGCTTCACCGCCGCTGCCGTTGGCTCCGGCGCTGCCGCTGGCTCCCGGGGTGCCGCTGGCTCCCGCGCTGCCGCCGCTGGCGCCGCCGCCGTTGCCGGTGCGGCCGCCCTCGGTGGTGACACCGGGGCCGTGGTCGCTGTCGACTCCGTGCTTGCGGGGTTCGCCGCAGCTGAGCCCCGTGACGATTCCAGCGCATATGATCAAGGCACGAACATGTGATCCGCTCATGATGTTCTCCTGGTTTCGGATCCGTGAGACGTCGTTGCTCCAGTCGTCCCGGGGTGAGCAAGCGACGTGCCGCTGTGGTGCGATCGGGACGTCGATAGGCGTGGCTAGAAAGTCAGACCGCAGATGCCTCCGGACAGAATCCCTGACGGGGCGCAGGCGACGTCGACAGTCCCGCCGCCGATGTGGACCGTCGCGCGGCCGATGTGGGCGGTCGAGCCGCCCGCGCCCGGTGAGATCACGAACAACGTGGCTGCGGCCGCACCCAGCGCACCGACGGCCACGAGGCTGGCAATGGCGGTGGCGCGCGCGCGTGTGAAGTCGTCGTAGATCCCCGCGCAGGGGGCCGCGCCGCGGTTCGGGTCGTCCACGCCACAGCTCCGTGCGCCCGCCGTGCCGGCGGGAGCGCGGTAGCTCTCGAATGCCCGTCGCCGGTCCTTCCAGGCCAGCGTCTGCCACACGCCCACGCCCAGCGCGCCGGCGGCCAGACCGGTCGCCGTCCAGGCGAGCATGCGTGAGTACGACCGCGCTGCGCCCGCATCGCCGGGCGGATCGTCCCGCATCGGCGCTCGTTGTGCGGTGGGGGCGCTCGCATCAGAGACGGCAGAGGTGTTCGCACCGAACGCGACCTCCTGCCGCTGCCCGCCCAGCATGATCAGCGATCGGAATCGGGACGCTTGCCCCGGCGGACGGACCTCCAGGTTGACCGGGCCCTCGCCGACCCGGATGGGCGCCGCCAGCGGGATGGTGCCCGCTGGGCGGCCGTTCACCAGCACGAGCGAGCCCGGCGGTGCCTGCAGCAGCACCAGGTCACCGATGGCGGCCTTCACGCGGGCCAGGCTGGACTCGAGGTCGTCCCGGTGCTCGGTGATCCATGGGTCGCGCGCCGAGGCCAGCCCCTCGCTGAGGTGGCGCTCCGAATCGAGCCAGTAGCCGAGCTGCATCTCGACCAGGCCCAGCTGCGCGGCCGTGCGTGCGGACGTCTGGACGGCGTAGGCGCGGCTGAGCAGCGGGTACGCCTTCGAGTGACGGCCGGCCCTGCGAAGCTCGGTGGCCTCGGCGATCAGCGCTTCCGCCGTGGCCGGCCCGGAGGCGGTGTCGGGTGCGCCATCTCCTGCGGCCGACGTGGTGGCGCCTGCGCCGCCGGCGGGTAGATCGACCTTCAGCTCGATCGCTCGCCCCGCGATGGCGGTGAATGTGCGGGTCCGGCTACCGGTCGAGCTCCGTACCACCAGCTCGTGGCGGCCGGAGTCGATCGGCAGCCGAGCAGGCAGCGGCGTCCGTCCGACCAGCGCGCCGTCGACCAGCACCTCTGCGCCCTCGCGCGGACCGGTGACCGCCAAGTTGGCGACCTTCGCCGCCAGCTGGCGAATCCGATCGCGCGCGTCGGCCAGTCGCTCTGCAGGCGCGTCTGGGGCGTCGCGAAGGAAAGCCTCGAACGACTTGAGCGCTTCGGCGTGGCGGCCCAGCCCCTGATAGGCGAGCCCGATGTTGTACTGGAGTTTGGGCGACGGGAAGACCGCGTACGCCGCTTTGAAGTTCCCGAGCGCGCGGGTCACGTCGCCCTTGCGGTACAGCTCCGCGCCCTCGGCCAGCATCGCGGTCGCCTTTTCGCGATCGCTCGGCTCCGCCGCCGCCGTGGCCGTCGGTCGAGACACGAGACCCATGACCGTCACCGCGACCCCCGCCGCCAGCCACGAACGGCAGGCGGTGATCGACCACCGCCAAACCGGTGTCCGTGGCGATCGGCAAGCGAGCTCGAGCCACCACCGGCAGCCGCCCCTCGGCCGCGGACGGCAGCCCTTCACGGGCCCGGAATGGCCACCCGTCACGAGTCCCGAATGGCGGTCCGGTACGAGCCACGAACGTCGACGCGCATCCCACATCTCGATGGCTGTCGCTTCTATCCGATGGGACGCTATGCAACAATAATAAAAGATCCATCGGGTTGTAGGACGCCGACTGACAGAGCCGTGACCGGCACGAGTGCGCAGGGAGAGCCATGCACCTTTGTCTCGGCGGACAGCGTCCCCGCAGGTTCGCAGAGCCGGAGGTGCTGCGCGCTCCGGCGGCGTGCATAGACATGTAGCGTCTCGTCGGGGTAGGGTGGGGGCCTACCCCGCTGGAAAGGCTGCGGCGGGACTCCAGAAAGGCAGCAACATGCGCGCAGGTTCCGCGGTCGGCTGGGCTCGGGTGGCCCTCCTGGTGGGGGTGGTCTCGTCAGCTGGGGCTGCGGGGTGCGAGTCGTCGGCGCCCAGCTGCGTGGTCGGGACGGTGGGGTGCCGGTGTACCAGCGGGAATGCCTGCGATCCGGGGCTGAGCTGTACGTCGGGGCGGTGTCTGCGGGCGGGGCAGGTGAATCCGACGGGGGGGCGGCCGGACGCGGGGCCACCGATGGCGGTCTCGGGGATGATGGCGCCGGCGCCGCCGGTCGGCATGGCCGGCAAGCCCGATGCGGCGCCGCTGACGGGGCCGTCGGACGATCCGGGAACGCCGGTGGCGCTGAAGGGACCCACGCCCATCGGGGCGCGGCTGGGGGTCGGGGCGAACTGGACCGTCTTCGTCTACGGGCACGGCGACCACAACCTGTCGCCGGCGCTGCTGGCGGACTTCCTGGAGATGAATGCCGCGCGGCTGAACGACAGCCTGCGGGTGGTGTTTCTGGCCGACTGGAACGCGGCCGCCCGGGTGCCGTCGGGCGAGGGGGGCAACTTTCCGGCGGGGGCGTTCTGGTACCAGATCGTCGGCGATGCCAGCAAGGCGCAGGTGGTCGGCGCCGAGGACGAGCTGAACCTCGACAACCCGTCGGTGATGGCCAGGGCCATCGAGCTCGCCTTCAAGGCCTACCCGGCCGAACGCTACGGGCTGATCTTGTGGGACCACGGCGGCTCGTGGTTCGGCGGCTTCGGCGGCGATACCGACAACGAGACGCACGACCCGCGGCCGATGTCGGTGGACGCGGTGATGGGCAGCGTGAAGCGCGGGCTGGCGGCGGCGGGGCTGGGCGGGGCGCGGCGGCTCGACCTGCTGGGCTTCGATACCTGCGTGATGGCCGGGGTCGAGGTCATCGCCAGCTTCCGCGACACCGCCAAGCTGTTCATCGGCAACGCCGAGCTGGACTACGGTGACGGCTTCGACTACCAGGCCACCTTGACCTGGCTGGCCGAGCACCCGGGCGCCTCGATCGACGAGATCGCGCGCGCCGAGGCGAACGCGTGGGACGAGCACCACCGCGAGGCCAGCGCCGAGGACTACCTGTTCCGGTCGCACGCGGCCTTCGACACGGTCAAGTTCGAGGACTTCCTGGGGGCCAGCCAGGCGCTGGTGACGGCGGCGCGGGCTTCGAAGCCGGCGGCGGTGGCCAGCGCCCTGTACGCAACCGTGCCCGCCTACTTCAGCGGCGAGACCCGCGACAGCCAGACGCCGCGGTTGCGCGACGTCGGCAACATCCTGGGACGGCTGAGCGGCTCGTCGGAACCGGGGCTGGCGGCGGCGGCGGCGCGGGCGCTGGCGGCGGCACGGAAGGCGAAGCTGGCCGGGGCCTCGGGCGCCTCGCGTGCCGAGCAGCTGGGCCTGCACGTGTTTGCCGGCCCCATCGCCCAGCTGACCGATCAGCAGCTGCTGGCCTACCCGCGCCTGGCCGATCCCTGGAACCGCGCCACCGGCTGGGCGGATCTGCTGTCGGCGACCCGGGCGGCGCGGTCGATGGAGAAGCCGCAGCAGAAGGGCGAGGTGGTGGCGGCGCCGGTGCCGACCTTGCAGAACCCGCCCGCGGTGAACCTGCAGGTCTCGGGCAACGACCTCGGCATGATGGTGGCGGTGCTGGTCCAGCAGAACCCGCAGGACGACATGCAGCTGCTGGTCAACGGCAACATCGACGCGGCGCTGGTGTCCGCCAGCGGCACCTTCACGGTGCGCTGGTCCGGCCGCCGCCACGTGATCGATACCAGGCCGGAGCCGCTGCTGGTCACGGCGCAGCCCTGGCTGTACACGCTGCAGGACGAGCGGCTGACGCTCAGCTTCTATTCCATCGACGGGCTGCTGGTGGCGGGCGACCAGCAGATCCCGGTCAGCCTGCTGGCCACGCCGGAAGGGGTGGCCGGGGCGGTGGTGCTGCAGAACCCACCGGTGGTGTTGACCTTCGAGGACGTGGCTGCTTCCATCGAGGGTCAGGCGATGTTCGTGCCGCTGGTGACCACCTACGACGACCGCAAGAAGAAGTTCGAGGACATCCCCAGCAAGTTCGGCGTCTACCTGCCGCCCGAAGGGGCCTTGAAGGTGGTGCAGCAACCGGTCCCCGCCGGCGGCTACGCCATGCTGATCGACGTCGAGGACGTGTGGGGCAACTTCAACCTCCAGTTCTATCCAATCATCCTGAGCCAGGGCATCCAGTAGGGGGCAAACGATGCACAAAAGACCGGTCTTCCTGCTGGTGCTCGCGACAGCGGCGGTGGGGGCGGTCATCTGGTGGCTGGCGCGCGGCGGACTGGAGGCGTTGCTGACGCGGCCGCAGGGGGAATCGGCGCCCCCGGCCGGTGATACGACGCCGTCGACGGTGGCGGTGGTGCCGGCGCCGACCACCACCGACCCGGCGGCGACCACCACCGAGCCCGCGCGGCCGTCCGCCGCGCCCGCAAAGCCCCGTCCCCCCGGCGGACCGGGCGTCGGCTCGGCGCCCGGCGACCCGGCGGTGATCGAGCGGGCCCTGGCCGCGCACTCGAAGCCCGAGCTGGCGCTGCTGGCACAGCTGGCCCGCAGCGGGCTGGCGCTGCCGCCGCAGGTCGAGGAGCTGTTCGAGCGCCGGCGGCAGGGCGCCTCGCCCGAGGAGCAGCGCCGCTTCGTGCGCACGCGTTTCCCCAGGGACATGCGGCTGCGCCTGTTGACCATCCGCTGGATCAACCGGCTGGACCCGGCTCAGGCCCATTCGCCTTCGCAGGTGCTCCCGTCCTCGGGCAAGCCGCTGCCGTCGCTGGGATCGATCGAGCGGACCGACGCCCCCGCGACGGTCAAGTAGCGCGTCAGGGGATGAGGCCGTGCTGGCGCTGCCCGGGCAGGCCCTCGTAGCGGCGGGAGGTCTTGTACTCCTCGAAGCGCCCGCCCTTGCCGGCGGCGGCGTGGCGCTGGCGCAGGTCTTCCATCTCCGTCGGGGACAGGAGGGGCAAGCGCTGGGCGATGTCCAGGTTCTGCTGCAACACGCGGCTGGAATCGATGCCGGTGACCAGCGAGGCGATGGGCAGGCTGAGCACGTAACGGATGGCGTCCTGGGGCGAGACCCCCGCCTGCAGGACCAGCTGGCCGTCGCCGCCGAGGCTCTTCATGCCCAGGGCGGCGATCTGCTGGCGGGCCAGCTCGGGCAGCACCTCGCGTTCGAAGCTGCGGTGCTGCGGGTCCAGGCAGTTGAGCGGCAGCTGGCAGGTGTCGAAGGGATACCCGCGCGACAGCATGTCCAGGTGGATGGCGGGATCCTTGTGGCCGGTGAAGCCGACGAAGCGCACCTTGCCCTGCTGCTTGGCCAGGGTCAGCGCCTCGACCGCGCCGTCGGGCGCGAAGTGGTTGGCCGGGTCGTCCGGGTAGGCGCACTCGTGGATCTGCCACAGGTCCAGGTAGTCGGTCTGCAGGCGGCGCAACGAGTCCTCGAGCTGCTCGAGGGCGACCTGCTTGTTGCGGCCGTGGGTGCAGACCTTGGTCATGACGAAGGCGCGATCGCGGCGGCCCACCAGCGCCTTGCCCAGCAGCTGCTCGCTGCGTCCCTGGTGGTACTCCCAGGCGTTGTCGAAGAAATCGATGCCGGCGTCCATGGCTTCGTGCACCAGCCGGACCGAGTCGGCGTCGTCGGAGAAGTTGCCGAT
>JBKPRZ010000060.1:0-11532 GCA_046734815.1 Myxococcota bacterium | reverse complement strand
CGCCGGCCTCGACCGGCAGCACGCGGCTCTCGCTCGCGGACATCACCAGGTCGTAACGGCGCGGCCACAGCTCGGGCGCGGTCACCATCACGACGTGGTGGCCGGGATCCACCGGCAGCGAGACGCCCAGGCTGGCATCGCCCAGCGCCACACCGTCGCGCTCGACCTTGATCGCCGACGGGGCCGCCGCCGTCAGCGAGATCTGCAGCCGGGGCAACGTCGCTTCCAGCCGGGCCACGTGCAGCAGCGCCTGCTTGCGGCGCGGATCGCGCACGTTCAGCTGGTCGGCGGCCTGGCGCCAGTGTTGCCAGGCGCTGGCGGTGCGCCCGCCCTGCTCCTCGCATTCGGCCAGGTTGGCCAGCGTCCCCACGGCGGCGTCCAGGCGCAGGCTCTCCTCCAGCTTGGCGCAGGCCTGCTGCAACTGGCCGGCCTTCATCAGGCGTCGACCCTCCTGGAACAGGACCTCCGCCGCCGCGGGATCGCGCACCTGCGCGTGCGCCAGTTTGGCGACAGGGCCACTCAGGAAGAACAGGCAGAGCAGCGATTGGCGGACAGATCGGTACTGTTGATTCATTGTTGGTGGTCGAAACAAAAATCGCTCAGACCGTTCTCGGTCGAGAAACGGAGCTGAAACAATGACCTGCGAACCTGGCGTCCCGAGCAGATTGCCCGCTGGTGTATTTCGGTTCAGGTGACGATCACATTCACGTTTCGTGGGGTTGTTCCCGCGAAATCACGAATGAGCGATCGTTTGATTAAGCCTAAATACAGCGTGCTGACCCGGAGCAGATCACGATGTCCCAAGAACCCCAGAAGATCCGACGACCGTGTGGGCGCAGAACCAACATCACCACGTGACACAAAGCGATTATCAGCCTGCACCCGGAAGGTAGCGAGGCACCAAATTGCCTAAGGCTCCCGTATTGTCAAGCTTGCAACGGAAATTCTCGCGCGCTTTACGGAGCGGCCCCCATCGAAACCACATCCAAATTTCCCAAATGTCAGCGCCTCGCGACTTTTCACGACGAAACTCCGAGATCGGCGGCCACTCACGCGGGAACTCCGTGCACATGCCTCGCGAAGATGTACAGGAGCCGAGGCCCATGATTTCCACGGACGGTCGATCGCCACCGCCTTCCTCCCGATGTCGATCGCCCCACACCGATCAGCCGCCGCAAGGCGATCACCCGCCGGCATCGCCAGCTGGCGCGTTGTCACGAACGGTTCTCCACTCGGTCGCGCGAGCACGATGACAGCGCAACGGATCCCACTACCAGCGATGTCGACCCGGCCTGAAGATCCCGTGACCGCCCCGGCCTGAAGATTCGGTGGGACGAAAAGACTCACGAGCCATGAAAACGGTGTCCCTCCCCGCTCGCCCGTCCGAGGCCGCAGGCGTGTCCATTCCCGCCAAGTCGCCCTGCGTATCGAATCGCCGCCGCCTGTGAAGTTCGAGCACCGCGGGCGGAAGATTCGTCAGACCGTTCGTTGGTCCTGTGCGCCAACGTGTCTGCGGATCTCGCATGCCGCGGTTTCTGGGCGTCAGGACAGAGGCGGCATCGATCTGTAACAACTCGGTTTTTCTTCAACACGAGGCGTTCACGCACGAAGGTAGTGGGTCTTACAGAAGCGATGTAGGTCGATCTGGTAGCGTGGGGGATTGGGTCCGCAAGGTGAAGCCGCCTGTATGGGGCGCCTTGACCCCGGGGACCTGGACGGTCGGATGAAGAAAATCGTCGTCAAAGGCGCCCGGGCGCACAACCTGAAGAACATCGACGTGGAGATCCCACGCGACAAGCTGGTGGTCATCACCGGCATGTCCGGCTCGGGCAAGTCGTCGCTGGCCTTCGACACGATCTACGCCGAGGGGCAGCGCCGCTACGTCGAGTCGCTGTCCACCTACGCGCGCCAGTTCCTCGAGCAGATGGGCAAGCCGGACGTCGACTCGATCGACGGCCTGTCGCCGGCCATCGCCATCGAGCAGAAGCAGGCCTCACGCAACCCGCGCTCGAGCGTGGGAACCATCACCGAGATCTACGATTACCTGCGGCTGCTCTGGGCGCGGGTGGGCGAGGTGTCCTGCTGGCGCTGCGGCCAGAAGATCGCCTCGCACACCATCCAGCAGATGGTCGACCAGGTGCTGGGTCTGCCCGAGGGCACGCGTTTCTCCGTGCTGGCGCCGGTGATCCGCGACAAGAAAGGCGACTTCCATACCGAGCTTCTGCGCCTGCGCCAGGACGGCTACGTGCGCGCCAACATCGACGGCGAGCTGGCCGAGCTGGCCGAGCCGCCCAAGCTGGACCCCGAGCAGCCGCACACCATCGAGGTGTTCATCGACCGGCTGGTGCAGAAGGAGGGCATCCGCCAGCGGCTGACCGATTCCATCGAGCTGTGCGCGAAGCTGACCGGTGGCCTGGTGAAGATCTCGCCGCTGGAGGGCGACGACATCCTGTTCTCGGAGAAGTTCGCCTGCCCCACCTGCGGCACCACCTTCCCCGAGATCACCCCCCGGATGTTCTCGTTCAACAACCCGGCCGGCGCCTGCCCGTCCTGCGACGGCATCGGCGCCAAGATGTTCTTCGATCCCGAGCTGATCGTCGGCGACGCCGACCTCAGCCTGCGCGACGGGGCCATCGAGCCCTGGGAACGGCGCAACGCCAGCTTCTTCCAGCAGGTGCTGGACGCGGTGACCACCCGCTTCGAGATCGACATGACGGTGCCGTGGCGCAAGCTGCCCGACAAGCACCGCAAGATCATCCTCGAGGGCTCGGGCGAGGTGGAGATCGAGTTCGTCTTCGAGAAGAACGGCCGCCGCCACTCCTTCACGAAGGAGTTCGAGGGAGTGGTGGCCAACCTGCAGCGGCGCTTCGACGAATACGAGCGCCGCCGGCGCGAGCAGGGCCGCACCACCGACCAGGACTTCGAGGCGATCTACGAGGAGTTCCACCGCTACATGTCGCAGTCGCCCTGCGAGGAGTGCCAGGGCACGCGCCTGCGGGTGGAGGCCCGCCACGTCACCGTCGGCGGCAAGTCCATCGTCTCGATGACCGCGCTGACCATCCGCGACAGCGTCGAGTTCCTCAAGGGGCTGACCCTGTCGCGACGGGACCGGCTGGTCTCCGAGCGCATCCTGCGCGAGATCGGGCAGCGCCTCACCTTCCTGGTCAACGTCGGGCTCGACTACCTGTCGCTGGATCGCCCGGCCGCCACCCTGTCGGGCGGCGAGGCGCAGCGAATCCGCCTGGCCACCCAGATCGGCAGCGGGCTGATGGGCGTCCTTTACATCCTGGACGAGCCCAGCATCGGGCTGCACCAGCGAGACAACGCCCGGCTGATCTCGACCCTGGTCAAGCTGCGCGACCTGGGCAACTCGGTGCTGGTGGTCGAGCACGACGAGGACACCGTGCGGGCGGCCGACTGGATCCTGGACATGGGCCCCAAGGCGGGCGAGGGCGGCGGCCGCATCGTCGCTTCGGGGACGCCCGAGGACATCGCCTCGAACACCCAGAGCATCACCGGCGCCTACCTGTCCGGCCGCAAGATCATCGAGGTGCCGCGCCACCGCCGCCAGGGCGGCAACCGGGGCATCTCGATCCGCGGCGCCCGCGCGCACAACCTGGGCAACCTGAACATCAACTTCCCGCTGGGCGTCTTCACCTGCGTGACCGGGGTGTCCGGGTCGGGCAAGTCCAGCCTGGTGGTGGACACGTTGCTGCCGGCGCTCAAGCGGCGTCTGCAGGGCAGCAGGGCGGCGCCGGTCGACTTCGACGACATCGAGGGACTGCAGCACCTGGACAAGGTGATCGACATCGACCAGTCGCCGATCGGTCGCACGCCGCGCTCGAACCCGGCCACCTACACCGGGGTGTTCACGCACATCCGCGACCTGTTCGCCAGCCTGCCCGAATCCAAGGCGCGCGGGTACAAGCCGGGGCGCTACTCGTTCAACGTGCGCGGCGGGCGCTGCGAGACCTGCCAGGGCGACGGCATCCTGCGCATCGAGATGCACTTCCTGCCGGACGTGTATGTCGAGTGCGAGGCCTGCGCCGGGCGCCGGTACAACCGCGAGACCCTGGAGGTCAAGTACCGGCAGGCCAGCATCGCCGACGTGCTGGACATGACGGTCAGCCAGGCGGCGAGCTTCCTGGAGAACATCCCCAAGCTGCGGCAGAAGCTGGAGACCATCCGCGAGGTGGGGCTGGGCTACATCCGGCTGGGGCAGTCGGCGACGACCTTGTCGGGGGGCGAGGCGCAGCGGATCAAGCTGTCCAAGGAGCTGTCGAAGAAATCGACCGGCCGCACGCTGTACGTGCTGGACGAGCCAACCACCGGGCTGCACTTCGCGGACATCGCGCAGCTGCTGGCGGTGCTGGGGAAGCTGGTCGAGGCGGGGAACACCGTCATCGTCATCGAGCACAACCTCGACGTCATCAAGACGGCGGACTGGGTCATCGATCTGGGGCCCGAGGGCGGCCCGGGCGGCGGACAGATCGTCGCGCAGGGCACCCCCGAAGACGTCGCCAAGGTGGCGGCCAGCTACACCGGCCAGTTCCTGAAGAAGGTCCTCTAGCCCCGGGGTGTATACACCCACATCGGGGACGTAGCAGCCCCCGAGGGGCCGATGATATTCTCAGGCGGCCATGGCTACTTCTACGAAGCTCTTGCAGAGGATCAACGATCGTACCGCCACCGTGGCGGTCGTGGGGGCGGGGTACGTGGGCCTGCCGCTGGCCGTCGAGACCGCGGGCGCTGGCTATGTCACCGTCGCGTTCGACAAGGTCGCCGGCAAGGTCGAGTCGATCAACGCCGGCAAGTCCTACATCGACGACGTACCGACCAGCACGCTGGAGCCACTGGTGCGCAGCAAGAAGCTGTCCGCCTCGACCGACCCCGATGTGCTGGAACGGGCCGACGCCATCATCATCTGCGTCCCCACCCCGCTGAACAAGACCAAGGACCCCGACAACTCGTACATCCTGGACGCTGCCGACCTGATGGTGCCGCGCATGCGGTCCCAGCAGCTGATCGTCCTCGAGAGCACCACCTTCCCCGGTTTCACCCGCGAGGTGCTGATCCCCCGGCTGGCCAGCTCGCGCCTGGTGCTGGACCAGGACTTCTTCGTGGCCTTTTCCCCCGAGCGCGTCGACCCCGGTAACCCGAAGTACCACACCCACAACACCCCCAAGGTGATCGGCGGGGCCGGCCCCGGCAGCCTCGAGCACGCGGTGGCCCTTTACAGCAAGTTCATCGAGAAGGTCATCCCCGTGTCCAGCCCCGACACCGCCGAGATGGTCAAGCTGCTGGAGAACACCTTCCGGGCGGTCAACATCGGCCTGGTCAACGAGGTGGCCATCATGTGCGGCCGGCTGGGGCTCGACACCTGGGAGGTGATCGAGGCCGCCTCCACCAAGCCGTTCGGCTTCATGCCTTTTTACCCGGGGCCGGGGCTGGGGGGCCACTGCATCCCCATCGACCCGCTCTACCTGTCGTGGAAGCTCAAGACGCTGAAGTACAACGCGCGCTTCATCGCCCTGGCCGACGAGATCAACTCCGGGATGCCCGAGCTGGTGGTGGTCAAGGTGGCCGACGCGCTCAACGAGCGCGGCCGCTCGGTCAAGGGCGCCAAGATCCTGGTGGCGGGCGTGACCTACAAGAAGGATATCGACGATGTCCGGGAGTCACCGGCCCTGGACATCATCAAGCTGCTGGAAAACCGGGGCGCCCGGGTCGCCTACCACGACACCCACGTCCCGCCCGGCACCATGAAACACGAGGGCCTCGACACTCCCTCGGCCACCCTGGACGGGGTGGAGGACTTCGACTGCGTGGTGATCGCCACCAACCACAGCCACGTGGACTACGAGAACCTGGTCAAGCGCGCGGCGCTGGTGGTCGACACCCGCAACGCCACCCGGGAGATCCGTCGGCAGTATTCCGACAAGATCGTGTGTCTGTAGGCAACTGTGGCAGGGCCGGGAGCATTCCCGATCTTCCCGCTCCCGTGAAAAAAGCGCGGAACAGGCCGTTTTTTGCCCGTTTTCTGGGCGTTCGAGCGGGCGGAAGCGGCAGACCCACGGCGCGGCCGAGCCGCCCGGCGAGGAAGCCCATACATTAGATCCGGCACCTTGGCGTCGAGCAGATGGGACCTCCGCCGGACGGAAACGCAAAAACTGGCAAAAAGTCCGAGAAAAACCACTTTTTCGAGCACCACTGCAAAAGAGATCGGTTAAAGTGGCGGCGTTTCCAACCACAAGCCCAAAGGAGCCACGATGCCCAAAGGTCCACTTTCCAAGTCTGCTCTCGTCCAGACCCTCGCCGACCGTTACTCCGACAAGCTGTCCCGTAAGGACGTGAAGACCCTGCTGGAGTCGATCGTGCAGCTTGGGCACGCCGAGCTGAAGAAGAACGGCATCTTCGTGCTACCCGGCCTGGTGCGCATGGTGGTCGTCAAGAAGCCGGCCACGAAGGAGCGGAAGGGCATCAACCCCTTCACCGGCGAGCCGACGGTGTTCAAGGCCAAGCCGGCCCGCAAGGTGATCAAGGCCCGTCCGGTCAAGGCGGCCAAGGACGCGATCGGCTAACGGCATCCAGCTCACGCAGTGTGGACAACCGCCGGGGTCTGGCCGGGTCGCCCGGCTTCGGCGGTCTACCCTCGGCGGCCCGGAACGACCAGCGATGCCGACGCCGACGCCAACCTCCGGCGCGCCGGTCGAGCTGTCGGCGCTGGAGAAATCCTTCGGCGCCCGCCGCGCCGTCGACGGTCTGAGCCTGCAGGTGGCGGCCGGCGAGGTCTACGGCCTGCTGGGCCCCAACGGCGCTGGCAAGACCACCGCCCTCCGGATGATCGCGGGCCTGCTGGCCCCCACCGGCGGGACGGTCCGGGTGATGGGCCACGACGTGGCCCGTGACACCGACGGGGCCAAGGCCCAGCTCGGTTTTCTCACCGGCAGCACCGGCCTTTACGCGCGGCTGACCGCCCGGGAGGTGCTGGCCTTCTTCGGCCGCGTGCAGGGCCTGTCGCCGGCACGCCTGACCCAGCGGATCGACCAGGTGGCCGATCAGCTGCACATCGGCAAGCTCCTCGATCGCCGCTGTGAGGGCCTGTCCACCGGCGAGAAGCAGCGCGTGTCGGTGGCGCGGGCGGTGCTGCACGATCCGCCGGTGCTGGTGCTGGACGAGCCCACCAACGGCCTGGACGTGCTGGCCAGCCGCTTCCTGCGCGAGCTGGTGCGGGCCGAACGCGACCGCGGCAAGGCGGTCATCTTCTCGACCCACTACCTGGCCGAGGCCGAGCTGCTGTGCGACCGGATCGGCCTTCTGTACCAGGGCCGCCTGCTGATGGAGGGCAAGCCCGGCCAGCTGCGGGCGGACACCGGCGCCAGCAGCCTGGAGGAGGCGTTCCTGTCCCTGGTGGAGAAGCTCGAAACCCGATGAGACCCCGCTTCGTCCTTCTGACCCTCGGCAAGGAGCTGCGCGAGACCTTGCGGGACCGGCGCACCCTGGCGGTGATGATCCTGTTTCCGCTGGTGGTCTACCCGCTGCTGGCGCTGGTGGGCACCCAGCTGGTGGCCGCCCGCAAGCGCACCGAGGAGGCGCGGCCGTCGCAAGTGGCGGTGGTGGGCGACGGGGCGCTGGCCGATCAGGTGCGCGCCCGGCTGGACCGCGCGCCCAAGCTGTTCAGGCGCCATCCCACCGGCACCTTGACCGACGTCGACCGCGAGCGGCTCGACGCCCTGGTCACTGTCACGAGTGGCGACCGGCCGGGCCAGGCCCGCGCCGAGATCGCGCTCGACGCCACCCGCAACGAGGGGCGCCAGGCGGACGAGCGGCTGAGCGCCGAGCTGGAGGCGATCTGGCCGCCCGGGTGTTTTCCCCAGTACGACGTCTCCCGCAACAACCTGGCCCCCGCCACGCGCACCAGCGGGTACATGCTGTCCAAGGCGCTGCCGCTGATGATCCTTCTGATGGTGCTGCTGGGCGCCTTCTACCCGGCCATCGACGTGACCGCCGGCGAGCGCGAGCGCGGCACCCTGGAGACGGTCCTGTCCGCCCCCATCCCGCGGCTGCACCTGCTGCTGGGCAAGGTGCTGGCGGTGACCGCCCTGGCCAGCGTGTCGGGCCTGCTGAACCTGATCTCGATGAGCCTGGCGCTGGTGCAGGTGGTGAACCTGGCCGCGCCCTCGACCGAGCTGCCGGTGCCCTGGAGCCGCGCCGCCGCCACCGGCCTGGTGGTCATTCCCACCGCGTTTTTCCTGGCCGCTCTGTTCGTGGCGGTGGGCTCGCTGGCCCGCGGGTTCAAGGAGGCGCAGAACCTGCTGGTCCCGGTCTATTTCCTGTTCTTCGCCCCCGCCATGCTCGGCGCCATGGGCGAGCTGCCCCTCTCGCTGGGGCTGGCGCTGGTGCCGGGATTGAACGTCAGCTTGCTGGCCCGGGACATCGCCCTGGGCAAGGCCAGCATGGCCATGACAGTGGCGGTGCTGGCTGCCACCCTTCTCGGCGGCGCCATCGCGCTGCTGGCGGCCGCGCACCTGTATGTGTCCGAGCGGTTCCTCGCCGCGGACGAGGGCGCCGGCGGGGCCCGCGCCGGCGGCCGCCGCGGCCCGCTCAGCGACCAGCCGCCCTCCCCGGGCGAGGCGCTGGCGCTGTTCGGGATCGGCTACCTGCTGCTGTATTTCGTGCTCATCCCGCTGCAGCGGCGCGACCTGCTGAGCGGGCTGCTCATCTCGCAGTGGCTGGGCCTGCTGGGGCTGACCGTGCTGTACGCGGGGATCACCCGCCGCCGCCTGAGTACCGCGCTGGGCCTGCGCCCGGCCGCCCCGCAGGCCTGGGCCGGCGCCGCGCTGATGGCACTGGGCGGCTGGATGATCGCCAACCTGCTCGGGCAGTGGCTGCTGCCGCCGCCGCCCGAATACGTCGAGGCGTTCCGGAAGATGCTGTTCCCGGACACCCTCAGACGCGGGCTGCTCGTCAGCCTGCTGCTGTTCGCCGCCACCCCGGCGATCTGCGAGGAGGTCTTCTTTCGGGGCCTGATCCTGCGCGGCCTGCTCAGTCGGTCGTCGGCGGCCGCCGCCGTCCTCGGGTGCGCCGTGATGTTCGGCATCTACCACGTGGACGTCTACCGCCTCATTCCCACCACCGCCCTGGGCGCCATGCTGGGGTTCATCGCCTGGCGCAGCGGATCGCTGGGACCGTCGGTGCTGGCCCACTTCACCAACAACGCGGTTCTGATCACGCTGGGCCACGCGGGCCTCGACCAGAAGATCGACAAGCTGGGCCTGGCCCCGCAAGTTCTGCTGCTGGCCGGCGCCTCAGGGCTCGTCGCCGCCGGCGCCCTGTTGCTGGTCAGGTCCCCACGTCACGAAAAAGACCCTTCGCGTTAATGTATTGGCGCTAACAATTCTCCGTTGATGACGGAGCGGGCCTTCTGCTACACACAAGCGCATGCCCACGGCCGAAGAGAAGCGGATTCTCGGCGTCCTCAAAAAATCCACCGCCCTTTCCGAAGCGCCCGCCGAGTCGCTGAACAAGCTGATGGCCGGGGCCCAGCTGGCCACCTACCGTGCGCGCCAGGTGGTCTATCTGCCCGGCGACCGCGCTTCGGGTGTCCACTTCGTCGGCAACGGCCGGGTGAAGATCTCCAAGGTCACCCGCGACGGCAAGGAGCTGACCCTGGCCTACCGGGGCACCGGCGACTTCTTCGGCGAGACCTGCCTGCTTGACGGCGGCCCACGCGAGGAGATGGTCGAGGCGATGGAGCCCTGCACGGCGGTCGAGATCCCGCAGGACCAGCTGGACCACCTGCTGCGCAGCAACGTCGACGTCGCCTACCCGTTCGTGCGCACCTTGATTGCCCGCCGCCGCGACCTGGAAGCGAAGGTCGAGCAGCTGATCTTCAAGGACGTGGGCTCCAAGCTGGCCGAGCTGCTGCTGCGGCTGGGCTCCGAGCATGGCATCGAGAACAAGAAGGGCCTGGTGCTGGGCCTGAAGATCACCCATCAGGAGATGGCGAACCTGATCGGCTCCACGCGCGAGACTGTGTCGCTGACCCTGTCGCAGTTCAAGCGCAAGGGCTACATCACCACCGAGGGCCGCAAGGTGATCCTCGCGGACACCGAGGGCCTGCGCGCACTGGCCTAGCGACTGCGGTCAGCGGGCCCGTCGGCGATCAGCATGCCGTAGTCGGGCCGCGTGCTGCGGATGAGACCGTAGCGCAGCGGCATCGAGCAGGGCGGCCACAGCGCGAGCCCGATCTGGCGGGGCTGACCGTAGCGGATGCGCTCGGAGCGGAAGCCTTCGGAGAAACACCAGGGGCGCACCGCCGGGATGCGGACCCGCGGCGCCGTCTCGGGGCGGATGGTTGTCGGCCCGATCTCGATGCGCGCGGCGGGCCCCAGGTCGCTGACGCTGTTGGCGTTGCGGGCCATCACCAAGGTCGCCACCGTGCCCCAGTACGCCAGCGCCAGCACCGCCAGCCCGATGAGGGCGCCCGGCTCGATCCGCGAGAATCCCTTTCTCCTGCGGCCCATCATGGGGATCTAGGGTAACGCCGCCTCCCCGCCCCGTCCAGACGCAGATGCCCCCGAGACGAGGGGTACACGGCCCCACAGCGCCCCGGACGGTGATGGCGGCTGCGCGCCGCCTGGGGTCGGGAATCATGCCCGGCCTGCGCAGTGGCGGGCTGTCCGTTGCGCCCATGAGTGGCCACGCAGGCGCGTCGGTGACGCTCTGGTTCCGCGATGGTCCGGCCGCTTTCGGGGGCGCGTTCGATCACAGGCGCGCCGGCGGGATCGATCGAAAGTGGGACAGACCGCCCGCCCCCGGAAGCTCCCGGCGCCAACACGGGCGGCCCCGGCGGGGTGCCCGGAACATGACGAAGCCCACCGCGCCCGCCCTCGACCACATGCTCGCCCACGTCGCCTGGGCGCGCCGGCTGGCCCGCAGCCTGACCGCCGACGCGGACGAGGCAGAGGACCTGCTGCAGGAAACCTGGATTGCGGCGGCCGAACATCCACCGGACGTCGACCGTCCGGTACGTCCCTGGATCGCGGTGGTCCTGCGCAACCGCTTCCTCCACCGCCTGGTCGCCGCCCGCCGCCGCCGGGCGCGCGAGGCCGCGAACGGTCCCGACGGCGCGAGCCCGTCGCCCGAGAGTTCGCTGGCGAGGGTCCAGGTGCAGCGGCTGCTGGCGGAGCTGGTCGCCGAGTTGGAGGAGCCCTACCGCCAGACCATCGTCCTGCGCTACTTCGAGGACCTGTCTGGCGCCGACATCGCCCGCCGCCTTGGCGTCCCCGCCGGTACGGTCCGGTGGCGCCTGAAGACCGCGCTCGACCAGCTCAGACGCCGCCTGGACGACCGCCACGACGGCGACCGCCGCGCCTGGCGAGCGGCGCTGCTCCCCCTGGCCGCGCCCAGCGCCCGCCGCCCGACGCTGCGCTGGCCGGTGACGATTGCGCTCACGGCCGCGACGCTGATCGCCAGCCTGCCCGGACCCGGCCCGACCAGACCATCAACTCCGCCGACGCAGCGACGGAC
>JBKPRZ010000059.1:0-4046 GCA_046734815.1 Myxococcota bacterium | reverse complement strand
CCCGCCCCGGTTCTCCCGGCGACGAAAAACGCCCGCCCGCCGCTGACGGCCCACGCGCACGGTCGGGAACATCTGGCGATCTGCGTGTGCCCGGTCCGCGGGACGACGGTGCGGTCAGGGGCCCGTGCGCTTGATGAGCACGGCGGTGATGTCGTCCTCCTGCGCGAGCTGGAAGGCGCGCACCTGCGCCAGCAGCCGGTCGAGCGCCCGGGCTGCCGTGTCCGCGCGCGCCTCGGCCAGGGCGGCGAGCAACCGCTCCTCGCCGAAGAAGACGCCCTGGCGGTCGCGCGCCTCCAGCACGCCGTCGGTCACCAGGCACAGCAGGTCGCCCGCGCCCAGCGACAGTGTTTGCTCCTTCAGCTGGGCCTCGATCTCGGGCTGTACCCCGCACCAGGGGCCCGGCACCTCGATGGCCGCCACCTGGCCGTCGGCGCGGGCGACGTAGACGGGCAGGTGGCCGCCGGCGACGACGAAGCGCCCGCCGCCGTCGTGGCGCAGAGCCATGAAGGTGACGAAGTCGTCGCGCCGCATGCGCACGCGCACGTTCTCGTGGACCACGCGGTTGACCTGAGCGACCAGGTGAGCGGGGCCGGCGTCCGGCCGCGCGCGCAGGCTGGCCTGGGCGGCGGACTGGGCCATCAGCATCACCAGCCCGGCATCCATCCCGTGCCCCGAGACGTCACCGATCATCACCCAGAACCGGTCACCGGTGGTCGGCAGAAGATCGTAGAAGTCCCCGCCCACCTGCGACGCGGTCTGCAGCGACCCGGCCAGGTCGAAGCCGGGCAGGGCGGTGACCCGGGGAAGCACGCCCGTCTGGATCCGGCGGGCCATCTGCAGCTCGCGCTCGAGCAGGTGGGCCTGGCGGGCGGCCGCCGCGGCGGTCTCGCGCTCGCCCACCACCGCGCCCAGCACCAGCCCGGTCAACGACAGCGCCAGCTGCAACAGCTGGATCTTGTCGAGCGCCGACGACGGCAGCCCGCGCTGCTGGAACGCCAGCACCACCGCGGAGTCGACCACCACCAGCGCCGCCGCCGCCCCCGGCAGGCCGCGCCGCAGGGCCAGCAGGATGATCGGCAAGAAACAGAGGTACAGCGGATCGAAGCCGCGCGCCGCCGGCGAAAACGCGATCGCCACCGTCAGGGCGGTGGTGGCCAGCAGCAGCAGGGCATCGCGGGCGAGGCGGCGGCCCTGGCCGCGCAGCGCGCGCAGCAACCCGGCCTCGCCGCCGGCCAGCCAGCGGCGCAGCGGCGCAGCCGCCAGGGCGACAGGCGTGGTCATCATCAGCAGGCCGATGGCCAGGCCGGTGGTGGCGGTGTAAAGGACCGCCATCCCGTCGGCGCGGGCGACGTCCCCCGACAGCACCAGGGTGCCGGTGATGATGCAGGCGCCGCTCCCGGTCACGATCGCCACCGCGGCCAGGTAGCGAGCGAGGTCGCGCGTGCGCCCGCGGTGAAGCTGGCCGCCGATCCAGCGCCGGAGCAGGAAGCCTCCGGCGCCGTGCAGGCCCGTGCCCACCGCCGAGGCGGCGATCATCAGCGGCACGTTCGATAACCCGTAGACCACAGTGGTCGAGAACGAATAGCCGCCGAACACGACCGGCAGCGCGCGCCATCCGAAGACGTAGGCCGCGCCCAGGGCCAGCCCGTCGGACGGGAAGAAGGCCACCACGCCGGCGAAGCGATCGATCTCGCGGCTGAAGCGGTCGCAGAGCGCGAACGCGAGCAGGTAGGCCGCGGCCAGCGCGGCCCCGCGCCGCCACCGCCACGTCTCCTCCACCGCCCCGGTGGGTTCCGCAGAACCCATCTTCCAAGGGTACGGGCCGCCGACGGCGGGCGGAAGGTCGATTGTCCGATCGCGCCGAGAAATCGGTCGATCGCGGTGGGACGGTGAAGGTCCGTGTCGTCTGCGGCTGTCGTCTGTGGTTGCCGACTAGGGCTGGTGGACCCGGCCTGACTGGATCAGCCGCTGGCGGGAGGTGTTGCCGGGGACGGCGATGTGCAGGGCCGGATCGTATTCCTTGCCCACGCCGGGGCTGGCGGCGAGGACCCAGATCTGGGTGAGCGTGTGGCTGTAGGCGACGGGCAGGTAGCGCACGAAATATCCGTCGGGATGTTTCGACCAGCGGCCGGCGGGGACCTGCCGGCTGCCTTCTCCCCAGGGGGCCATCCCCGCCAGCACCGCCACGCTCTCGATGTCCGCGAAGCTGGCGCGAGCGCCGGCGAACATCTGGCGCAGGCGCGCTTCGGCCGCCAGGATCTGACGGACCGCCGACGGCGTCCGATCCAGCGCCGCCTGGGTGACCGAGTCGGGCACCAGGTCCAGCGCGGTCCGGTTCAACGTGGCCATCTGCTCGGCGGTCAGCAGGCGAGCCGCCACGATCTTCAGCTCGGTGGCCAGGTTCTCGAACTTGGCGCGCGCGATGATGGCCCACAACAGCAGCTGGATGTCGTGTTGATCGATCTCCGGATGCGCGACCGAATTGCGAACGATGGCCACCACCGCATCGCGGGCCGGACCTTTGGGCGGCGCGAAGAGATAGCCATCGCCGCCGCCGGGACCGTGCGTCCCCGCTTTCAAGCAATAGCTTTGCGTGTGCATCTCGTATGCGCCCGGCTTGAGGACGAATCCGCCGCTGTCGGTTCGCGCCAGTGAGGTCAGCGGCCGGAAAGCCGACGGTGGTGGCGTGGACAGGTCGGTGCCGAAGGTGGCGTCAGACAGGCTGGTGGTGATGGGCGGCTCGCCCTCGAGCAGCGCGGAAGGGCCGCGCATCGCCGGCGCCGCTCCGGCGCCCAGACCCAGCGCCATGTCCGGCAGGCTGCCCAGCTGCGGCAGCCCGGCGGCGCTGCAGCCGCAAATGGAAATGCACAACAACAGGGACGTCGAACGGGTGCTGCGTTTGCCCAGATGGCCGTCGTCGTTCACGTGCGCTCCTTTGGACGTCGTTTCCAGGTCGTCTTGTACCAGAGCACGCCGCGCGAACGCCCCACATTCGGTCGGCTTTTCAATCCAGTTTCGTGCGGCGCTGATCGTGGTGTAACGCAAGCGCCGGCGACGTCACCCGTCTCGTAACGACACGCGAGGTGACACCACCCGTTCGATGCAGGCCGGCTGGCGATGTCCATTCGTCGGGTGTCGACTGCGAAATTGTCGAATGTCCGCCGGTGGTTGCGTGCTTTCTCGGCGCGGGCGAAGGAAAATGCGGGCGGGGGACACTCATCTTCACAGGTGGAAGCGGCGGCATGAACAGCGGACCTGGGGTGGTGGTGGCCACGCGGCAGACGCCCCTCGAGCAGCCGGCGGCGATCGATCCGGCGGGCCTCGCGCGCGGTGACGCCGCCGCGGTGGAGGCGTTCTACCGGGAGCTGTTCGAGCCGATCTATGCGTTCGTCTACTGGCGCGTGGGCGGTGACCGGCAAGACGCCGAGGACGTCACCCAGGAGACGTTCGTCACCGCGCTGGCCAGCGTCGCGCGGTTCGAGGGGCGGTCCAGCCTGTACGTCTGGGTCTGCGGCATCGCCCGCAACCTCGCCCACGCCCGCGTGCGGTCGCGCGGGCGCGCCGGCGTGGAACCGGCGGCGGAGGGCGGCGCGCAGGCGGCTCCCGATCACCTGCTCGAGCGCGCGCAGACCGACCGGCTGGTGGGCCTGGCGCTGACCGAGCTGCCGCCCCACTACCAGCGCGCGCTGCTGGACAAATACGTGCAGCAGCGGAGCTTCGCCGAGATGGCGGCCGAGCAGCGCTGCTCGCCCAAGGCGGTCGAGTCCACGGTCCAGCGGGCCAAGCGCGCGCTGGCGGCGGCGCTGGAGAAGCTGGGCCTTCATCGTCTCGACGCAGACACGCGGAGCTCTGACAATGGCTGACGACACCCCTCCCGACGATCCGGTCCTGCTGGCGGGCGCGCCGTTGCCCGACCCGGCGCTGGAACAGACGCTGCGCCGGGTGGCCCAGCGGCAGCAGCCCGACCCGGCCTTTGCCGCGCGGCTGCGCCAGCGGCTGCTGGCTCCGCCGGCGCTGCCCGCCGCGCCCGCCGCATCCGCCGCATC
>JBKPRZ010000058.1:0-26402 GCA_046734815.1 Myxococcota bacterium | reverse complement strand
CGACGCCGGCGCGGCGCTGGGCCGGCGGGTTGGCGCGGCGGTGGTGCAGCACCGGACCGGCGACGGCTCGGAGCGCGCCGCCAACGCCGAGGACGAGGAGATCCCGGGCGGCTGGACGCCCATCGCCAACCGCCCTCCGCTGGGTCCGGGCTGGTCGCGGGTGCGCCCCTGGGTGATGGCCGAGGTGAGCCGCTTCCGCGCCCCGCCGCCGCCGCCGCCGGGTTCGCCCGCGTTCAAGGCGGCGCTGGCCGAGGTGCGGCGGGTGTCCGACGCGCGCACTCAGGAACAGTCGCGCATCGCCGCGCTGTGGGCGGACGGCGACGGGTCGTACACGCCGGCGGGACGCTGGAACAAGATCGCCGCCGACCTGCTGGGCAGCCACAGCGCACACGAGGCGCGCGCCGCGCGTTGCCTGGCGCTGCTGAACATGGCCCTGATGGACGCGGGCATCGCCTGCTGGGACGCCAAGTTCCACTACGGGCTGCTGCGCCCGTGGCAAGCCGACCCGGCCATCGCCACCCCGGTGGGCAAGCCGAACTTCCCCGCTTACACCTCGGCCCACGCCTGTTTCTCGGGCGCGGGGGCGGACCTGCTGTCGCGGCTTTACCCCGAGCAGCGCCGGTACCTGCAGGACAAGGCCGAGGAGGCGGCGGTGTCGCGGCTGTACGGCGGCATCCACTACCGGTTCGACGCCGACGCGGGGCTGGCCCAGGGCCGTGGCATCGCCGCTCTGGTGATGCGCGAGCGCGCCGGCGAGGGGTCCCGCGCATGAGCGCCGGTCTGCCAGGCGCCCGCCGCTTTCCCGGCTGGTTCCAGGGGCTGAAGATCCAGGCCAAGCTGGTCTTCGCCTTCGGCCTGCAGCTGACCCTGGTGGCGGGCGTGGCGGTGGGCGGGCTGATCGGCCTGCGCAGCGTGCGCAGCCTGTTCGAATCGGCGATCGACGACGGCCTGCGCACCGAACGGCAGGCCGGCCAGGTGCGGGCCGAGCTGCTGGAGGCGCGCCGGCAGGAGAAGGACTTCCTGCTGCGCTGGCGGCCGGAGGGCTTCCAGCAGGCCTACCAGCAACACGTGCGGGTCAACCAGCAGCACATCGGCCAGCTGCTGCTGGTGCTGACCGAGCTGGACCAGCTGGGCGGCGCGCGCGCGGGCGGCGAGACCCGCGCCCGCATCCTGGACGACCTGGTGGCGCTGCGGCCCTACGTGAACGTGTACGCCGAGGACTTCATGGCGGCGGTCGAGCTGTTCGGCAAGGCCGAGGGCGCCGCCGGCGGGCTGGAGCCCCGGCTGGACGCGGCCAGCGCCGCCCTCGAGCAGCCGTCGCGGCGCGGGCGCGGCCGCGATCTGCGAATCAACCAGCTGCGCGGGCTGGGCCGGCGCGAGCGCGATTACCTGGCCCGCTACGACGAACGCAGCCGCACCCAGCTGTCCGAGGCGATTCGCACGGTGCGGGCCAGCCTGCAGCAGCACCAGCCCCGCCCCGCCGCCGCGGCGCTGGCGCTGGTGGAAGACTACCTGTCGTCGCTGGAGAAGATGATCGAGCTGTTCCGCCAGGCGGAGGCAAAGATCGAGGACGTTCACCAGGCCGCCAGCATCGTCGAGCCGCTGGTGGTGGACATCGCCGTCAGCGGCCAGCGCGCCGCCGCCGCCGAGATCATGGCCGCGCGCGCGGCCAGCCGGCGGGCGGTGGTGATCATGAGCGCGATCTTCCTGCTGGCCCTGCTGACCAGCCTGACCCTGGCGCTGCGCCTGGGACGCCAGATCCGCACCCCGCTGCAGGCCCTGGCCCGCACCGCCGAGGCGGTGGGCGCCGGCGATCTCAGCGCCCGCGCGCTGGTGACCTCGCAGGACGAGATCGGCACGCTGGCCAGCACCTTCAACGCCATGACCGGGCAGCTGCGCGCGCTGATCGACTCGCTGGAGCAGCGGGTGTTCGAGCGCCGGCGCGCCGAGGAGGCGCTGCGGGCCAGCCAGCGCCGGCTGCAGGACGTGGTCGACAACTCCACCGCGGTCATCTGCCTGAAGGACCTGGAGGGGCGTTACCTGCTGGTCAACCGGCGGCTGGAGGAGATCCTGGGCCGGCGCAAGGAGGAGATCCTCGGGCGCCGCGACCACGACCTGTTCCCGGCCGCGCTGGCCGACACCTACCGCCAGAACGACCGCCGCGCGCTCGAGAGCGGACGGGCTCTGGAGTTCGAGGAGGTGGCGCCGCTGCCCGACGGCCTGCACACCTACATCTCGGTGAAGACCTCGCTGCGCGACGAGGCCGCGCGCGCTTACGCGGTCTGCGGCATCTCGACCGACATCACCGAGCGCAAGCAGGTCGAAGAACAGCTGCGCCAGTCGCAGAAGATGGAGGCCATCGGGCGGCTGGCCGGCGGCATCGCCCACGACTTCAACAACCTGCTGACGGTGATCAACGGCTTCTCCGGGCTGCTGCTCACGCGCATGGATCGGGCCAACCCGTTCTTCGGACCGGTCAGCGAGATCGCCAAGTCGGGCGATCGGGCGGCGGCGCTGACCCGCCAGCTGCTGGCCTACAGCCGCAAGCAGCGGCTGGAGGCGCGCTGCTGGAACCCCAACCTGATCGTCACCGAGATCGAGGCCATCTTGCGCCGGCTGATCGGCGAAGACGTGGTCCTGGTGTGCGAGCTGGCCAGCGACGTCGGCTCGGTGAAAGTGGACCGCGGCCAGCTGGAGCAGATCCTGCTGAACCTGGGGGTCAACGCGCGCGATGCCATGCCCCAGGGCGGGCGCCTGGTGGTCCGCACGCGCAACGTGGACCGGCAGGACCCGCTGGCGGCGGCGGCCCTGGCCGAGGGGCCGCTGGGGCCGCTGGTGCTCATCTCGGTCAGCGACACCGGCTGCGGCATGACCGAGGAGGTCAAGGCGCGCGTGTTCGAGCCGTTCTTCACCACCAAGGAGGTCGGGCGCGGCACCGGCCTGGGGCTGTCGGTGGTGTACGGCATCGTCCGGCAGAGCGGCGGCACCATCGCGGTCGAGAGCACGGTCGGGCTGGGCACCACCTTCAGCATCTTCCTGCCGCGCGAGACGGCCGTGCCCGATGCGCCCGCCGAGGAGGTGGTGGCGCCCCCGCGCCCGGCCCACGGGCAGTGGAAGACCATCCTGCTGGTCGAGGACGAGGAGTCGGTGCGCACCTTCGCGCGCGAGGCGCTGGAGGAGGGCGGTTATCTGGTGATGGCGGCGGGCAGCGCGCGCGAGGCGCTGCAGACTTTGCACCAGAGCCGGGCGCCGGTCAGCCTGCTGATCGCTGACCTGGTGATGCCCGATCTGGGCGGCCGCGGTCTGGTGGATCAGCTGCGCGCGGGCGGCAAGGAGCTGCCGGTGCTGTTCATCTCGGGCTACGCCGGAGCGAGCGCGATCGAGCAGGGGCTGAAGCCCGGCGAACACTTCCTGGCCAAGCCGTTCGACGCCGGCGAGCTGCTGCGCAAGGTGCGGCAGGTGCTGGAGCCGGACGATCCCGGCGACCAGCCCAGCGCGCGCCGGCCCGGGCTGCGTCTGGATTCGTGATCGCCGGATCGGCAAACGGCGAGTAGGCCGGGGTCGGGCGAGCGGCGGCGCTGGCGCGGGCGGTGGCAGATCCGCCCAGCTGTGGGCGCGAAAAATCGGGCGCGCGGCGGTGGCCGCGGGGCCCGCGATGCTGGCCGCGGGCGCATCCGGTCCGGTAAGCTGGACCGGGATGCGTGGAGTCTGCTGGGTGGCCTGGACCGCCCTGGCGGTGATGATGGTGGCGGGTGGGCGCGCGGGCGCCGAGGGCCTGGACGGCGAACGCTTTGCGCCCGCCGCGGGCGCGGCCGGCGGCTTGCAGGTCGAACGCCCGGTCGTCCCCGCGCACCTCGGCTACGGCGTGGGGCTGTTCCTGCACTTCGCCGACGATCCCGCGCTGCCGGGGACCACCACCGGCAAGCCGATCGATCACGCGCTGAGCGCCGACCTGCTGGCCTCGCTGGGCCTTTTCAACCGGGGCGAGCTGGCGGTGCACCTGCCGCTGCGCCTGATCTACCGCGGCGACAGCACCCAGCTGGACGGCACCACCTTGCAGGCGGCAGCGGGCGTGGGTGACCTGCGGCTGGTGCCCAAGATGAGCTTCGGCTGGTTCGGAGACGAGGCGGGAGGGTTCACCTTCGGCCTGGCCGCGGCGATCAGCGTGCCCACCGGCGACGCCACCGCCCTGCGCGGCAGCGGCGGCCCCACGGTCGAGCCCCGCCTGCTGGCGGCGGTGTACGGCGCGCGCTGGTTCGTCAACGGCAGCGCCGGCTTCCGTTTCCGCAGCCGGGGCCTGCCTTCGTCGCCCGGCCGCGAGCTGACCTTCGGGCTGGCCACCACCTTCACCGCGCTGCCCGAGCTGGACGTTCAGCTGGAGGCGGTGGGCGGGCGGCTGACCGACGCGCCCCCGCCCGGCCTGTCGCGACTGCCCCTGGAGGGGCTGGCCGCGCTGGTATACCGCCCCGAGATCCGCTGGTCGATCTACGCGGGCGGCGGCGTGGGCCTGACCGACGGCCCGGCGGTGCCCGACTTCCGGGTGCTGGCGGGCGTGCGCTACGCGGTGGGCGTGCCCGAGCGCGGCCGCGCCACCGACAGCGACAACGACGGCGTCCCCGACTTCCGCGACCGCTGCCCGCGCGAACGCGAGGACCTGGACGGCTTCGAGGACGACGACGGCTGCCCCGAAGCGGACAACGACCACGACGGCGTGGCCGACGACGACGACGAGTGCCCCGACGACGCCGAGGAGAAGGGCGGCGACGGCGACGGCTGCCCCGACCGCCCGCGGGTGGTGGTCCGCCGGGGCAAGATGGTCATCTACGGCAAGGTGCTGTTCCCGCTGGAGTCCGCCGACCTTTTACCCACCAACGAGGCGCTGATCGACGAGATGGCCCGCGCGCTGAAGGAGCACCCCGGCATCAAGAAGATCGAGATCGAAGGCCACACCGACGACAGCGGCCCCGGTGAATACAACCTGAAGCTGAGCCAGGAGCGCGCCGAGGTGGTCAAGCGCGCCCTGGAACGCCGCCAGGTCGCCGCCCAGCGCCTGGTCCCGCACGGCTACGGCGAACAGCGCCCGGTCGCCCCCAACGTCACCCGCGCCGGCCGCGCCAAGAACCGCCGGGTCGAGTTCACGATCCTGCAGGATTGAGGTCCCGGCGGATGACGAGGCGGTCGTAGAGGGCCATCAGGATCGTCGAGACGACGCCGATGGCGCCGACGACGTACCACATGTGCTGGGGGGCGGCTTTGCCGGGGCCCTGGATGTAGTGGGTGACCAGCTTGCCGCTGATCAGGCCGGCGAAGAAGGTGCCGATGGCGATGGGCAGGAAGGCGAAGCCCATGTAGGTGCCCACCTGGTGCTTGGGGGCCAGATCGGCGACGTATTCGTAATAGCGCGGCGACTGCAGGCCCTCGCCGACGGCGTAGATCACGATGGCGGTGAGGGTGGCCCAGACGGTGGCGGAGCTGCCCATCACGAACCAGGAGAGGCTCGCCAGGGCGAAGCCCAGGGTCATCGCCGTCATGGGCGGCAGCTTCTTGGCCAGCGCGGTGACCGGCACGGTGACGACGATGATGGTCCAGGCGTCCACCGCCTCGATGCGCTCGAAGCTCTCGATGTGCAGCACGTCCCGGGCGTAAAACGGCAACGAGTAGAAGATCTGCCAGAACATCACCCAGAAGCCCGAGAAGATGACCAGGAAGGTGACGAAGCGGACGTTGCGCAGCACCAGCACCATGTCGCGCAGGACGCCGGCCATCGACTTTGGCGGCGGCACGTCGGCGGGACGGGGCGGCTCGGTGAAGAAGATCAATGTCGACACCACCAGCAGCAGCGAGATCAGCGACGCCGACACCAGCACGTAGGCGATGCCCAGGTTCTGACGGACGGCCGGGGCAATGAAGGTGGGGCCAATCGCGCCGCCCAGGTTCACCAGGGTGTAATAGAACGAATAGCCCAGGGACTTGGTCTCGGCGGTGGTGGTGCGCGCGACCGTGCCCACGATGGACGGCTTGATCAGCGACCCGCCGATGGCGGTGATGACCAGGGCGGCGATCATGTAGTTGCGCGGGCCCAGGGCGTCGACCAGGGGCTTGCCGGCGGGCAGGCCGGCCAGACCGATCAGCAGGTAGCCGACGCAGAAGATCGAGAAGCAGGCCAGCAGGCTGCGCTTGAAGCCGAAGCGGTCGACCACCGTGCCGGCCAGGGGCGGCAGCAGGTACAGCAGGGTGTTGAACACACTGCCCACCAGGATGCCGGAGGTCTCGGGGCCCAGGCCCACCTGTTCGGCGACGTAGATGGCCAGGATCGATTTGGACGAGTAATAGGCCAGCCGCTCGAACAGCTCGAGGGTGTTGGCCACCCAGAAGTTGCGAGAAAAACCGGTGCGGGCCTGCCTGAAGAACTGCGCGATGGCGGTCATGAAGTGCCTCCCGGGGCTCCGGTGGACGGCGCCGCTTTCACCCGGCGCAGGGGCAGGTAGACCAGCACCCAGGCGATGGCGCCCAGGGCCAGCAACGAGGTCCAGGCGCCGGCCGGGCCGGCCACCCAGCCCAGCTGGTCCACGCCGAACAGCAGCCTGGTGATCGACGAGAAGCCGGGGAAGGCCAGCACCGCGCCGGCGAACATCACGCCGGTCAGGGACTCGCCCGCGATCAGCCCGGAGGCGACCAGCGAGCCGAAGTTGTCGAAGTCCTCGCCGGCGATGCCCCGGCGGGCGGCCAGGTGGTCAGCCAGCGCCTTGAGGCAGCCGCCCACGAAGATCGCCCCGGTGGTCTCGAAGGGCAGGTACATGCCGACCGCGATCAAGGTCGGCGAAGGGGCGCGCATCAGCAGCAGCGCCAGCGAGAAACACATCCCGAAGAGGATCAGGCCCCAGGGCATCTCGCCGCCCACGATCCCCTGGGCCAGCTGGGCCATCAGGCCGGCCTGGGGCGCGGACAGGGCGCGGTCGCCGATGCCGATGCCCCCTTGCTTGATGTTGGCGGTGTGCAGCCACAACATCGGGAAGACCAGCACGAAGGCGGTGGTGATGGTGGCGATGATCTCCGCCCACTCCATCTTGCGGGGCGTGCCGCCCAGCAGGTGGCCCACCTTCAGATCCTGGATCAGGCTGCCCGACAGGCAGATCGCGCAGCAGACCACCGCCGCCACGCCCAGCACCGCGCCCACGCCGGACAGGCCGGTCACGCCGAAGGCCACCATCAGCAGGGCGGCCAGGATCAGCGCGGACAATGTCAGGCCCGAGACCGGCTGGTTCGAACCGCCCACCAGACCGACCAGGTAGCCGCCCACCGCCGACAGCAGGAAGCCCAGCACCAGCATCACCAGAGCCGCCACCACCGCGCTGCCCAGGTGCCCGGTGAAGCGCCAGTACAGCCAGGCCATGGGCAGGGTGAGCGCGGCGATGCCCAGCAGGATGCCGTGCGAATCGATGTCCTGGTCCAGCCGCGAGGGCGCGCGCACGCCGCTGCCCTTGCGGAAGGCGCCGCGGAAGGCGGAGGCGATCGAGGCGCGCATGCCCCACATGGTGTTGGCGGCGCCCACCAGCATGGCGCCCACCGCCACCGGGCGGACGATGTTGTACCAGACCGAGAAGATGACCTCGCCGGTCTCGGGCGGGGCGCCGCCGGCGGTGTGCAGCTGCGCGGGCAGGCTGGGATCGACGAACACCACCAGCGGGATGAACACCAGCCAGGCCAGAACGCCGCCCGAGAAATTGATGGCGGCCAGCCGGAACCCGATGATGTAGCCGACGCCGATCAGCGCCGGGGAAATCGAGGGGGTGGAGAAGGCCACCGCGCCGCCGTGCTGGACGTTGCCCAGCGGCGCGCGCGACGAATCGAAGTGGCGCACCAGCGAGGCGGGCAGCGCCCGGAAGAACTCGATCGACTCGCGGAACAGGCGCAGCCCGGCGCTGTCCTTGAGCACCTGGATCAGGATCCCCAGGCCCATCGCCCCGAACACGTACTTCGCGCCCGTCTGCCCCCCCTGCCCTGCCTTGACGATGGCGGCGCAGGCGCGGCTCTCGGGAAAGGGCAGGTCCGCCTCGACGGCTAGGGTGCGGCGGAGCAGGGTGATGAACAGGACCCCCAGCAGGCCGCCGATCATCAGGATGATCACGGTCTGCCAGTAGTCGAACGAGGTCCACAGGCGCTGGCCCTGCACCTGCACGAGCAGGAAGGCGGGGATGGTGAAGATCGCGCCGGCGGCCATCGCCTCGCCGACGGTGCCGGCCGAGCGGGCGATGTTCTGCTCGAGCACGTTGCCGCGGAAGAAGGGCAGCCGGAACGCGGCCAGCGCCAGGATCGCGGCCGGGAAGGTGGCCGAGACGGTCTGGCCGGCTTTCAGGGCCAGGTAGGCGTTGGCCGCACCCATGACCGCCGCCAGCACCACGCCCAGTCCGACGGCCTTGACGGTCAGCTCGGGGGGGCTGCTGTCACCGGGGACGTATGGCTTGTGCTCGTCCTTCATCGCCCCGGGGTTTGGCTTGCCGCGCGAAACGCACCCCGAGTCTGCGCATACTAGGCCGCAACCCCCTCCCGAGGGAACAGGCGCCGACGGCCCCCGTTCCGGCGCGCCAGGGCAGCCTCCGCCGGCCGGGTGGATCAGCCGCGCTGGTGCTGGCGGCGCTCGCGTTCCTGCTGATCGTGCTTCTGCCTGTCCCTCTGCTCTTGCTTCTTGCGGCGCTCCTCCTCCTCCTCGCGCTCTTCCTTGCGGCGCCGGCGTTCCTCCTCCTGTTCTTCCTGCCGGACCGCCACCGGGGCCGCCATCGCAGCGGCGGTCGCAGCCGCCTGCGCTGTGACCCGCGGGCCGCCCGCCACCTGACACACGCAGGCGGTGGCTCCGCGGTACAGGTATGGATCCTGGTCACCGACGCCCACCATGCCCGCGAACTCCAGGCCCCACCCCTCGCACATCTTGCGGCACGCCTGCGGACCGCCCGCGACCTTCCACGGGCTTTCGGTCGGCTTCCACCACGGCTGCCAGGCCAGGCAGGCGGGCAGCGACACCAGCAATCCGATCAGCCAGGCTCGGGACATCCCGCGATCGTAGGCCGGACCTGGAGAGACGCCTGCGAAGCCCATCACCCCGATGGCCGGGCGAGACGTCGCAATCCGTTCCACGCCAGGGTCGGCCGCGTCGTGACCACCTTCGCTGACTGTGCGCGCGTGACCTTGCATACTTGCCGGCCACGGATGGCGGAGGACACCGGGAACACCGACGATGCCGAGGACATCGAGGACACCGACGATCTGCTGACGGGGGCGGCGATCGAGCGGGCGACGCGCGCGTATTACGATGCGCGGCCGATCGTGGGGGACGCCTGGGATGCGGAGCCGGCGGGCGACCTGGCCGACCCGCGGCCGGAGTTGCGGCGGCTGGAGGAGGATCTGCGCCGGGTGGTGCGGGGGAGGCGGGTGCTCGAGGTGGCGTGCGGGACCGGCGCGCTGACCCGGGTGGCGGCCGAGGTGAAGGCGTCGGTGCTTGCCATCGATGCGAGCGAGACGTGCATCCGGCTGGCGCGGGAGCGCGCGGTGCCTGGCGACGTGCGGTTCGAGGTGGGCGATGCGTACGACCTGGCGGCGCTGCCGGCGGACTTCTCGGCGGCGCTGGCGGGCGGCTTCTTTCATCTGGTGCCGCGCCGTCGTCGGGGCGCGTTCCTGGACGGGCTCGAATCGCGGCTGTTGCCGGGCTCGCCGGTGTTCCTGTGCGCCACGCGGGCTCGCACCCTGCGCGCGAAGAAGCGGGCCTTCCCGCACCCGGACGGATCCGACACCCTCAGCCGCCGCCAGCTGGCGGACGGCCGCGCCTTCGTGATCGTCAACAACGAGCTGGACGCCAGCGAGTTGCGCGAGCTGTTCGGGCCGCGGGGGCGCGATCTCCAGGTCGTGGTGGGCGACGCGTTCTGGTGGGTGAGCTACACGATCTGACGGCCGGCTTCACTTGCTCGCGACGGCGCGCTCGCTCAGCGACCAGACGCGTTCGGCCAGGTCGGGGTCGGAGGCGGTGGCGGTGGGGTGGGCCTCGTTGCAGTCGGCCAGGTAGATGCCGGCGTGGGCCTCGGTCAGCTCGGGGGCGGTGGCGGCGAAGACCGTGGTGGCGGCGCCCTGGGCGACCGACTTCAGGAAAAGGGGGCCGATGGCGCGGAAGAGTGCGCCGCCCAGGCTCATGTGCTTCGACAGATCGGTGGCGATGACGCCCGGGTGCAAGCACACCGCCAGCACGCCGCTGCCGGTCAGGCGGCGGGCCAGCGCTCGGGTGAACAGGATGTTGGCCAGCTTCGAGTCGCCGTAGGCGGCGAGGGGCTGGTAGCGTCGCTTCTGGTAGTGGGGATCGGTGTCGAGGGTGGCCAGCACGCCCTCGCGACCGGCGCGCCGGTGGGCGCGGCTGGCCACCACCACCACCCGCGACGGCGCGGAGGCGCGCAGCTGATCGAGCAGCAGCGAGGTCAGCAGGAAGTGACCGAGGTGGTTGATGCCCATCTGGGTCTCGAACCCGTCGACGGTGCGCGACAGCGGGGTGGCCATGACCCCGGCGTTGTTGATCAGCAGGTGCAGCTGCGGGTGGCGGCCTGGCAGCGCGCGGGCGAAGCTGCGGATGCTGGCGGCGCTGGCCAGGTCCAGCTCCATCACCTCGAGCGATCCCGCGCCCGCCGGCAGGTCGGCCCGCAGGCGCCGGGCGACCGCCTCGGCGGCGGGCACGTTGCGCACGGCCATCACCACCTGGGCCCCGGCCCGCGCCAGGACGCGCGCGGTCTCGGTGCCCAGCCCGGCGCCCGCGCCGGTGACCACGGCGACCTTGCCCTTCAGGGAGATGTCCCGGGCGGCCTCCTGGGCGGTGGTGCGGCCTCCGAACTGGTTGCGTGGCAGGGACACCGGATCCGTTGCCTACCACCGGCCCGGGCCTTCCGGCAACCGGCGTTGCGCGGGCGGTTTTTTCGCCTTCCAGCCGCAGACCCGCGAAGAAGCACCCTCCGCCCCGTTACCTGGTTGGATGCGCCCGCGCGGCGCCCGGAACAGGAGCCCCACATGCGATACGAGATCGGGTGCGTGATGTTGGCGATGGCCGCCGCCCTGGGCGCTTGCGCCCCGGCCCCCCAGTCCCCGGAGCCCACGCAGCAGGCGCTGCATGCCGCCCCGGCGCGTGGCCGGCCGCACGGGCGCCACGAGCGGCACCGCCGGCGCCATTGTAACGACCCGGTGGTCCGGGGAGAGGCCGCCTTCCTCGACGGCGATCTGGACCTGCAGGGAAATGGCCGCGCCTGCGCCGACTGCCACATGCCGGACGACAGCTACCAGCTGAGCCCGGCCGCCGTGGAGATGCGCTACCAGGCCATGATCGACAGCGGCGAGGACGACCCGCTGTTCCGCCCGATCGACGCCGACGACTTCGACGTCAACGGCGACGACGCCAGCGACTACACCAACCTGCGCGAGAACGGCCTGGTGCGCATCCGCCTGCCCCTGCCCGCCAACATCAAGCTCGTGGATCCCGACAGCTGCCGCACCGGCGGCCAGCCCGCGCCCTGCCAGACCGCCGAGACCTACGCCGTCTCGGATCTTCCCTACACCGACGTCTGGCGGGCGGTGCCCAGCGTGATCGACGTGGCGATCACCGGCCCCGACACCCAGGTACCGCCCTGGCCGCGCGGACCCAACCCGCAGGGCGGCTACCAGCTGGACGCGCGCCTGGCCACCCTGACCGAGCAGGCGCTGGCCGCGTTCACCAACCACGCCCAGGTGACGGTGGCCCCCGCCCCGCAGATGCTCGACGACCTGGCCACCTTCGAGCGGTCGCTGGTGCACGACCCCGAGCCGCCGCTTTCCCCGCTGGAGACCGAGGGCAAGGCGATCTTCGACCGCGCCTGCGGCCAGTGCCACAACGGGCCGGGCAAGAGCACGCCGCTGACCCAGACGCCGACGATCAACCGTTACCACGACGTGCTCGGCGCGTGCCCGCCGCCGCTGGACACCGTCTCGCCGCCGCGCTGGAGCCTGCCGCCCTGCCGGCCCGCGCTGCTCCGCAACGCCCGCACCTACGAGATCACCTTCGCCGACGGCTTCAAGATGCGGCGGACCAGCAGCGACCCCGGGCGCGCGCTGCTGACCGGCTTCGTGTTCTCGGCGGGCGTCCCGCCGCCCGGAGGGACCTGCCTGCACCCGCCCTGCGGGGCCGCGCCCGGCGACGACTGGCAGAAGCTGGACATCGCCCCGCTGCGCGGGATCAGCCGGACGGCGCCGTATTTCCACAACAACAGCGTCGCCACCCTGGAAGAGGTGGTCATCCACTACGAGGAGTTCTTCAAGCGGGCCAGCGCGCTGAACCCACCCCCGGCGCTGCCCGCCATCCTCACCACCGACGGCGTGCACCGCGATCGGCCCAACGTTCCCGCCGAGCGCGCCGCCCTGGTGGCGTACCTGAACCGGCTGTAGAGCCGGGTGCTACGGCGGCACCAGCCGGCAGCGGGCGTCGCACCCTCCCGGGCCGCCGGTGTTGCGGCCGGGGCCCAGGTCGCACTGCTCTTTCTCGGGGAAGACGTGGCCGTCGCCGCAGAAGAGGTTGGCCACCTGGCAGCGGCGGTTGCAGCCGCCCATCTTCAGCGCCCAGGCGGTGTCGTCCTTGGTGTTGTTGGTGCCCTGATCGCAGTTCTCCAGCGGGTCGCGGAAGCCGTCGCCGCAGAAGCCGATCTTCTTGCACACGCGGTTGCACCCCGCCTGCGTACCGTAGGTGGCGTCCGAGTTGGTATTCATCATCCCGGCGTCACACTGCTCGTCGGGGGCATCCATCTTGCCGTCGCCGCAGCGGTGGACGATCTTCTTGCAGCCCTGGTTGCAGCCGACCCCCTGCAGAGTCCAGGTCTTGTCGGTCAGCAGGTTGGCGGGGCCGTCGTCGCACTCCTCGCGCCCATCGGGGCGGGCGTCGCCACAGAACGGGGCCGGCAGGCACGATTTCGTGCACAGGTTCGGGCCGTAGGCCATGTCGCTGTTGTCCGGGCCCAGATCACACTTCTCGGGCTCGGTCAGCATCGCATCGCCGCAGTACTGGGTGATCTTGCGGCACAGGTGATTGCACTGGCCCGGCAGCCCGTAGGTGCCGTCGCTCTCGACGTTCTTGCTGCCGTCGTCACACTCTTCCGGGCCATTGCGAACGCCGTCCCCGCAGGCGCCGGCCTTGCGACAGGTGGTGCTGCACAAGCCCTCGCCGTACGCGTTCGGCTGGTTCAAAGCACCGAGGTCGCAGTCTTCACCGGGATCGAGGCGGCCGTTGCCGCACACGATGGTCGGCTCGCGCCCGGCGGGCGCGCCGGCGTCGGTGCCCTGAGTGCCCCCCGGCGGCACCGGCGGCACCGGATCGGCCACGCCGTCCGCGTCGACGGAGACGCCCCGGTCCGCCGACTGCGGTGCCGAGCAGCCGTGGACCCACGCGGAGGCGAGGGCGCACGCGAAGATAAGGAAAATCGCTCTCTTCGGAACGGGGCCAGGACCCATGACCACCCCCTGGGGCCATCCGCCTCATGGCGGCACCCACGATTTCGGGCGACGCTATCAGATCCCCCTTCAGGTCCGTAGCGAAAGCTTACCTGTCTGGTCGAGTAGGGGCCGGTCCTACCTGGGCGGCGCGCGCAAACAAAAGGGGGGATCGAAACGATCCCCCCTTGGGCGAAAACGATTCCCGATCCGGTCAAGCACGCGGCTTGTCGCCGCCGCCCTTGCCGATCGCGATCTTGCGCGGCTGCACCTCGGGCCGCTTCGGGATGTGCAGCGTGAGGACGCCGTCCTTCAGCTCGGCCTTGACGTCGTCCAGGTTGGCGCCCTCGGGCAAGCTGAGGGTGCGCATGAACGAACCGTAGCTGCGCTCGAGCGCGAAGAACTGATCGCCTTCTTCGCGGCGCTCCTGCTCGCGCCGACCCGAGAGGGTCAACACATTGCCGGTCACCGACAGCTCGATGTCCGACTCCTTGACGCCAGGCAGGTCCGCGCGGACCACGTACGCTTCCTTGGTCTCCTTCAGGTCGAAGGCCGGAGCGAACGCGCGCTCTTCGGACCAGCCGCCCTCGCCGAACGCGGAGCGGAACGGGTCGAGTCGCAGGAGCGCATCCATCATCCTGAACGGGTCCCATCCAAATTCCTGGCCTCGCTCGCGCGAGACCTCGCGGCTCTGATTACGACGGATCAGATTTGCCATTGCTCATCACCTCCTTTGCAATGACAACAGAACCACCGCACCCCCGCCGACAAGCCTTCGCGCCCCGCGAGATTTGCGTGCACGGACCGCGGACGCGAAGCCCCCGACGCCGCGGTCTAGATCGCGAAGTCCTCGGCGAACACGCGGGCGTTATCCAGATCCACCAGGACCGGGTCCGACACCGACAGGTTCATCTGCTCGAACTGGGGGCGCGGCATGTGGACTGTGAGCACCTCGCCGGTGGGCAGGGCCACGTCCAGCTTCACGTAGGCGCCCAGGCGGGCGATGCGGCGCACCCGGCCCACCGCGCGGTTGCTGCTGGGCTCGTCCTCGGCCTTCACCACCGAGACGTCGTGCGGCCGCACGATGGCCCGGATGTTCGAGCCGTCGGGGATCTGCGCGGGCAGCGGCACCGACGAGGCGCCCACCGCCGCGCGGCCCTCCTTGACCTCGGCCCGCAGCACGTTGGCGGTGCCGACGAAGAAGGCGACGAAGGCGGTCTTGGGGTCGTCGTACACGTCGCGCGGGCTGCCCACCTGGTGCACGCGGCCCTTGTCCATCACCACGATCCGATCGGACAGCTCCAGCGCCTCTTCCTGGTCGTGCGTGACCAGGATGGTGGTCACCTGGGTGGCCTCGTGCAGCTCGCGCAGCCAGGCCCGCAGCTCGGACCGGACGCGCGCATCCAGCGCGCCGAACGGCTCGTCCAGCAGCAGCACCTTGGGATAGGGGGCCAGCGCGCGGGCGAAGCCGACCCGCTGGCGCTGCCCGCCCGACAGCTGGTTGGGGTAGCGGCGGTCCAGGCCGTCCAGCTGCACCATCTGCAGCAGCTCGTCGACGCGCGTGCGGACCGCCTCGCCGCGCACGCCCTGGGCCTGCAGCCCGAAGGCGATGTTTTCACGCACGGTCAGCTGGTTGAACAGGGCGAAGGTCTGGAACACGAACCCGAACTGCCGCTTGCCGATGGGCGTGCGGGTGATGTCCTGATCGTCCAGCAAAACCCGCCCCTCGTCGGCGCCCTCCAGCCCGGCAATGATGCGCAAGATGGTGGTCTTGCCCGACCCCGAGGGGCCCAGCAAGGTGGTGACGCCGCCCGAGGGCGCCTCGAAGCTGGCTTCGAACACCGCCGGCGTGCCCTTGAGGGTGAAGCGCTTGCTCACCCGGTCGAGGACCACCTTCATGCGCCGTGCTCCTGGCGGCGCTCGACGATCTTCTTGGCCACCAGGGTGGCGATGGCCAGCAGGGTCAGCAGCGAGGCCACCGCGAAGGCGCCCACGAAGTCGTATTCGTTGTAGAGGATCTCCACCTGCAGCGGCATGGTGTTGGTGCTGCCGCGGATGTGGCCCGACACCACCGAGACGGCGCCGAACTCGCCCATCGCCCGGGCGTTGCACAGGATCACGCCGTACAGCAGGCCCCACTTGATCTTGGGCAAGGTCACCCGGAAGAAGATGCGCCAGCCGCCCGCGCCCAGGGTCAGCGCCGCCTCCTCCTCGTCGCTGCCCAGCGACTGCATCACCGGCAGAACCTCGCGCGCCACGAAGGGGAAAGTGACGAAGGCGGTGGCCAGCACGATGCCGGGGACGGCGAAGATGATCTTGATGTCGTGGGCGGCCAGCCAGCCGCCCAGCACGCCGCGGGCGCCGAACAGCAGCACGAAGATCAACCCGGAGATCACCGGCGACACCGAGAAGGGGATGTCGATCAGCGAGATCAGCAGGTTCTTGCCGGGGAAACGGTACTTGGCGATGAGCCAGGCGGCGGCCACGCCGAAGATGGTGTTCATCGGGACCACCAGGGCAGCGGTCAGCAGGGTCAGCTTGATGGCGTCCCAGGTCTCCGCCTGCAGGAGCTTGCCCAGGTAGGCGACCACGCCCTTGTCGAAGGCCTGCAGGAACACCGAGCCCAGCGGCAGCACCACCACCAGCGCCAGGAACAGCAGGCCGGCGCCGATCAGCAGGGCGCGCACGTGCGCCGGTTCGGTGATGGTGCGGACGCGCGCGCGCCGCTGGGTCTCGGGCGGGACCTCGACGACGTCGGGGGCCAGGGCGCTAGACATGCGAGCCCTTGCGCCGCGCCGAGGCCTGGATGACGTTGACCACGAACACGGTCAGGAACGAGCCGGCCAGCATCACCACCGCCAGGGCGGTGGCCTCGCCGTACTGGTATTGCTCCAGCTTGGTGACGATCAGCAGAGGGACGATCTCGGTCTTCATCGGCATGTTGCCGGAGATGAAGACGATCGATCCGTATTCGCCCACCGCCCGGGCGAAGGCCAGCGCGAACCCGGTGAGCAGCGGCGGGATGAGGGCGCGCAGGATCACCTTGCGGAACGCGAACCAGCGCGAGGCGCCCAGCACCGCGGCGGCCTCCTCGGCCTGCGGGTCCAGCTCCATCAGCACCGGCTGCACCGTGCGCACGGCGAAGGGCAGGCCCACGAAGATCATGGCCACGATGACACCGATGGGGGCGAAGGCGACCTGGATCCCCAGCGCCTCCAGCGGCCGGCCCAGCACGCCGTTGGGGGCGTAGATGGCGGTCAGCGAGATGCCCGCCACCGCGGTGGGCAGGGCCAGCGGCAGGTCGATCAGGGCGTCGACGATGCTCTTGCCGAGGAAATCGTAGCGGACGAGGATCCAGGCCAGCAGCAGGCCGGCCACGGTGTTGACGGCGCCCGCCACCAGGGCGCCGCCGAAGCTGAGCTTGTAGGCGGCCAGCGCGCGCGGCGAGGAGACCGTGGCCCAGAACTCCGCCCAGCCGATCCCGGCGGTCCGCAGGATCATCGCCGACAGCGGCACGATCACGATCGCCGACAGGTAGATGAGGGTGATGCCCAGGGTGGGGGTGAAACCGGGCAACACGCCCGGGCGCCACCCCCGGCGGAAGAACTCGGCGAGGCGGGTCTTTCTCGGATCGGCGGAGACGGTCAGGGGCGCGTTCATTTACCGGCGACGTAGATCTGATCGTAGATCGCGTTGTCCTCGAAGTGGGTCTTCTGCGCCTTTTGCCAGCCCCCGAATACCTCGTCAATCGTGAAGAGTTTGATCTTGGGGAAGACCGAGGCGTATTTGCGGGCCACCTCGGGATTGCGCGGCCGGTAGAAGTTGCGGGCGATGATCTCCTGGGCCTCGGGAGTGTAGAGGAACTTGAGGTAGGCCTCCGCCACCTTCTGGGTGCCGTGCTTGCTGGCGTTCTTGTCCACCACGGTGACGGGCGGCTCGGCCAGGATGCTGACCGACGGCGCCACGATCTCGAACTTGTCCTTGCCGAACTCCTTCAAGATGAGGAAGGCCTCGTTCTCCCAGGACAGGCAGACGTCGCCGATGCCGCGCTGGGCGAAGGTGGTGGTCGAGCCGCGCGCACCCGAATCCAGCACCGGCACGTTCTTGTACAGCTTGGTGATGTAGTCGCGAACCTTGGCCTGGTCGCCGGCGAAGCTGGTCAGCGCCCAGCCCCAGGCGGCGAGGTAGTTCCAGCGCGCGCCGCCGGAGGTCTTGGGGTTGGGGGTGATCACCTTGAGCCCGGGGCGCACCAGATCGGCCCAGTCCTTGACGCCCTTGGGGTTGCCCTTGCGCACGACGAACACGATGGTCGAGGTGTAGGGCGAGCTCTTGTCGGGCAGGCGGCTCTGCCAGTCCTTGGGGATCAGGCCGCCCTTCTCGTGGAGGGCGTCGACGTCGTAGCCCAGGCCCAGGGTGGCCACGTCGGCCTCCAGGCCGTCGAGGATCGAGCGGGCCTGCTTGCCCGAGCCGCCGTGCGACTGCTTGATGGTGACGGTCTCGCCGGACCTGGCCTTCCACTGGGCGGCGAAGGCGGTGTTGATCGCCTGGTACAGCTCGCGGGTGGGATCGTACGAGACGTTGAGCAGACTGACGTCGGCGAGGGCGGTGCCGGAGCAGGCCAGCGCGGCCAGGAGAACGAACAACGATTTCTTGGACGACATGGAGACCTCGGTTCTGTAGGTGCGAAACGGACGGTGATCAGAAGGCGGCCTGGATGCGCTGGAAGAAGATGTTCTCCGGTTTGCGGTCGGCGCCCGCGGCGGCGCCGCCCTCGAAGGAGGTGTGCTCGTACGAGAGGCTGATCTTGATGTTGCGGCTCCAGTGCCAGTTGGCGACGCCGCCCACCGCCCGTGCCCGCCGCGCCGACCGGTTCGGGTCCGCGAAGGTGGGGAAGGTGTCGTCGTCGATCTTCAGGTCATTGTAGCGCGCGGCCAGTTCGAGGGCGCCCCAGGTGCCCTTGCTGGGATCGAACGGCTGGGTGATGGTGGTCCCTTCGTACAGCGCCTTGCCGCCGAAGACGTAATAGGCGGCCACCTGCCAGGCGGCGTGGGTGAGGTTGGCGGCGGAGGCGCCGATCTCCACCGCCTGCCGGCTGACGATGTATTCGGCCAGCACGCCCACCGGGCCGTAATAGAAGTAGCCCTGCGGCGACAACCGGCTGTGGCGGCCGTAGCCGATGACGGCGCCATCGGGCACGTCCTCGTTCAGCCGGTACGAGAAGAAGGTCTGCTGACCGGGGGTGCGGTAGACCGGCAGGCCGGGCAGCGGCGCGGCGGTGCGGCGGGTGGTCATGTTGGTGGTCTGGAACACCGCCGCGGTCCCGCGTTGCCAGCCGCTGCTGCCGGAGATGCCGGCGCCGAGGTTGGACAGCAGGCCGTAGGGATCGCTCTTGAACGGCTGCAGGAAGATGCGACCGGCGAAGTCCTTGGCGTGGTTGTTGTCCAGGTCGCCGTTGCCGCCGTCGGCCACGCCGTTGAAGATGCCGAACTCGTAGCTGAGCAGCGAGGGCCCCAGGATGCCGTGGAGCATGAAGCCGATGTCGCGGTTGGGGGCCAGCGAGGTGGGAAAGCCGCGCTCGGGGAACACGATGGCGGCGGCGCTCTGCAGGCGTTCCAGGCCGACCGGCGGCTTGAACTTGCCGCCCCGGATCTTGAAGAAGGCAGCGGGGCGAATGTCGACGTAGGCGTCCTGCACCAGCGCCTGTCCGTTGCCGAAGTCGGGCATCAGGCGGAAGTCGGCCACGTCGAAGAAGGTGGCCTCCAGCAGCGGGCGGGCACGGCGGATCAGGAACGAGTCGCGCAGCCACAGGTCGTGGTCGCTGACGAACTGGCGGCCGTCGGCCTGGATCAGCCCGCGGATCTTCACCAGGAAGGCGCCGTCGGCGCTCTTGAAATTGAAGCCGGTGGCGCCGGCGGTGACCACCGGGGTGGCGGCCTTCTGGCGGGCGGCCTCCTCCTCGAGCAGGTCCAGGCGGCGCTCGACGATGCGGGCGCGCTGGTCCACCTCGTCCAGTTGCAGGGCGCTGGTCTCGGCGGTGGCGGTGGTCGCCTCGCCGCTCGCGATGGCCGCCGGAGCGGGGGCGGGAGCCGCCAGAGCCGGGGCGGGAGCCGCCGGGGCCGGGGCCGACGGGACGGGGGCCTCCTGTGCACGAGACACCGCGCTGCCACCGACGAGCAGGCACAGCGCGCTAAGAAGGATGGACAGCGTTCTATTCACCGGGATTCCTTTCCGAAGCAGGCCCTCCCCGACGTCCCGCCCCTCGCCTGACGTTCACGATAGCGAACACTTCCTCTCGTAAACCATCGGCGGATCCCGGTCAATACTTTTGTCCGGACCCCCGGGCATGCCCCGAGACGGCGGTGTCAGGCGGCCAGCGCGCGCAGCTGGCTGGTCCCGAAGCGGCGGACCAGATGGACGGGGCGGTGGGCGCGGTTGGCCAGCGATCGAGCCTGCTGGACCGCCCCGTGGCTGTTGATCTCGGTGACGATTACCACAACGTCCGCCCGCTCGATCAGCGCCCGCAGCCGTTCCGCGGCGGTGCCTCGCATGTGGCCGTCGTGGAACTCCAGCTGGTGTCCGGCGGCCGACGCCACGCTGGACAGTCGATCGGCCAGTCTCTCGGCACCACCCACTATTCCGATGCGCATGTTCGAGCTCCGTCCTTTCTGCGATCCGTGATTCGTCGCGGAACTGCCATGGACATTGTGTCCGTTTTAATGGACGTTGCAACCGAGATGCCCATTCTGACCCTGCCCGACGCCGACGCCCGCGCCCTGACGGTTCGTGCCAAGGCGCTGGTGTTCGCGGACCCGCGCTCGTGCGAGCTGCTGCAGCGGATCCAGCAGATCGCGCCCAGTTCGGCCACGGTGCTGGTGGTGGGGGAGACGGGTACCGGAAAGGAGATCGTCGCCCGCCACATCCACGACCTGTCGGCGCGCGCAGGACGGCCGTTCGTGGCGGTCAACTGCGGCGCCTTCAGCGAGACCCTGGTCGAGAGCGAGCTGTTCGGACACGAGCGGGGCGCCTTCACCGGCGCGGTGGGGCCCAAGCCTGGCTGGTTCGAGGCGGCCCAGGGCGGAACCTTGTTTCTCGACGAGATCGGGGACCTGCCCGCCGCCGTGCAGGTGAAGCTGCTGCGGGTGCTGCAGGAGCGGGAGGTGGTGCGGCTGGGGTCGCGGCAGCCGATCCCGATCGACGTGCGCCTGGTGGCCGCCACCAACGTGGCGCTGGAGCAGGCGGTGGCGGCGGGGCGCTTCCGGGAGGACCTCTATTATCGGTTGAAGGTGGCGGTGGTGCCCATCCCGGCGCTGCGCGACCGCCCGGGCGACATCTTGCCGCTGGCGGAGTATTTCCTGGACCTGTACCGGCAGCGCCTGGGGCTTGCCCCGGTGGGACTGGCCCCGGCGGCTGCTGCGCGGCTGCTGGAGCATGGCTGGCCAGGCAACATCCGCGAGCTCGAGAACGTCCTGCATTCGGCGCTGTTGGTCTGCAACGGCGGACAGATCCAGCGCGAGCACCTGCAGCTGGGCGCGGCGGTGGCGCGGCGGGAACGCGGCCGGGACCAGCCTGCGGACCCGCTGGCGGCGCTGGAGCGCGCGCTGGTGGGGCTGTTCGAGGCGAACCTGCCCGACCTGCACGCGGCGGTGGAGGAGACCTTGATGAAGACCGCTTATCAATATTGCCACCGCAACCAGCTGCAGACGGCGCGCCTGCTGGGCATCAGCCGCAACGTGGTGCGGGCGCGGCTGATCGAGCTGGGGGAGATCCCGGCGGGACCGCGGGACCTGCGCCGGCGCGAGGCGGCCGCGGCGGAGGAGACGGCGGGAGACGCGGCGGACGGCTGACTGCGAGCGGGGGGGTCAGCGCGCGTAGACGACGATGTTGTGGTAGCGGGCCTCGCCGCCGCCCGGGTTCTCGTAGCTGTGGGAGCGGTCGGCGGGGAAGGCGAGCGAGTCGCCGGGGGTGAGATCGAACTTGTCGGCGCCGACGTGCATGCGCAGCAGGCCCGACAGCACGACGATCAGCTCGGTGGTGCCGGGGCCGTGCGCCTCGGCGGCGTGCACCGAGCGGCCGGCCAGGCGCAGCTCGTACACCTCGATGTCGCGCGAGAAGCCGGCCGGGGTCATGGGGCGGCTCTCCATGCGGCCATCGGCGGAGCGCAGCACCTGGGCGTCGGCACGGCGGAGCAGGTTGGCCGAGGGGCCAGCGTCGCCCAGCAACTCCGAGATATGGATGCCGAGACCGACGGCGATCTTCCAGAGCACGCTCAGCGACGGGTTGCTCTTCTGGGTCTCGATCTGCGAGAGGGCGGCGCGGCTGACCCCGGAGGCGGCGGCCAGCTCGTCCAGGGACATACCGCGCGACTTGCGTCGATCGCGCAGGTTGTTGGCCACCCGCTGGGCCAGCTCGGCTGCGCCCACGTCGTCGCCCGGCGGCAGCGGAATCCCCCGCCCCGGCCGGCGGCCCCCGTCGCCCTCGTCGGTGGCGTGGGCGCGGGAGGCGGCGGGCGAACGTTTGGCCATGTCGTTGGAGGATACCATGAAGAACAGGGTGTTCGGTATAGTGGACAGCGCGTTGGAGGTGTCCCGTCATCCGGCACGGCGGTCGCGGGTGCCGGGGGGATGGACGTTGGCCATCATCTCGCCGAAAGGGCCGGTGAGGTTCGGCTCGGCGGCGCGCACGGGGCGTTCCAGGGGTAGACGGGGGAAGAGCAGCTCGGCGGTCCGGTAGGCCTCCTCGAGGTGCGGGTAGCCGGAGAGGATGAAGGTGTCGATGCCCAGCTGGACGTATTCGCGCATGCGCTCGGCGACGGTGTCGGGATCGCCGACCAGGGCGGTGCCCGCGCCGCCGCGTACCAGTCCGACGCCGGCCCAGAGGTTGGGGCTGACCTCGAGGCGATCGCGGCGGCCGCCGTGTAGAGCGGACATGCGGCGCTGCCCCTCGGAGTCGAAGCTGGCGAAGGTCCGCTGGGCGAGGGCGATGGCCTGATCGTCCAGGTGGCGGATCAGGTCGTCGGCGGCGGCCCAGGCGGCCTCGGCGGTCTCGCGCACGATCACGTGCAGGCGGATCCCGAAGCGCAGGGTGCGGCCGTGGGCGGCGGCGCGGGCGCGCACGTCGGCGATCTTGGTGGCGACGGCCGCGGGGGGCTCGCCCCAGGTGAGGTAGAGGTCGATGTGGCGGGCGGCCAGGTCGTGGGCCGCTTCGGACGAACCGCCCAGCCACAGCGGGGGGTGGGGCTGCTGCACGGGCGGGTACAGGACCTTCGCGCCCTTGACCCGCAGGTGCGCGCCGACGTGGTCGACGCGCTCGCCGGCGAGCAGCCGCTTCCAGATGTGGAGGAACTCGTCGGTGACGTCGTAGCGCTGGTCGTGGGCCAGGAAGACGCCATCGCCCTCGGCCTCCGAGGGATCGCCGCCGGTGACGACGTTGATCAGCAGGCGGCCGTCGGACAGGCGATCGAAGGTGGCGGCCATGCGGGCGGCGGCGGTGGGTGAGACCACCCCGGGGCGGATGGCGACCAGGAAACGGAGGTGCTGGGTGACCGGCACCATCGCCGAGGCGACCACCCAGGCGTCCTCGCAGGAACGCCCGGTCGGCAGGAGCACCCCGCCGAACCCCAGGTCGTCGGCGGCCTGGGCGATCTGGCGCAGATAAGGAAGGCTGACGGGGCGGGCGCCGTGCGCGGTGCCCAGGTAGCGGCCGTCGCCGTGGGTGGGCAGGAACCAGAACACATCCATGTCGACGCGCCCGCGGTTGCACGCGACGTGCCCGCGGCGGCATCGTGGTGGGGGGAGACGAACCGGCGGGGCCTGCTGCGGGGGCAGCGGGGCTGCGGGGGGCGTGTTGCTGGGGCAGCAGGAAAGGCGCGGGGCGCGGCGCGAGGACGGGTCGGCGAGCGGGTGGGCGCACGAGGGATCGAGGAGGATCGACGACCCTCACCCGCCGCCGGGGGAGGGTCGCCGCTCCTTCCCGATCCGCCCGCGGGCACGAAACCTCCTCGATCTCCGCTCGCGGGCACGAATCGTGCTGCGTGGAGCGCGCGCATGGATGGAGAGCCGCGAGTTGCAGCAGTAGCGTCGGATCGACCGGAGAGGGCCGGGCCCGGCATCACCGCTGCGGTCGCCGGCGATCCGCTCGCCGGGCTGGACGCGCTGATCGAGGCCGTCGCGTCGACGGCGGTGGAGCGGGATCGCGCGGGGGGCACAGCGAAGCGGGAGCGGGACCTGCTGCGCGGAAGTGGGCTGCTGGGTCTGAGTGTGCCGCGCCAGCTGGGCGGTGGCGGGGCGTCGTGGGCGACGGTGTTGCAGGTGGTGCGGAGGCTGGCCCAGGTGGACAGCTCGCTGGCGCACCTTTTCGGGTTCCATCATCTGATGCTGGCGACGCTGCGGCTCTTCGGGACGCCCGCACAGTGGGAGCCGCTGCTGCGGCAGACGGTGCGCGAGCGCTGGTTCTGGGGCAACGCCCTCAATCCGCTGGACCGCCGCACCCGCGTGACGCCCGCATCGCATGACCGCGGACGACCCGGATACCGGATAGACGGCAGCAAGAGCTTCTGCTCGGGCGCCTCCGACTCCGATCGCCTGATCGTGTCCGCGCTGCAGGGGGAGACCGAGCCGCTGCGGCTGATCGTCGCGCACATACCGACGGCGCGGGCGGGGGTACGCGTGCTGGAGGACTGGGATTGTTTCGGGCAGCGGCAGACGGACAGCGGGGGGGTCGAGTTCAGCGGGGTGTGGCTGGGGGAGGACGAGATCTTGCGGACGCCGGGGCCGCTGGGCAGTCCCTTCGCGTCGCTGCGGCCGTGCCTGGCGCAGCTGATCCTGGCCAACGTTTACCTGGGGCTGGCCCAGGGGGCGCTGGCCGAGGCGCGCCGGTACACGCGCAGCCAGTCGCGCGCCTGGATCGCGTCGCCGGCGGCCACCGCCACCGCCGATCCCTATGTGCTGCGACGCTACGGCGAGCTGGCCGTCGACATCGAAGGCGCGCGCCTGCTCACCGATCACGCCGTGCGCGAGCTGGACACCGCCTGGCAGGTCGGCGAGGCCCTCGCGCCCGAGGGCCGCGGCACGGTCGCGGTCGCTGTCGCCCTGGCCAAGGTGGCGGGCAGCCGCGCCGGGCTGCAGGTCACCGAGGGCATCTTCGAGGTGACCGGCGCGCGCGCCACCCTCGGGCGCGAGCGGCTCGACCGCTTCTGGCGCAACGTCCGCGTCCACACCTTGCACGACCCGGTCGACTACAAGCTGCGCGACCTGGGCGACTACACCCTCAACGGCACCCTGCCCACGCCGTCGTTCTACTCCTGAGCGAACGGCCCGTCGCTGACGACCCGAACGCAATCGACGAGAGGAATCCACCCCATGCCACGTCTTTCATCGCTGCTGGCCCCGACCGCCCTGCTGCTGCTCGCCTCCCCCGCCCGCGCGTCTGACCCGAGCGCGCCCGCCGACGCGCCGGCTGCCGCCGCTACTGACGCAGGCACCACCGCCGCCCCCACCGAGCCGCCGCCCGTGGACCCGGCGCCCACGCCGGTGGTGTCCGACTCCACCGCCAAGCCCGACGCGCCGGCGCGGCCGGCGTTGCAGGTCGGTGGCGGCGCGCTGCTCTGGTATTACCAGCCGTTCATTCCGCAGACGAAGAACAACATCGAGGTGTTCTTCGCCAACATCGTGCTCGACGGGCACGCGGGGAACTTCGGGCTGCACCTCGAGCCGCGCTTCCGCGAGAGCAAGCTGCGTCCGTTCTTCGCTGCCCCGGTCTGGATCCAGGAGGCCTACGGTTCTTACGAGGCGGGCGGCACCGACAGCTCGCTGACCGTGAAGGCGGGCAAGGTGTACAGCCACTTCGGCCTGTTCTGGGACAACAGCTTCTACGGCAACGTGCAGGTGTACGACGGGCTGAAGCTGACGCCGAACTACGGTCTGTCGCTGGAGGGGCAGGCCCGCGCGGGGGCGCTCGGCGGCAAGGCCTACGCGCAGTACTTCGTCATCGACGGCCACACCAACGTGTCGCTGCCCGGGCGGGAGACCTTCTCCATCGACGGCGCCCACCGCCGCAACGAGACCGACCTGCGCCTCGAACCCCAGGTCGCCTTCGGCGCCAGCACCCTGACCCTGGGCCTCTCGGGCCAGTACCTGCAGGCCGACCTGCCCACCGGCAAGCACGACGTCTTCCGCGAGGCGGCCGACCTCACCTACGCCTTCGCCGGGCTGACCCTGTGGGGCGAGGCCACGTTCCAGCAGGGCCAGTCGGTCTCCGACTTCCCCATCGCCGGCACCCCGGCCACCGCCACCACACCAGCCATCCCGGGCCAGGCCTCCAGGACCGTCCGGTACGCCCTGGCCGGCGGGCAATACGCCGCCGGTGCGTTCACCGCCCGCTACGTCTTCAGCCGCGGCGACTACGCCGATCTGGACGTCACCGAGACCCTGCAGGTGCCCTCGGTCGGCGTCTCGCTGGGCGAGCACCTCGCTCTGCTGGGCGAGCTGGTGCTGTGGCGGCGGCACGCGCCCGGCGCCGACACCTGGGTGGACCGCAGCTTCAACGTCACCCTGTACGCCCACTTCTAGGCCGGCGATGTCGCTCTCTGTCCTGGACGACATCGACGCCGCGCTGGCCGCGATCGCGGGCGGCGGGACCATCGCGCTGCTGGACGAACGCGCCGGCAGCGGCGACCTGGTCTGCGCCGCCCCCACCGTCACCGCCGCCGGCATCAACTTCCTCGCCCAGCACGGGGGCGGGCTGACCAGCCTGGCCCTGTCCGCCGAACGGGTGGCGAGCCTGGGCCTGCCCCCCATGGCCGCCCGCTGGGACGAGCCGCGCAAGCCGTTCGCGGTCAGCATCGAGGCCCGCCACGGCGTGAGCACGGGGATCAGCGCCGCCGACCGCGCCCTCACCGTGCGTACCGCGGTCGCGCCGCACGCGGGCCC
>JBKPRZ010000057.1:0-5858 GCA_046734815.1 Myxococcota bacterium | reverse complement strand
CAGATCTTGCTGGAGGGACTGGATCCCGATGAGGCCTGTTACCTGGCCGAGATCCTCGGCGCGGGCCCAGCAGCGAGTCTGGTGGCCACGGAGGCCAAGGGTCATCCTCTTTTCATCCAGGAGCTCGCCACCCAGGCGAAGCAAGCTGGACACCTGCCGCTCGACGAGGTGCTCTGGTCTCGCATCGCCGCCCTCGAGCTCCCCACCCGCGAGCTGCTGCAGCTGCTGGCGCTGGGCATGCCCCTGGCCCAACGACACCTCGCCGCGTGCGCCGCCGACCCGGATTCGTTCGATCATCGGCTGGCCGATCTGCGTCAGGGCCGGCTAATCCGTAGCCAGCGGGTGGGCGACGAGGAGGTGATCGAGTGTTACCACGACCGCATCCGTGAGACCTTGCTCGATCACCTGGACCAGGAGGTTCGCATCCGTTTGCATCGTCGCCTGGCCGACCAGCTCGAACGGGCCGGTACCGGTCAGCAGAATCCCGAGATCCTCTTGCGACACCTCGAGCTCGCCGGTCAACCGCTGCGCGCGGCGACCCACGCCATGCGAGCCGCCCAACTGGCCGAGGGAACCCTGGCCTTCGAACAGGCTGCCGCCCGATACCGGACGGCTCTGCGGCTGGGCCAATTTGACGGGGAGGAAAGACGGCGGCTGCTGCAACGACTGGGTGGCGCGCTTGTCAATGCCGGTCGCGGTCATGAGGCCGCTGAGGCCTACGAGGCCGCGGCGAAGGGCGCCTCGGCCGGGGATGGGCTCGAATGCCGCAGGCGCGCCGCTCAGCAGCTGTTGTTCAGCGGGCACCTGGCCGACGGTGTCCAGACTCTACGGGAGGTGACCGCAGCGGTCGGCATCCCCTGGGCAAGAACCCCCCGGCGGTCGCTGCTCTCGGTATTGTGGCGTCGGGCCGGGCTGCGACTGCGTGGTTTCGGATTTTGCCAGCGCCTGGCAGCCAGCATTCCGACCGAGGATCTGAGTCGACTGGACGTCTGCTGGACGGCAGCGCTGGGGCTGGCGGTGATCGAGACCATCCGCGGGTTTGAGTTTCAGGCGCGACACCTGGCGCTGGCGCTGCGACTGGGCGAGCCGTCCCGGGTGGCGCACTCGCTGGCGCTCGAGGCTGGCTACCTGGCTGCGGCCTCCGGTCGACCAACCAGGCGCGCGGTTCGAGCGCTGGAAGCAGCTACCGAGATCGCCGGCAAGCTGGGAGAGCCCTATGCGCTGGGCATGGCCGAGTTCAACCGCGGTCTCGTCGCGCAGTTCTCCGGTCTCTGGCGAGAGGCAGGCGAGGCACTGGATCGCGCCAGCGCCACCTTCCGCGAACAGTGCACCGGTGTGGCCTGGGAATCCGCCAATGCCGATCTGTTTGGCACCTATTCCCTGTGGTTTCGCGGCGAGATCGACGAGCTCGCGCGACGGGTGCGGCGGTTGGGCCAGGAGGCCGAGCGTCGCGGTGACCACTACGCGAGCGTGGCTTTCAAGACCGGACTGTGCAACGTCGTCTGGCTGGCCGCCGATGATCCGGAGGAGGGCCGCCGGCGTGTCGACCACGCCCGGGAGGAATGGCGAGTACCGGGCTTCCAGGTGCAGAGCTACTACATCCTGCTCGCCCGGACCAACCTGCACCTTTATCTCGGCGAGGCCGAGGTGGCCCAGGAGGTGTTGTTACAGACCTGGCGGCCGCTGGTCCGGTCGTTCCTGTTGCGGGTCAAGATCGTCCGGGCAAGCATGATCCACCTGCGGGCCACCGTTACCTTGGCCCTGGCCGCGCGGACGGAGGACGCGGGCGAGCGCGCGCGGCTGCTGGGATTGGTCGAGAGAGACGCGCGTCGGCTGGACCGACAACCGGTGCTGGGTTTTTCGGCACTGGCCGAGCTGCTACGCGCAACCGTACACGCGATCCGCGGCGAGATCGACCGGTCGGGCGTGCGGCTGAACCGGGCCATCGAAGGGCTCGAGGCGAGGCAGATGGCTCTGTACGCCGCCGCCGCCCGGTACCGCCTCGGTCAGCTCACGAACGACGAACGGGGTCGGGCGTGGGTTGCTGACGCCCGCGGTTTCATGTCCCTGCAGGGAATCCGCAACCCTGAACGTATGCTACAGCTGCTCGCGCCCGGATTCGCCCGCCCTGTTTCTGGCAGTTGAAGTTGCACGCTACGACCGCGGGCGAGGGATGCTGTATTCGCGCATGCGGGTGCAGAACGTGCGCCGCGGAATACCGAGCAACTCGGCGGCGCGGGTCTGGTTCCCAGCGCAACGGGCAAGCGCTTCGACGATCGCCAGACGTTCGGCTTCCCGGGCGCTGGTTACCGACCAGGGCGGGGCGGAAGGGGCGGTAGCTTCTACCGGCGGGGCGGCCGCCCCGCCACCTGTTTTGGTGACCTTCTCGGTCGGTAGATCCTGCTGGCGGATTTCGTCACCGGAGCAGAGAAGCAGCGCCCGCTCCATCGTGTTGCGCAGCTCGCGGATGTTGCCTGGCCAGCTGTAAGCACGCAACCAGGTAACCGCCTGCGCTGACAGCGTCGGTGCAGGCCTTCCCAGCGGCTGGGCGACCGCCTCGAGGAAGAGATTCGCCAGCGGCTCGATCTCGTCCGTCCGCTCGCGCAGGGGCGGGATTGTCAGGCCGATCCCGTTGAGACGAAAGTAGAGGTCCTGGCGAAAGCGCTTGGCCTCCACTTCCTCGTCCAAGTCGCGGTTGGTTGCCGCCACGAAACGAACATCCACCGAGCGCGGTTTGGTGGCACCGACCCGCAGCACCTGCCGGGTCTCGATCGCTCGCAGCAGCTTGGCTTGCAACGGCAGGGTGGTTTCCCCCACCTCATCGAGGAACAGCGTGCCACCATCGGCCGCCTCGAGCAAACCGAGCTTGGCTTGCACCGCGCCGGTGAAGGCTCCTTTTTCGTAGCCGAAGAGCTCCGATTCCAGCAGAGATTCCGAAAGGGCCGCGCAATTCACGCTGAGAAGCGGTTTGTCCTTTCTGGGGGACCGTCGATGGATCCACTCGGCGAAAACTTCCTTCCCCACCGCGGTTTCCCCCAGGATGAGAACGTTGATTGTCCCGACGGCGGCGCGCTCGGCGACCGCATACAGAGCTTTCACGGCCGGGTTCGAAAGCACCACGCCCCGTTGCTCGGCGACACCCGGATGTGAGGTTGCCCGGATCGAAGCGCAAGCTTTGCTCACCAGCGACTGGGGGGACGCGCCGTCGATCGGAAACATCGCCAGGCCCGACTGGCTGTTGATTCCCTCGCGGGAGAGTGCCTCGCGGATCTGTTGCGCCAGCAGTTCCGACTGGGCGGCGTCGGTGTCGACCAGCAATATCTGATATTCGGCCGGGCCATAGCTCCCCAGGACATCTCCGACACGCAAGGCCGCCAGCATGGCGCTTTCACTCTGCTCGACGTCCGATGACTCGAGATGGACGCGCAAGAGGGCGAAGGAGCCCCGTGTGCTTTCGGCCCTTGCGCACTCCTCGATCAGTCGCGCCTCGAAGTACGCGTGCGACCAGACCTGTCGGGTCTTGATGCGCTGGCCTCCCTGGTGGATCAACAGCACGGTGCCGCCGATGGCGATGGAGTCTCCGGGGGTCAGCCGATATCGCACGCGCGGCTCCAGGCGTTTGCCGCCAACCGCAGTGCCGTTGGCGCTGTCGAGATCCTCGACCTCGATGGCCGGGCCCACCAGCAGCCGTGCGTGGTAACGCGAGGCCATCGGATCGACCACGCGCACGTCCGCGTCCTCCGCGCGGCCGATGCTGAGGTTCCCGTCTGCGGGCAGGTCGATGCAAGCGGAAACCTCCAGCCCGATCACCAGCAGCTGAAGCCCACCCTTGTCTTTCCCACCGGATGGCGCTCGGTCGTCTACTACCGTCGGGGCGGCCATTGGTAGTCCAGTATCGGCCCATGAGACGAATGGAGCAAGCTGGCTCCCCCAGGGCGAGCCGCGCTGGAAGGATGGCTTCGGCACCACTTTGCGCCGACGCGGGCGCAGCCCCGGCGTCACCGGGGCGTCAGCCGCGTACCCGGGTGCGCCCAGCGGTGAGGCCCGGTCACCGGTTGCGGGGGCGGAAGCGGGTCCACTATGGGTTGCGACGCGGCGAGGTTGCGCCGGAGGTGCATCGGTTGCGGGTCGATCTGGCCCGGGACGCGGAGATCGTCAGCCAGACGCGGCGAGCGCCGGTGCGCATTCTCGGCCTGGTGGAGGCCGTCGATCGGGATGAGCGCGTGCCTGGCGCAGGCGACCAGGGCCTGCGGCGAGGTGCCGTCGGCCGGATACAGCGCCAGGCCGGCGCGCGGGGAGACGCCCTGTTCGGCCAGGGCGGCCACCACCGCGCCGCCGCTGCGGCGGGCCGCGTCCGGCTCGCAGTCGAGCAGCAACACCTGGTATTCGTCGGGCGCAAACCCGGCCAGCAGGTCCCCGGAGCGAAGCGTATCGGCCACCACCCGTTCGACCCGGGCGGCCGCGTCCCGGGCTCGACGTGCACCCGCGCCAGCGCGAAGCAAGCGCCCTGAGCCTGGGCGCGGGCACACTCCTCGATCAGCCGGGTCTCGAGGTAGCCGTGGGACCAGACTCGCCGGCCCTCGAATCCCGGCTCCAGGCGCTGGACCAGCAGCACGGTGTCGCCGATGGCCAGCGCATCGCCGAAGTCGAAGGAGACCGCGCGCCCGGCTGGATCAACTGACCGCGCACCTGGGTGCCGTTCCGGCTGTCCAGGTCCTCGATCGCGAAGGTGTCTCCGACATGGAGCCGCGCATGCCGCCGCGAAGATTGCGGGTCGAGGATGCGCACGTCCGCCCCTTCGTCGCGCCCGATCAGGATCTGGCCGCGGGGAGGCAGCGCCACCGGCACCGCGCCTTCCGGACCCAGGACGACCAGGAACGACGTCGGCTGTCCCGGGCCCGTTGCCTCACCGGCCGGATGAGGCTTGCGGGGCAAGGTGGGCGCGGCCATGGAACCGCACCCAGTATCGACCGGGGTGCAGACCCCCGCAAGCACGTCTGGTAGTTCCAGCCCGGCGGCATCGACTACCCGGAGCAGCAGGATTGGTAGTCGAACCGACCGGTGATCAAGCCGCCGAGATCGGCCCCGGGCCGCGCAGCTACGACAGCGCGGGCAGCAGGTGGGGGCGCCAGAGCGTCGGCTCGAAACGCGGGCGGAAAAAGCCGAAGTGGCCGATGCGGCGTTCGCCGAGGTCGCGGGGATCGAGGCGGGTCATCGTCCTGGGGGCCTGGACGTACAGATCGTGAAGAGCGGCGATGCTGCGCGCGGACATGTATTCGTCGTCGGTGAACGACAGCGAGACGATGGGGATCTGCACGGACGCGAATAGCGCCCTCACCGCCGGGCCCTCGACGCCGGCGGCGTAATCGGGATCGAGGCACCAGCGGCGCCACTGCGCCATCACCCCGCGCGGGAGGTCGCCGATGGCGTGCAGGCGGCGGCCCGGAAAATACCCGAGCAGCGGCAGGGTCAGCGGCACCAGGCCGTACCAGAGCAGCCAGACCCAGCGGCGCAGCGACGGGCTGTTGTCCCGCCAGTAGCCGCTGCCGGCGGCAACGGTCACGACCTTGGAGATGCGGCTGCGGTTGGGCAGGAAGGGGAGGATCTGGCCGCCGAGGCTGTGCCCGATCCAGTAGAGCGGCCGTCCCGCCGCCCGCGCGGCGAGGGCCTCGACCATGGCGGCACAATCGACGCCCGCCCAGTCGACGATGGTCGCGGTCACGGCGCGCAGCTTTCCCCGCCGGGACCGGCCGATGCCCTGGTAGTCGAAGGTGGCAGCCAGAAAGCCCTGCTCGGCCAGCCAGGCGGCCAGCGGGGCGTAGAACGTCTGCGCAACGCCCATGGCCGGCACGATCAGC
>JBKPRZ010000056.1:0-34332 GCA_046734815.1 Myxococcota bacterium | reverse complement strand
ATGGAGGTCTGGCCGGTCAGCCGGCCGGCTCGATCAGCCCGGTGCTGGTCCGCGACGCGGACAAGGACGACCGCGCCGGCACGCTCATCCGCAAGCCGGGCATCCGCACCATCTGCTGCGTGCCCCTGGCCGACGGCGAGCTGGCGGGCATGGTGTACCTGGGCACGCGCGACGATCGGTCGTTTTCCGAATCGGAGCAGCGGCTGCTGGCCACCCTGGCCGGCCACGCCACCGCCGCCATCCACCGCCACCGCGACCGCGAGGCGCTGCGCGATGCCATCCGCTCGCGCGACGACGTGCTGTCGGTGGTCGCCCACGACCTGCAGAACCCGCTGAACGTGATCACCCTGGGCGCCACCTCGCTGCTGCCCCGCCTGAACGACTCGTCGGTGCGCCGATCGGTCGAACGCATCCTCAAGGCCGCCCAGCGCGCCGATCGCCTGATCCGCGACCTGCTGGAGATCGGCAAGATCGAGAGCGGCCGCTTTTCCATCGAGCCCCGCCGGGTCGAGCCCGCCCACCTGATCCTGTCGGCGGTGGAGTCGCAGCAGAGCCTGGCCGCCGACGCCTCGGTCATCCTGGCCACCGACCTGTCGCCCGACCTGCCTTCGCTCGAAGCCGACGAGGAGCGCATCCTGGAGGTGCTGGAGAACCTGCTGGGCAACGCCCTCAAGTTCACCGGCCGGGGTGGCACCATCACCGTGGGCGCCTCGCGCGTGGGCGAGGAGATCCAGGTCTGGGTCAAGGACACCGGCGCCGGCATCGCCGCCGAGGAGCTGCCCCACATCTTCGACCGCTTCTGGCAGGCCCGCAAGAAGGCGCGGCGGGGCAGCGGCCTGGGGCTGACCATCTGCAAGGCCATCGTCGAAGCGCACGGCGGCCGCATCTGGGCCGAGAGCTCCATCGGCGCCGGCACCACCATGTCATTCACCTTGCCGGCGGCGGCTGCTGCCCGGCTGGGTCCGCGCGAGGTGGCCAACATCCTGATCGTCGACGACCGCGCCGAGAATCTGCTGTCGCTCACCGCCATCTTGCAGCGGCCGGACTACAACCTGGTCACCGCCCGCTCGGGCGAGGAGGCCTTGAGCCTGGCCCTGCGCCAGCGCTTCGTGGTCGCGCTGATCGACGTGGCCATGCCGGGCATGAGCGGCCTGGATGTGGCGGTCCACCTCAAGCAGCTGGAACGCAGCCGCGACATCCCCATCATCTTCATCACCGCCTTCGGAGACGATCCGGGCGAGATCCACCGCGCCTACTCCGCGGGCGGCGCCGACTATCTGGTCAAGCCGCTGGATCCGGAGATCGTGCGCAAGAAGGTGGCCGTGTTCGTGAATCTCAGCGCACGCCGTGAAGCGGACGAGACGTCGGAAGTTTGAGCAGAGGGAGCAAGGAAACTAAAATGGCAACAGCGCACGCCGAATCGATCAATGGGGGGGGCGCCCCTCCGCCGATGGACCTGGGTCCTCCGCCCGAGGTGCTCAACGAGCTGCTGCGGGTGTTCCTGGCCGTCCGCGACGGTGACTTCTCGGTGCGGTTGCCCGGGCACTGGACCGGGCTGGTGGGCAAGATCGCCGACTCGGTCAACGACGTGGTGGGTGCCAACCAGAAGATGGCCGAGCAGCTGGAACGGGTGGGCGAGGTGGTGGGCAAGGAGGGCATGACCCGCCAGCGCGTCCGCTTCCCGCGGCAGGTGGGCTCCTGGGCCGACATGGAGAGCTCGGTCAACACCCTGATCGACGACCTGCTCTGGCCCACCACCGAGGTGACCCGGGCGCTGGCGGCGGTGGCCCAGGGCGATCTCTCCCAGACCATGCGCCTGGCGGTCGACGGCCGTCCGCTGCAGGGCGAGTTTCTTCGCTCGGCCACCATCGTCAACTCGATGATCAAGCAGCTGGGCGTGTTCACCTCCGAGGTCACCCGGGTGGCCCGCGAGGTGGGCACCGACGGCAAGCTGGGCGGTCAGGCGGCGGTGCCGGACGTCAGCGGCGTGTGGCGCGATCTCACCGACAGCGTCAACTCGATGGCCAGCAACCTGACCGGTCAGGTGCGCAACATCTCGGAGGTCACCATCGCGGTGGCCAGCGGCGACCTGTCCAAGAAGATCACCGTCGACGTGCGCGGCGAGATCCTGCAGCTGAAGGAGGCCATCAACACGATGGTCGACCAGCTGCGCTCGTTCGCCTCCGAGGTCACCCGGGTGGCGCGCGAGGTGGGCACCGACGGCAAGCTGGGCGGCCAGGCCATCGTCCCCGGTGTGGCCGGCACCTGGAAGGACCTCACCGACTCGGTCAACGCCATGTGCGGCAACCTGACCGACCAGGTCCGCAACATCGCCCAGGTCACCACCGCGGTGGCCCGCGGCGACCTGTCCCGGAAGATCACCGTCGACGTGCGCGGCGAGATCCTCGAGCTGAAAGACACCATCAACACCATGGTCGATCAGCTGAACGCCTTCGCCTCCGAGGTCACCCGGGTGGCGCGCGAGGTGGGCACCGACGGCAAGCTGGGTGGCCAGGCCGCCGTGCCGGGCGTGGCCGGCACCTGGAAAGACCTCACCGACAACGTCAACTTCATGGCCTCCAACCTGACCGCCCAGGTGCGCAACATCGCCGAGGTGGCGACCGCCATCGCCAGCGGCGACCTGTCCCGCAAGATCACCGTCAACGTCAGCGGCGAGATCCTGCAGCTCAAGGAGACCATCAACACGATGGTCGACCAGCTGAACGCCTTCGCCGGCGAGGTGACCCGGGTGGCGCGCGAGGTGGGCACCGAGGGCCGGCTGGGCGGTCAGGCCCAGGTCCCGGGTGTGGCTGGCACCTGGAAGGACCTCACCGACAGCGTCAACTCGATGGCCAGCAACCTGACCGGACAGGTGCGCAACATCGCCGACGTGGCCACCGCCATCGCCAACGGCGATCTGTCCAAGAAGATCACCGTCGATGTCAGCGGCGAGATCCTGCAGCTCAAGCAGACCATCAACACGATGGTCGACCAGCTGAACGCCTTCGCCGGCGAGGTGACCCGGGTGGCGCGCGAGGTGGGCACCGAGGGCAAGCTGGGCGGGCAGGCGGTGGTGCGCGGCGTGGCCGGCACCTGGAAAGACCTCACCGACAGCGTCAACTCGATGGCCAGCAACCTGACCGGACAGGTGCGCAACATCGCCGAGGTGGCCACGGCGGTGGCCCGCGGCGACCTGTCCAAGAAGATCACCGTCGACGTGCGGGGCGAGATCCTGCAGCTGAAAGAAACCATCAACACGATGGTCGACCAGCTGAACGCCTTCGCCGCCGAGGTGACCCGGGTGGCGCGCGAGGTGGGCACCGACGGCAAGCTGGGAGGTCAGGCGCAGGTGCCGGGCGTGGGCGGCACCTGGAAGGACCTCACCGACAGCGTCAACTCGATGGCCGGCAACCTGACCGCCCAGGTGCGCAACATCGCCGAGGTGGCCACCGCCATCGCCGGCGGCGACCTGTCGCGGAAGATCACCGTCGACGTGCGGGGCGAGATCTTGCAGCTGAAGGAGACCATCAACACCATGGTCGACCAGCTGAACGCCTTTGCCGGCGAGGTGACCCGGGTGGCGCGCGAGGTGGGCACCGAGGGCCGACTGGGCGGGCAGGCCCAGGTCCCCGGCGTGGCCGGCACCTGGAAGGCGCTCACCGACAGCGTGAACTTCATGGCCGGCAGCTTGACCGCCCAGGTGCGCAACATTGCCGAGGTCACCACCGCGGTGGCCCGTGGAGACCTGTCGCGCAAGATCACCGTCGACGTCAAGGGGGAGATCCTCGAGCTCAAGAACACCATCAACACGATGGTCGACCAGCTGAACGCCTTCGCCTCGGAGGTGACCCGGGTGGCCCGCGAGGTGGGCACCGAGGGCAAGCTGGGCGGGCAGGCGGAGGTGCCCGGGGTGGCCGGCACCTGGAAAGATCTCACCGACAACGTCAACTCGATGGCCAAGAACCTCACCGCGCAGGTGCGCAACATCGCCGAGGTGGCCACCTCCATCGCCAGCGGCGATCTCTCCAAGAAGATCACCGTCGACGTGCGCGGCGAGCTGCTGGTGCTCAAGGAGACCTTGAACACCATGGTCGAGCAGCTGCGCTCCTTCGCCGGCGAGATCACCCGGGTGGCGCGCGAGGTGGGCACCGAGGGGCGTCTGGGCGGCCAGGCCAACGTGCCCGGCGCGGGCGGCACCTGGAAGGACCTCACCGACAACGTCAACCTGCTGGCCGGCAATCTGACCACCCAGGTGCGCAACATCGCCGAGGTGACCACCGCGGTGGCGCGTGGCGACCTGTCTCGCAAGATCACCGTCGACGCCCGGGGCGAGATCCTCGAGTTGAAAGACACCGTCAACACCATGGTGGACCAGCTGCGCGCCTTCGCCTCGGAGGTCACCCGGGTGGCCCGGGAGGTGGGCACCGAGGGCAAGCTGGGCGGTCAGGCGCAGGTGCCGGGCGTGGGCGGCACCTGGAAGGACCTCACCGACACGGTCAACGTCATGGCCGCGAACCTCACCGAGCAGGTGCGCGGCATTGCCAAGGTGGTCACCGCGGTGGCCAACGGCGATCTGAAGCAGACCTTCACCATCCGCTCCAAGGGTGAGGTGGCGGCGCTGGCCGACACCATCAACAACATGACCAGCACGCTGGCCACCTTCGCCGACCAGGTCACCACCGTGGCCCGGGAGGTCGGTCTGGAGGGGCGGCTGGGCGGTCAGGCCGACGTGCCCGGCGCGGCCGGCACCTGGAAAGATCTGACCGGCAACGTGAACCTGCTGGCCGCCAACCTGACCAACCAGGTGCGCGCCATCGCCGAGGTGGCCACCGCCGTCACCAAGGGCGATCTCACCCGGTCGATCCAGGTCGAGGCCCGCGGCGAGGTGGCCGAGCTGAAAGACAACATCAACACGATGATCGACAACCTCCGGCTCACCACCGATCGCAGCAAGGAGCAGGACTGGCTCAAGACCAACCTGGCCCGCTTCACCGGCATGTTGCAGGGGCAGCGCGACCTGGTGCGGGTGGGGCAGATGTTGCTGTCCGAGCTCGCTCCGCTGGTGGGGGCCCATCAGGGCGTCATCTACCAGAGCACCGACGCCGCCGAGGGCAGCGCGCCGTCGCTGAAGCTGCTGGCCGCCTACGCCGACGACGGCCGCGACGGACACCCGCCGGGCCTCCGCTTCGGCGAGGGGCTGGTGGGCCAGAGCGCGGTGGAGAAGCGCCGCATGTTGATCGCCGACCTGCCCGACACCACCATCCGGGTGAGCTCGGGCCTGTTCTCGGCGCTCCCGCGCAACGTGATCGTGCTGCCGGTGCTGTTCGAGGGACAGGTCAAGGCGGTGATCGAGCTGGCCTCGCTGAACCTCTACACCGCCCTGCATCTGGCCTTCCTGGATCAGCTGACCAGCAGCATCGGCATCGTGCTCAACAGCATCGACGCCACCATGCAGACCGAGAGCCTGCTTGAGCAGTCGCAGAAGCTGGCCGCCGAGCTGCAAGCCCAGCAGAAGGAGCTGCAACAGACCAACGAGCAGCTGGCCCAGAAGGCCCAGCAGCTGGCCGACCAGAACGCCGAGGTCGAGCGCAAGAACCAGCAGATCGAGCAGGCCCGCCGGGCGCTGGAGGAGAAGGCCGAGGAGCTGGCCCTCACCTCCAAGTACAAGTCCGAGTTCCTGGCCAACATGTCGCACGAGCTGCGGACGCCCCTGAACAGCATCCTGATCCTGGGCCAGCAGCTGAGCGAGAACCCGGACCAGAACCTCACCGGCAAGCAGGTCGAGTTCGCCCGCACCATCCACAGCGCCGGCACCGACCTGATGAACCTGATCAGCGACATCCTCGACCTGTCGAAGATCGAGTCGGGCACGGTGACGGTCGAGCCGGCCGAGATCTCCTTCTCCAGCCTGCTGGACACGGTGGCGCGGCCGTTCCGCCACGACGCCGAGACCCGTGCACTCAACTTCGAGGTGAAGGTCGATTCCCAGGTGCCCCGCAGCCTGGTGACTGACCAGAAGCGCCTGCAGCAGGTGCTCAAGAACCTGCTGTCGAACGCCTTCAAGTTCACCGAGAGCGGCGGGGTGCGCATGACGGTCTCGGCCATCTCGGGCGGCTGGATCGGGGACCACCCGGTGCTCACCAAGGCCGGGACGGTGGTGGCCTTCGAGGTGGCCGACACCGGCATCGGCATCGCGCCCGAGAAGCAGAAGATCATCTTCGAGGCGTTCCAGCAGGCCGACGCCGGGACCGCCCGCAAGTACGGCGGCACCGGTCTGGGCCTGGCCATCAGCCGCGAGCTGGCCAACCTGCTGGGCGGCGAGATCCAGCTGCGCAGCACCCCCGGCGTCGGCAGCACCTTCACCCTGTACCTGCCGCTGAAGTACATGGGACCCTCGGTCGCGCCCCGGGAGGCGCCCCGCTCGCAGGCGGTCACCCCACCGGTCACCACCCTGCCGACGCCGGTGGTACGGGTCGCCGACGCCACCCCCGAGCAGGTGCCGGACGATCGCGCCGAGCTGCAGCCCGGCGACGAGAGCCTGCTGATTGTCGAGGACGATCCACATTACGCCCGGGTGCTGGCCGACCTGGCCCGCGACCAGGGCTTCAAGGTGCTGGTGGCCCACCGCGGAGCCCAGGCCCTGGAGCTGGCGCGGGAGTACCGACCCACCGCCGTGTCCCTGGATGTCTTCCTCCCCGACATGCTGGGCTGGACCATCCTCAGCCATCTCAAGCAGGACCCCAACCTGCGCCACATCCCGGTGCAGATCGTCACCCTGGACGAGAACCGCCAGCACGGCCTGTCCCGGGGGGCCTTCTCCTTCGTCACCAAACCGGCCACCACCGAGGGGCTGGAGGCGGCGATCTCACGCATCAAGGAGTTCGCCGCCCCCCGCAAGCGTCGGCTGCTGATCGTCGAGGACAACGAGATCGAGCAGCGGAGCATCCGCGAGCTGCTGTGGCACGACGACATCGAGATCGTCGCCGCTTCCACCGGAGCCGAAGCGCTGGAGGTCCTCAAGCAGCAGAAGGTGGATTGCGTGGTGCTGGACCTGCGGCTGCCGGACATCTCCGGCTTCGACGTGCTCAGCAAGATGCGCGAGCAGGGTGTGGCCGATCCGGACCTGCCGGTGGTGGTCTTCACCGGCCGGGAGCTCAGCCCCGAGCAGGAAGCCCAGCTGGCCGAACACGCCCGCAAGGTGGTGGTCAAGGGGGTGGAGTCTCCGGAGCGGTTGCTCGACGAGACCGCCCTGTTCCTGCACCGGGTGTTCACGGATCTGCCGCGTCACAAGCAGGAGATGCTGGAACGTCTGCACCGCTCGGACGAGGGGCTGCGGGGCAAGAAGGTGCTCGTGGTGGACGATGACGTGCGGAACATCTTCGCCCTGGGCAGCGTGCTCGAACGGCACGGGATGCAGGTGCTCACCGCCCTCACCGGTCAGGAGGCCATCTCGACCCTGGAGACCACCAGCGACATCACGGTGGTGCTCATGGACATCATGATGCCGGAGATGGATGGCTATCAGACCATCCAGCTGATCCGGAAGCAGCCCCCGCTCAGGCGGTTGCCCATCGTCGCCCTGACCGCCAAGGCGATGAAAGGCGACCGGGAAAAGTGCCTGGACGCGGGAGCCTCGGACTACCTGGCCAAGCCGGTGAACACCGAACAGCTGCTGGCCACCCTGCGGATGTGGCTGCACCGCTGATCGAGGGCCGCGCCACCGACGGTGCGACGCGCAGTTCGCAGGGTTGTACAACAGTGCAAACTTTTTTCCCGGGAGGGTACGGTTCTCCTCCGAGAGAATGCTGAACCTAACCAGTGCCGAGGTGCGAGCGAACCTCGCCGACATCATCCAGAAGGTCCGCCTGACCAAGCAGCGGGCGGTGGTCACCCGCTACGGTCAGGCGCTGGTCGCGATCGTACCGATCGAGGACCTGGACCGGCTCGGGCGGCTGGACGGCAAGCCGGTGCAGCCGGTGGAGCTGCGCCCCCGGCGGCGCTGATCGCCGCCAGCGCAGGAGGCCGGGGCGGTCAGGCCAGCAGGCCGCGCGCCGCCAGCAGGTGGGTGAGCATCGATGGCGAGCGCACCCCCAGCTTGCGGTTGATGTGCAGGCGGTGGGCGTCGACAGTGCGCACGCTGATGTACAGCGCCCGCGCGATGTCCTTGCTGGATTGCCCCTCCATCAGGAGGCACAGCACCTCCCGCTCCCGCCGCGACAGCTTGTCGAGCTCGTTCTGGTTGGAGGGGGACTCGCGCAGCAGGCTCTCGAGCTGCGGGCTGAAGTACCGGTCGCCCGCGGCGACCACAGCCAGGGCCCGGAACACGCGCTCGAGCGGCTCCGTCTTGAGGATGTAACCTCGCACGCCCGCCCGGACCGCGTCGTCCAGGAAGATCGGATGGGGCAGGCGGCCCAGCATGACGATGGGGGTGCGCACGCGCTGCCGCCGCAGCTCACGAGCGAGCGAGACGCCGTCGCTGTCGCCCAGCATGAAGTCCACCACCGCGATGTCCGGCTGACAGGTCTGGATCACCCGGCAGCCATCGCGGGCGTTGCCGGCCTCCCCCACCACGTTCATCCCGGTCAGGGTCGACAGCGCGATCCGGAAGCTCTGCCGATACGCCGCGTGGTCATCCACGAGCACCACGTTCATGCATCTCAATTTTGCAACCAGCGCAGTCGGCGGGAAAGCTCCCTTTTGTGCACCTGATCCCACCACCAGGCCCCATACAGGGCTCCCTGTACCTCGGCCCGGGCGCGCGCGGGGGGCTGTCAGGCGCTCCCGGCCGGGCCGGCGCTCACAGGCCCAGCTGTTTCCTGACCGCGAGGTAACGCCGTCGGGCAAACCGCTTCATCGCTTCGGCCTCGGCCTGCGCATCGCAGGCCGGGGTGTTGAGCATCTGCTCCGCCTCGTGCACATCGTAGCGGGCCAGCGATTCGTCGACGATGCGCGCGACGTTGTCGGGGTGGAGAAGGGTCTCGTTCAGCTCTTTCAGCCGGGCATCGAACGTTCCGCCGAACACGTCGAGAAAGGCGCGTTTCCAGCGGTTGCACACCACGCCCGCGCCACAGTGAAGCGCGCTGTCGGCGGCGGCGCAGTCGTCATCCGAAGGGCAGTGGGCGACGCCGAACATGCGGTCGGCATCCCAGGACGTGATGCTGAAGGCGCCGCCGTCCGGGTGCTTGTACAGGTTGTAGTTCTTGGCGTTGTCGTCCCAGGGAGCGCCCCACTGCTGGACGGCGTAATACTTCAGGGTGGCGTCGACATCGAAATGGTCGGCCAGGAAGGCGCGCACCGCTTCGGCCCCCTCATCGCGCGCCGCCGAGAACCCGGTGATCAACCCCATCATCTCGTCGATCGAGCGCCACTCGTGTGATTCGCGCCGGTAGGTGTGCTCGTAGCGGCTGCGCACCGGGATGTCCGGGCAATAGGGCGACGGCTCGATGGCCTGGCCGGTGCCCGACGCCCAGGGACCATGCTCCTCGCCGGTGCTGAAGATCTTGTACACGTCGCCGATGGGCTGCCCCTTGCCGTGGAAGCGCTGGAGGTAGTCCTCCCCTATCGGCTCGATGTCCATCATGTAGTTGTAGGGCCCGCCGTTGACGAACACGCGCGCCCAGCGCCGCACCCGGGGTGCCGGGATGGCGCCGCCGCGCGGGTCCTCGTCCAGCGCCGCCGCCAGGGCGTGGGAAAAGCCCGGGCAGGACTGGTTCAAGCGGTTCAGGATCAGCCGGCTCATCCCCTCGAAACGGTGATAGCGCGGCAGGGCCAGGCTCCAGCTCATGGCCCGCAGCGGGCCGACCTTGGGGCGGGCCAGACCGGCCGGCCAGTCGGCGATGTCGTCGGCGCCGGTGCGCCCCTCCATGCTGCCCTGGTAGCGCACGCGCACGTCGTACGGCTCACCGCCCGAGATGAAGACCGCGGGCACGCGCGCATTCCAGCCGGGATTCTCCTCGCACTTCTCGCACAGCTCGTCGTAGTCGGCGGGGCAGCCCAGCACCGGCCCGTCGGGCGACACGTGGGTCCACATGCGGCCCCAGTTCTCCGGCGAGATCAGGATCTCGTAATACGGCTTGCCGCCGATGTCCGAGCCCACGTAGTAGGCGTGGCGGCCGTAGGGCAGCGGGTCGGTGGGCCGGGGAGACAGCACCTCCAGCACCCCCGGCGTGCGCTCGCCCAGGATCCGGTAGCGCACCAGCGTGCGCGCCGGCAGGGCCGGGACCAGCGCCTCCCAGCCCATCGGTCCCGCGGTCATGGGCAGGCGGGACGGAGCTGCCGGCGCCGTCACCGGGAGGGCGCGGTCGAACTCGACCTGGTACTCCAGCTGGACGTTGTCGATCGGGCTGCCCTCGGTCAACCGGGCGCGCACCAGCACCTTCTGGCGCGCCTGGATCGGCCGCTCGGCGGGGTTGTTCTGCGGTCCGACCGTCAGCTCCTCGACGATCGCCGGCGGCACCCCGCGGACCGAGGACGGTCGCCCGGGCGTCGCTGCGTCCAGCGGCGACGGCACCCAGTTCGCCACCCGTGTGCCGGGCTCGCTGAAGCTGACCCGCTCGAGCGAGTGTCCGAGGTGGCGGTGATCGGCGAAGCGTCGGCGCGGATCCGCCGGATCGAACCAGGCGTCCTCCTCGAACCAGCCCGGGCCCGCGCCGAAGCCGTCGGCGGCCAGCGGCCAGGGGAAGGCGTCGTCGTAGCGGACGCGATCCACCACCTCCCCCGAAGCGTCGAGTAGATCCAGGTTGCCCCCGCCGTCATCCAGCGCCCCGGCGTAGTTGCCCACCACCCGGTCGGCCAGCGCCGCCAGTCCGTAGGCCGGCAGCGCCAGCAGCGCCTCCCGATTCTGCGCCACCACCAGGTATTGCCCGGCATCCAGGCGCGCACCGGCGCCGAAGGTGAACCGCACCTCGCCCTCGATCCGCCACCCCTGCAGGTCCACGAGGGTGTCGCCCGGGTTGAAAAGCTCGATGAACTCGTGCCGGTTGTCGTCCGGGTTGGCCAGCACCGGGTGGTACATGATCTCGGAGAACGCCACCCGGCCCGCCGCCCCCGGCCCGGCCGGGGCCCCGGGCCCGTCGACCTCGCCCCCGTCGGGAGCGGCGTCCGGCAGGCCCATCGGTCCCATCGGTCCCATCGGTCCATCGCCGGCCGGCGTCCGGTCGCCACAGCCGAGCAGCCCGAGCGACCCCACCACCGACACCAGCAGCCCGAAAGTTGCCCGGTCGCTCATGTCGGTTTCCCGTCGAACTTAGCAGCGGCCGACCGCTACAGGTAGCGCGAACGCGGGCGGATGATGCCGCGGTGGGTGGCGATGGATACCGCTTCGGTGCGGCTCTGGGCGCCCAGCTTGTCCAGGATGCTGCTCACGTAAAGACCGACGGTACGCTGCGAGATCCCCAGTGCGGCGGCGGTGTCCCGGTTCGATGCGCCGTCGGCCACCTGCTCCAGCACCTGCCGTTCGCGCGGCGTGAGGGCGGGCAGCTCGGCGTAGCCCGACATGCGCTCCCGGATCTCGGGCGGCAGGTAGCGCGCCCCGCCGTGCACCGCCTGGATCGCCAGCAGCAGCTCGTCGCCGCTGCCGTGCTTGCTCAGGTAGCCCCGGGCGCCGGCCTTGAGCGCCCGGGCGATCTCCTCCTCGCCGGGGTGCGAGGACAGCACCAGAACCGCCGCGTCCGGGTTGCGGTTGCCGATCGCCGCCGTCACCTGGACGCCGTCCAGCAGCCGCAGGTTCACGTCCAGGACGGTCACGTCCGGCGCGAGTGCGTCGAACAAGGCGAGGGCGCGCCGGCCATCGGGCGCCTCGCCCACCACGGCGATCCCGGGCTGCGAGCTGAGGAAGACCAGCGTGCCGAGGCGCGTATAGAAGTTGGTCTCCGCCAGCAGCACGCGGATGCGCTCGTTGCTCATGTCGCGGCCGTGGCTGGTGCAACCGTCACGCCAGCGTCGGGCGAAGCAGGAAGGCGCGCCCCACGCCGCGCTGCTGGGACAGCGGCGTCGCACGGGCGACCGGCCGCACAGAAGAGGGCATTCCGCGCCGAATCAGCGCCTTCGTTTTTTCATGAACCCTTCAGGCGCGCCCAGCATCTCTGGCTACGTTCCGGCAAACCACAGAGGTAAACATGCTGTATTTCCAGACCGTCCAACAGTTCATCCGGACCCTGCGCAACCTCGACGCCATCCTGGACAAGGCCATCAAGCACGCCGAGGCCCGCAAGTTCGACGTGAACAACTTCTGCACGGCCCGGCTGTTTCCGGACATGTTGCCGTTCCTGGCCCAGATCCGTATCGCCTGTGATACCGCCAAGGCCACCGCCGCCAACCTGGCCCGCAAGGAGGCCCCCAAACACGAGGACACCGAGACCACTGTCGAGCACCTGCGCGGCCGGATCGCCCGCTGTGTGGCCTACCTGGAGACCTTCACCACGGCGGACTTCGAACGAACCACGCCGGACACCCTGGTGAAGCTGCCCAATCCGGCCGGCAAGGCTGTCGCCGCCGACGAATACGTGTTCGGCCGGCAGATCCCGAACTTCTATTTCCACGCCGCCACCGCCTACGCCCTCCTGCGCCACGGCGGGGTCGAGCTGGGCAAGCGCGACTTCCTCGGCCCGCTGAAGCTGGTCGACGTCTGAGGCGCCTTCAGGGAACGCGTTCGGTGTCGACCAGCCCGGCGGCGACCGGGCCCTGCGTGCCGTAGAGGTCGGCCCGGCGATACAGCTCCAGGGTCATGCGCCCGGCCCGGCTGGGCAACATGAACGTGACCTCGTACCGGCAGGTGCAGCGGACCACCGTCGCCGGTCGCATCTCGCACGGCTGCACCAGCACCCGCGTGGTGGTGTCCGATTCGCTGACGTACCCGCACACCTTCTGGTCGTTGCAGCGGAACTGGGCATCCTTGTAGACGCCGCGCAGGCCCTGGTCGTCTTTGGTCAGCTCCAGCCGGGGATTGCCCTGCAACGGAGCGAAGCCGGGCGGGCAGGTCGACTGCATCAGCGACATCCGCTGGGCGTCCTCCCACCCGACCGGAAGCTCGGGTGGGGCGTCGTCCGCGCACCCGCCGAGACCGATCGTCGCCAGCAGGGTCAGACCGGGCAGCAAGGCACGCATCCTCTCAGCCTCCTCGCCGACCATCGGCCGGCGGGGCGCCCCGGCCGGCCTGCTTGGGCGGCAGGGCCAGGTGCTTTTCCAGGAAGCGCGCCGACCGGGCCAGGAAGTCGACCAGGTTTTCCTTGCGCGCCAGCGAGTGGCCCTCGTTGTCCTTGACCATGTATTCCACCGGCACGCCCTTCTTCCGGACCGCGCTGACGATCATGTCGGACTCGCTGCGCGGCACCCGCGGATCGTTGGCCCCGGCGAAAACGAACAGGGGATCGACGATCTTGTCGACGTCCCGGATCGGGGAGATCGAGGCCAGGAAGTCGTCGTCCTTGCCCAGCTCGCCGAACTCCAGCTTGAAGATGTCGCGGATCACCCCGCTGGTGGTCTTCAGCAGGGTGCGCACGTCGGCCACGCCGAACAGGTCCACGCCCGCCCGCCAGATGTCCGGCTGGCGGGTCAGGGCGATCAGCGTGGTGTAGCCGCCGTAGCTGCCTCCGAACACCACCAGCCGGTCCTTGTCCGCCCAGGGCTGCGCCGCCACCCAGCGGGCCGAGCTCTCGATGTCCTTGAAGGCATCCAGGCGTCTGGGGCCGTTGTCTGCCTCCTCGTAGGCCCGCCCGTACCCCGACGACCCACGCACGTTCGGCTCGACGTAGGCGTACCCCAGCGAGGTGAAGAAGCGGATCTGCGCGCTCCAGCGCGCGCTGGACACCCCCGCCGGGCCACCGTGGTAGCTGACGATCACCGGCAGCTTCCCCTTGGCCCCCCGCGGCCGGTACACCAGCAGCGGAATCTTGCCCCCGTCGAACGCCTTCACGGTCGTGACCGAGGTCTGGATGGCCGTGAGATCCGACAGGCCCGAGCGGGCCTGCTTGCGAACCGGCGCCGCCTGGCCGCTCTTCACGTCGATCGCGTACAGATCCGAAGGCGCCTGGGGCGTCGACCAGGAGACCAGCAGCTTCTTGCCGTCGGGCGAGAACCCCTGCGGGCAGCTGCCCGGTCCGCCCGAGCCGATGGGCAGCTTCACCGTGGCGGCGGGCTTGAGGGTGCCGGTCTGAAGTAGCCTCATCTCGACGTGGTCACCCGCGCCGATCACGGTGGCCAGCTGGTCGCCCTTGCTGGACGGGCAGACCGCCATCACCAGCCCGGTGGAGGGCTTCTTCTCCTGGTAGCGGGCCACCTCCTTGCCGCTGTCGGCCGCGAAGGCCAGCATCAGGTTCTTGGCCCCGCCGTCGTCGCCGGCCACGAAGACGCGCTTGCCGTCGATGGAGAACGCGGCGGCGTTGACCCGCGCCTTCTTGCCTTCGGCCGGGTAGATCACCCGGGCCGACCCGCTCTGGGTGTCGACCAGCAAGATGTAGCCCTCGCTGATCGAGAGGAACCGCATCCACAGCGCCTGCTTGCCGTCGGCGCTGACGTCGAGCAGGAACCCGGGCACCGCCTCGCCGTACACCCGGCGCGGCTTCGCCTCCGGCGACAGCCCCTGGCTGTACAGCGCGCTGGCCGGCTCGGACATCTTGCGCGCGGAGAAGAACATCGTCTTCTGGTCGGCGCTGGGCAGGACCGGCTCGTCCCGCTGCAGCTTGTCCCCGGCAGTCAGGTTCACCGGCTCGCCCCCTTCCGGCCCGATGCGGAAGATGGCCCAGTTCTCGTCGGCACCGTGGTCCGACCGATACAGGATCGAGCCGTCGGCCAGCGGCAGCGGACCGGTCACCCGCTCGCCGGTGCGGGTCAGCCGCACGGGCGCGGCCTCGGGCTGGTCCAGTGCGGCCCGGTACAGCTGCGGCAACCCGTCGCGGTTCGAGGTGAACAGCACCTGCTTGCCGTCGCCGCTGAACACCGGTTCGTTGTCCGAATAGGCGTCCACGATGGTCTTGGCCTTCTGGCCCAGCTCGGCCAGGCGCGGACCATCGGCGGCGGCGGGCGGGTCGGGGGCAACCGGCGCCGGCTGGGCCCGCAAAGGGGCGGTGAAGGCGCATATCAGGGCGAAAACAGCCGCGGGGAAGGTACGCATCGTCGGCCCTCCTGGTGAGGGCCGCAGTATGGCCCAGCTGACTGCCGAATACGACCGATCAGCTGGGGGCGGTCCGGCGCAGATCCGCGCGGATCCGGTCCAGCTCCTCGCGGTCGAAATGGTGGTGCGCGCGACAGAAGTCACAGGTGACCTCGGCGCCCTCGTCTTCGGTGGCCATCTGCTCCAGCTCGCTCGCGTCCAGCATGGTCAGGGCCCGGGCCGCCCGGTCGCGGTTGCATGGGCAGAAGAAGCGCACCGGTCGGGTGTCGAGCACCAGCAGGTCGTCCGCGTCTCCTCCCAGGATCCGCCGGGCCAGGGTCTCGGCATCCGGCGGTTCGGGATGCAGCAGGGCCCGGGCCAGCGATCCGGCGCGCATCTCACCGCTGATCCGCTGGAGCAGCGCGATCGCCTCGCTGCCGGGAAGGGTCTGCAGCAACAGACCCCCGCTGGGCCCCGGGTCCAGGTTCGCATCCAGCAGGGTCTCGCAGCCCAGCGCGCTGGGGATCTGCTCGCTGGTTTCCAGGTAGTGCTGCAGGTCGGAGTCGATCTCGCCGTCCACCAGCGGCGTCTGACCACTCACGATTTCTCGCAGGCCCAGGTCGCGCGCCACCCGCACCAGACCGCGGTGCCCGAGGGCCCGGCCCAGCGGCACGTGCGTGCCCGGCCGCGCCGCCACCGGTGCGGTCGGGTCCTTGGCGTACACCCGCACGCCGCCGTCGGCCGAGGCGTCCACCATCAGCGAGCCCAGCGGGCCACCACCCGACAGCTGCGCGGTCAGACGTTCTCCGCTCTTGGTGAGCGTGGCCAGCAGCAGCCCCGCGGTGGCTCCGCGCCCCAGCGCAGCCGCTGCGCCGCCGACCGCCCGGTGCCGGCGCGCGGCCTCGCCCGCCACGGCGCCGGTGATGGCGGCGACCACGCGCACGTTGTGGTGGATGAGCAAGCCGGTCAGCAGGTGATCCTGCAGCATCCCCGAAGTCTAGGACATCGCCGGGGAAAGCCCCGGTGGACTTTCCCGCCCGCGGCACCAGCTTGCGTGTGACGACGCTGCGGGGAGGAAAAGCGATGCAACAATGTGAGGTCTGTGGAAACACCTACGACAAGGCGTTCCGGGTCGTGACCAGCCAGGGCGCCAGCCACAGCTTCGACAGCTTCGAGTGCGCCATCCAGAAGCTGGCCCCCACCTGCGCCCATTGCGGCTGCCGGGTGGTCGGCCACGGCACCGAGAAAGACGGCGCCGTATACTGCTGCGCGCACTGCGCGAAGGAGTCGGGCGTCCCGGAGATGCGCGATCGAGCGTGAGCCCCACGCCGTCGGGCGCCGGGGCTCCGATCGATCGATGAACCCAATCTACTTCGAATCGCCCGCCGCCTGGCGGAAGTGGCTGCAGCAGAACCACGACAAGGTGGCCGAGCTCTGGGTGGGCTTCCACAAGCGGGCCACCGGTCGTCCCAGCCTGACCTGGCCCCAATCGGTGGACGGGGCGCTCTGTTTCGGCTGGATCGACGGGGTCCGCAAGTCGGTGGACCAGGACCGCTACGTCATCCGCTTCACCCCGCGGCGGTCCGGCAGCATCTGGAGCGCGGTGAACATCAAGCGGGTCGGCGAGCTGACCGGGCTCGGGCTGATGCACGCCGCCGGCACCGCCGCGTTCCAGCGGCGCCAGGACGACCGCTCGGCCGTCTACGCCTACGAACAGCGCAAGACCGCCACCTTGCCGGCGGCCTACGAGAAACGATTCAAGGCCAACAAGGCTGCCTGGGCCTTCTTCCAGAAACAGGCCCCCTGGTATCGGCGGACCGCCACCCACTACGTGATCAGCGCCAAGAAGGAGGAGACCCAGCTCAAGCGGCTGCAGACGGTGATCGATGATTCCGCCCGGGGCCGGCGCATCGGCCCGCTGACCAGCCCTTCGCGCGAGCCAAGGGGGGCCGGCAAGCGGGCGCCGCGGGTCTGAGCCTGTCGCCCCTCCTTCTCAGCTCCCCCGGACCGCGCGCACCAGCGCCTCGACGTTCTCCAGCGGCGTCTCCGGGTAGATGCCGTGGCCCAGGTTGAAGACGTGCCCGCGCCCGGTCCCCCGGGCCACGATGTCCGCCGCCACCCGCTCGATCCGCTCGCGCGGACCCAGCAGCACCGCCGGGTCGAGGTTGCCCTGGACCGCCGCTGCGGTGGCGCCGCCGTGGAACAGCCGCGCCCGCGCCTCGTCGATGGGCAGCCGCCAGTCGATTCCGTACACGTCGGCGCCCACCGAGGCGATCCGTTCCAGCAAGGTGGTCGCCCCGTTCGGGAAATAGATCACCGGCACGCCGCTCGACCGCACCGCCGACACCAGCCGGGTGGTCGGCCCCGCCACCAGCTCGTCCCAGTCCTCCTTCGAGACCACCCCCAGCCACGAGTCGAAGATCTGGATGACCTGCGCCCCCGCCTTCACCTGCGCCAGCAGATAGGCGGCGGTGGCGTCGGTGATCAGGTCCAGCAGCCGGCGGGCCGCCGCCGGGTCGCGGTAGAACAGCTTCTTGGTCTCGATGAACCGCTTGGAGGTCTTGCCCTCGATGGCGTAGGTGGCCACCGTGAACGGCGCCCCCGCGAAGCCGATGAGCGGCGTTCCGCCCAGGTCGGTCCGCACCTTCTGGATGGTCTCGAGCACGAAGGCGGTCTCGCGGGTGGGGTCGAACACCTTCAGGCGGCCAAGGTCCGCGTCGCTGCGCACGGGCGTGGGCAGGGTGGGGCCCTCGTCGGTGAACACCACCGGCAAGCCCATCGCCTCCAGCGGGACCAGCAGGTCCGAGAACAGGATGGCGGCGTCGAACCCGAACCGCCGGATCGGCTGCAGGGTGACCTGCGCGGCCAGGGTGGGGTTCTTGCACAGCTCCAGGAACGTGACCTTGCTGCGCACCTCCCGGTATTCGGGCAGGTACCGTCCGGCCTGCCGCATGAGCCACAGAGGGGGTCGGGGGGTCGCCTGCCCACGGCAGGCGTCGAGGAAGAGCGAAGCCACGCTGGTTTTTACCTCAAGCGCGCCCGCAGCACACGATCGTGGTGCCCGCGCCCGGCGTGGTAGACAGGCCCACATGCCCAGAGCCATCCGCGTCCACCAGGTGGGAGGTCCCGAGGTCCTGCGCTGGGAGGACCTGCCGCGCCAGCCGGTGGGCGCCGGCGAGGTCCGGGTCCAGCACCGGTTCGCCGGCCTGAACTTCATCGACGTCTACCACCGGACGGGCCTGTACAAGCTGCCGCTGCCCTTCACCCCCGGCCAGGAGGCGGCCGGCGTGGTCGCGGAGGTGGGCGCCGGCGTGGAGGGACTGAAGGCCGGCGACCGGGTGGCCTACGCCGGCGGCTCCCCCGGTGCCTACAGCGAGGAGCGGGTCATGCCCGCCGACCGCCTGGTGCCGCTGCCCGCCGAGATCGACGACCGCACGGCGGCCGCCGTGATGCTCAAGGGCATGACCGCGCAGTACCTGCTGCGGCAGACCGTCGAGGTGCGCCCCGGAGACGCGATCCTCCTTCACGCCGCCGCCGGTGGCGTGGGGCTGATCGCCTGCCAGTGGGCGCGCCACCTGGGCGCGACCGTCATCGGCACCGTGGGCAACGACCAGAAGGCCGAGCTGGCCCGAGCCCATGGCTGCGAGCACGTCATCGTCTACACCCGCGAGTCGGTGGTCGACCGGGTCAAGCAGATCACCGGGGGCAAGGGGGTGCGCGTGGTCTACGACAGCGTCGGCAAGGACACCTTCGCCCAGTCGCTGGACTGCCTGCGGCCGCGCGGGACTCTGGTGCTGTTCGGGCAATCCTCGGGCCCGGTGCCGCCGATCGACCCGGCCCTGCTCATGACGAAGGGCTCGCTGTTCCTCACCCGGCCGACCCTGTTCACCTACACCTCCAGCCGGGCCGAGCTGCTGGCCACCGCCCGCGACCTGTTCGCGGTGCTTGGCGCGGGCGTGGTGAAGGTCCGCGTCGTCCAGAGCTTCCCGCTCGCCGAGGCGGCCGAGGCCCAGCGCCAGCTCGAGTCCCGCCGGACTACCGGCTCGACGGTGCTGCAGGTCTGAAGGACTTCGAACGCCGTCAGCGCACCGGCCGGCGGCGCCGGAAGCCCAGGGCCGCCGAGACACCCAGCAGGGCGAGCAGGATCCAGCCGATGCTGGGCGAGGTCAGCTCGATCAGGCAGCTGCCGACGATGGGTCCGCTGGTCTGAGCGATACCCTGGACCAGCCCGCCCAGCCCGACATAACCGGCCACGTTGTCGATGGGGGCCAGCGCGGTCACCCGGGCCTGGTGCGCCGGCACCGCCGCGATCTCGCAAAGCGTCCCCAGCGCCACGCAGGAGAGCAGGGTGAGGTAGCCCGAGGCCAGCCCGACCCCGGTGTATGCCACCACGTAGCCCAGCGACCCGATCACCAGCGCGCCGGCGGTACCCACCCGTCGGATCAGCTCCACCGCGGGCAGCTGCAGCAGCACCACCAGGATGCCGTTGACCACGAACAGCGAGCCCACCTGGGTGCGATCCAGGCCCAGGTACTTGGCCGCGTACAGCGGCAGCATGTGGTACATCTGCGTCTGCAGCACGAAGAAGGGCAGGGTGGCCAACAGGAAGCGGACGAACTTCCGGTCGCGGCGGAACTCGGCCAGCTGCGACCAGCGCAGGCGCGTCCGCCGCTGGACCGCCCCGCTCTCGGGCAACATCGCCACCGCTCCCGCGGCCAGCAAGGTGATGGGCGCGGCGACGTAGAAGATCGTGCTGTAGGCGGCCTCGGGCGCGAAGGTGATGGCCAGCGGCCCCGCCGCCCAGCCCAGGCTGGAGCCCACCCGGTGCAGCGAGAACGCCGCCACCCGCTGGTCCCGCGAGCACAGCGCCGCCACCAGCGCCGAGGCGGCCGGGTCGTAGAAGGCGCGCATCCCCCCGTTGACGATGCACAGGGTCGCGATCACCGAGAACGGTGCCTTGGCGCCGATCGCCCAGCCCAGCAGGGCCAGGTTCGCCGACCGCAGGAGCATCGCCACCAGCAGCACCCGCCGCCGGCCGATCCGGTCGGTGATCTGGCCGGCCAGCCATTGCATCGAAGCGCTGACCAGGCCCACCACCGTCCACAGGAAGCCGATCCGCAGGATGGCGAAGTGCCGCTCGACCGCCAGGTGCAGCGCCAAAAAGGGCATCACCGCCGCGAACCCGGCCGTCACCACGAACCGGGTGGCGGCCAGCAGCCAGATGCGCCGGTCCAGCTCGGGCGCCTGCCCGAGCATGATCGCCGGGATGGTTATCCGGCGCGTGATCTCCTGGGGCGCGGGCTCCGGTTGCGAATCGTCGGCCGATGGGGCCGTGCGGGGCGGCACCTCTCGCACATCGGCGGAAGCCGACGGCCCTTTGACAGCCGCGCCGTGGTCGCGCGTTTGCCAGCGAACCCGAGGTGCTCGGACGCCTTATCGGGGCGCGTCGGGCTGGCGGTCGGGATGGCTGTCCAGGAACGCCGGCAGCTGCTGGCAACGCTGCTCGACCCGGGTGAGGGTCGGATAGGCGCCCAGGTCCACCCCGAACCGGCGCGCGTTGTACAGCTGCGGGACCAGGCAGACATCCGCCACCGTCGCCGATTCACCCACCAGGAACGCGCCCGCCGTGTCCGCGGCCACCGTCTCCAGCGCGGTCAGCCCGCGGGAGATGAAGTGCCGGGCCCAGGCCTGCTCGTCGCCGCCCAGCTGTTCCTTGACCCGCAGGAGGATGGCGGCGTTCTGCAGCGGCTGGATCCCGGCGTTCACCACCTCGGCCAGCTGCCAGGCGCGCGCCGCCGCGAAGGGTTCGGCCGGGACCAGGGCCGGCGCCGGTGCCAGCGCCTCCAGGTAGCGAATGATGGCCAGCGACTGGGTCAGCCGGCGCACCGGCCCGTCGCCCACGATCTCCAGGGTGGGCACCTCGGCCATCGGGTTGATGGCCCGGTAGGCCTCGCTGTGCTGCTGCTGGCCTCCCTCCTTGGCCAGGTGGACGGCCTGCTGCTGGTGCGGCAGGTTCTTGTACAGCAGAGCGATCCGCACCCGCCAGGCCGACGAGCTCCGCCAGTAACCGTACAGCTTCAGCTGCGGCCGCTCAGTCATAGCGATCGATCTCGACGTACTTGCGGAGCTCGTCATCCCAGGCGAACTGGCGCGCCCCGTGGGTGCCGTCCTTCTTCACGTCGACGACCACGTATTCCACGTCGTAGGCCGGCTCGTCGCCGAAGGTGGCAGCGGCCTGGTCGGTGTCGCTGAAGTAGGCCCCCACGTCGATGTGCGAGTGGTAGACGATCTTGGCCGGGCGATCGGTGCGCAGGCTCTTCTCCAGGCCGAAGATGTCCGTCGGATCGAGGTTGTAGGCGTTGTACGAGGTGCGCGGGTGCAACACCGGGTCCTCGGCGTGCAGCTGGTCCTGGATGTTCCGGCAGGCCTTGGCCTGGTCGGCGACTGCCTGGCCACGCGGCCCGTACAGAATCCCGCAGCACTCGCTGGGATAATCGCGCCGGGCGTGGGCGTAGATCTCGGCCAGCGCGGCCGGGCTGATCCGCGGATGAGGACCCTTGGTGCTCACGGTTTCTCCTTGCTGCTGTCGAGGCCGACCGGCAGCCCGGGGCTGGTCTGGGTGCGGATGGGCGCCTCGAAGTACCGGTCGGCGCGGTCCGGGAAGACGGTGACGATCACGCCGGACCGCCCGGCCGCCTTCAGCTCGCCCGCGATGCGGACCGCGCCCGCCACCGCCGCACCCGAGGAGTGCCCGACCAGGATCCCCTCGTCGGCCGACAGCCGCTCGCAGATGTCCCAGGCCGCGTCGGTCGAGATGGGCAATACCCCGTCCAGCTCCTCCGGGTGGTAGATCTCCGGCACGATCGAGCTGGCCATGTGCTTGAGGCCCTCCAGCCCGTGCAGGGCATCGTCCGGCTCCACGGCGTACACGGCAATCTCCTTGCGGTACGCCTTCAGGCGCCGCCCGGTCCCCATCACCGTGCCGCTGGTGCCGATGCCGGTCACGAAGTGGGTCACCCGGCCGCCGGTCTGCTCCCAGATCTCGCGCCCGGTGGTCTGGTAGTGGCCGCGCGGGTTCGAGGCGTTGCCGTACTGGTTGGGATAGAAGTAGCGCTGGGGATCGGCGTCCACCAGCTCGCGCACCAGCCGGATGGCGCCGTCCGATCCCTCCATCTGGCTGGAGAAAACAAGCTTGGTCCCGAACGCCTCGCTGATGCGCCGGCGCGCCCAGGACACGTTCCCGGGCAGCACCAGGGTCACGCGATAGCCCAGCGCCCCGCCGATCAGCGAATAGGCGATGCCGGTGTTGCCGCTGGATGAATCGATGATCTCCTTGTCGCGGGTCAGCTCGCCGCTGTCGATGGCGTCGCGGATCATCTGGTAGGCGGCCCGGTCCTTGACCGACCCGCCGGGGTTCATGAACTCGCACTTGGCCCAGATCTCCACCCCGGGGAAGTCGCGGTCGATCGACCGCAGGCGCACGATGGGGGTGTTGCCGATCAGATCGGTGATGCTCTCGGCCACCCGGCCGCGCGCCCGTGCCACCGCCTCGGTGTCCACCTCGACCGGATCGCCGCCGCCGGCGCTCACGACGGGCCTCCCGCGAACGACGCTTCCTGCCCGCTGCCCCCGCAGAGAAAACATTCGGGCGCCCACGGGATCTCCGCCGACTGGGGCGCCTCGCCGGCCAGCGACAGCCGCAGCAGCCGCGCCCGCGGGCCCGCCGCCGGGTGGATCAGGATCCACAGCAGCTCGCTGGCCACCAGCGCCGCCAGCAACGGTGCGGCCGCGCCCGCCGTCAGCGCCGCGGTGGACGGGCCCGTCGGCAGATCGAGCGCCTGGTGAGGGCAGGGTCCGTGCCGCCGGAACGACAGCACGTCCACCCGATCGCCCTCCGCGCGCCCGAAGACCAGCGGGACGGCCAGCCGGACCGCGGCCCGCAACAGGGCGTCGTCGTCCAGGCTGAACCGGGCCGCCGCCTGCACGCCCTGCAGACGCGCGAGCCAGCCGGGCCCATCGGACGCCGGCGGCGCCACCTCGACCCGACCGACCCCCGCGGCCCGCAGGTACTCGGCGGCCACCGCAGCGGCGGGATCACCGGACGAGACCAGCGCCACCGCCGCCCGGGTCAGGCGCGCCTGACCGTCCACGCCGACCTCGGGCAGGGCCACCTGCCGCGCGTAGAGCCTGGTCTGCTCGAGCGTCAGGCTCACGGCCGGAGCATTCATCCGCCGGCGATGGCGGGGACGATGGACAGCTCGTCGGCGTCGACCACCGGCGTGTCGAGGTTCTGCAGGAAGCGGATGTCCTCGTCGTTCTTGAAGATGTTCACGAACCGGCGGACCTTGCCCTGGTCGTCGCAGATCCGCTCGCGCAGGCCGGGGTACTGCTTGTCGAGGTCGGCGATCACCGCGGCCACGCTGCCGCCGCTGGCCTTCACCTCCTCCTGACCGTTGGTCAGCTTGCGAAGCGGGGTGGGGATCCGAACACTGGCCATGTCGCTCTCTCCTTGTGGGGGGGTACTGTAGCGCGTTTCGGCCGACGGGGAATGGCTCACCCGCCCAGGACGCGGATCGACGGGTGTTCCCCGCACACGCGGCAGGACGGGTTGCGGCGGAACCGGACCATCCGCATGGTGAGGTCCGTCGATTCGTAGCGCAGCAGGCGCCCGGCAAACGCGGGCTGCTGTCCACGCAGCAACCGGATCGCCTCGGCGGCGGCCAGCGCGCCCAGCGCCGCCGGCACCGGGCCCAGCACGCCCGCCTCGGCGCAGGAGGGCGCCTCCGCGTCAGCGGGCGGCAGCTCCTCGAACAGGCAGCGGTAACAGGGGCGGCCGCCCACCGGCACGCTCAGCAGCTGCCCACCGGTTCCCACCGCGGCCGCGTGCACCAGCGCGCGCCCGCCCAGCACCGCCGCGTCGTTGGCCAGGAACTTGGTCGGCAGGTTGTCCGAACCGTCGATCACGACCTGGTAGTCCGCGATCAGGCGGGCCGCGTTCCCGGCGTTCAGCCGGCCGGCGTGACGGATCACCCGCACCGCGGGAAAGCGCGCCGCCATCTCCGCGGCGAAGGACTCGGTCTTGCTCTGGCCCACCCGTTCCCGCCGGTGCAGCATCTGCCGGTGGAGGTTGCTCTCCTCCACGGTGTCGTCGTCCACCACCCCCACCGGCGAGACACCGGCTGCGCCGAGCCCCAGCGCGGCGCCGCAGCCCAGACCGCCGGCGCCGATCAGCAGGACCCCGGCGCTCACGTGCGGAACGACTCGTCGGTGGAGAAGTGCCGCTCGCCGGTGTCGGGCAGCACCGTCACCACGGTCTTGCCCGGTCCCAGCTCGCGGGCCACGTCCAGCGCGATCTTCACCGCCGCCCCCGACGAGGGCCCCACCAGCAGCCCCTCGCGCCGGGCCAGGGCTTGCTTGCACGCCTGCGCATCCTCCTCGGAGATCACCCGCACCTCGTCGATGATCGAGCGATCCAGGATCTCGGGCACGAAGCCCGCGCCGATCCCGTCGATCCGGTGCGCCGCCGGCGGCCGGCCCGACAGCACCGCGCTCTTGCTCGGCTCGATCGCCACCAGCCGCACCCGCGGGGACGCCCGCCGCAGCACCCGGCCCACCCCGGTCAAGGTGCCGCCGGTGCCCACCCCGGCCACGAAAGCGTCGCAACCGCTGCGGCCGGCCACCTCCAGCTGAGCGACGATCTCCGGGCCGGTGGTGCGCAGGTGCGCCTCCACGTTGGCCGGGTTCCGGAACTGCTGGGGCGAGATGTAATCCGGATTGGCCGCGCACAGCTCCGCCGCGCGGTCCACCGCCCCCTGCATCACCTGCGCGGCCGGGGTGAGGATCACCTCCGCACCGTAAGCCTTCAGCAGCATCCGCCGCTCGATCGACATGTTGTCCGGCATGGTGAGGATCAGCCGGTAGCCGCGGACCGCCGCCACCAGCGCCAGCCCCACCCCGGTGTTGCCGGAGGTGGGCTCCACGATCACCGACTTGCCCCGCACCAGCCTGCCTTCGCGCTCGCCGCGCGTGATCATCGCCAGCGCCACGCGGTCTTTCACCGACCCGCCGGGGTTGAACTGCTCGCACTTGACGAACACGTCGGCGCCGTCGGGATGGGGCAGGTGGCGCAGCCGGACCAGCGGCGTTCCGCCGATCAGCTCCAGCATGTCGCTCACCGCCGGCGCCACCGCCGCCGGAGATCGGCGCGGGTCGGGGTCGCTCACGGTCGCTCGCCGATGTCGACGATGCTGCAGGCCTGGATCGGCTCGAGCCCCAGCCGCTCGGCCTCGGCCAGCAGCGCGTCGCTCTCGGCCCCGGGGTTGACGAACAGCTCCTTGACCCCCTTGCGGCGGATGCCGTCGAGCAAGGTCTGCCCGATCTCCGCCGGGACATACAGCGACGCCCGATCCACCGGCCCGGGGATGTCGTTGATCGTCTTGTACGTGCCCAGGCCCTCGACCACGGGCTCGTTCGGGTTGACCGGGTACACCGTCCATCCCTGTCGCAGGTACGCGCGCACCGCCCGGTTGCCGTATTTCTGACGGGCGTTCGAGGCGCCGATGACCGCCACGGACGGCATCAGCCCTCCGCGCTCCGGCCGCACACGCCGCAGTGGCCATCGGGGCCGATCACCCCGATGCAGCTGCCCTCGACGCACAGCTTCCGCCCGGGATCGAAGGCCCCGCCGTCTTCCGGGGGCGCCACGGCCTCCTCCTCCCCGGCCTCGTCGTCATCCAGCGCGGCCGCGCCGAACGACTCCTGGGGCCGGCCGTCGTCGGTCCGGCCGCAAACCTTGCAGTGGCCGTCGGGACCGATGACCCCGATGCACGAGCCGTCCGCGCACAGGCGGCGCGCCTGCGGATCGAAGGACTCGGCGTCGGCTTCGGATGAGCCCATGGTTGGAAGGCCCATATAGCACGGCGGCGTGGCTCAGGGGTCGCGCGAGCGCCCGGCCGCTGGACCGCCGTCGGGCGGCAGCGGGCCCGTGCGGGTCCGCATGTCCTCGACCAGCGGCCCCCCCAGCGACCGGCTCAGCCGCTCGAGCACCTGCCGCTTGAGCAGGGTGAGCTCGTGGGCCAGCGCCGAGCTGTCCACCCGCACGTACAGGGTCTTGCCCCGGACCGACTCGGGCCGCGCCCGTCGGGCCAGGGCCTCGCCGACAGCGTCTTTCCAGGCCAGCGACACCCGCTGCTCGAGCCCGCGCTCGTCGCCGCCCAGCCGGGCCACTACGTGGGGCAGCAGCGAGGCCGCGGTCTGCGGCTCCGGGTTGCGCGGACGGCGCCGTCCACCGGACCGTTCAGCCACGCACCACCGTACCGGCCGGGGCCCCGCGCGGGCAAGGTGCTTCCACCCGGAAAACCCGCGCGCAGCGGTTCTGAGATCCGCGCGCCCGCGCTATGATCGGTTCATGCAGCCTTGCTCACCCGGCCGGAGCGCAGACAGCGCGTACAGACCCGCACATGCGTCCGCGATCCGTCGACCACCGCATGCACCCGCTGCAGATTCGGGCGCTGGATGCTCCTGGTCTTCCGGTTCGAGTGGCTGACCTTGTTCTTTGCGACACGTTGTTTGCCGCAGATTGCACACTGCGCTGGCATGGGAATCTCCGAGGGCTGGTACCTTTAACACCCCCCCATGCGCCCCGCAACTAGATTCCCCCCGGTGATCCTCCACCGGCGCGCTGTCGCACGCCTGTACCTGCTGCTGGCGCTGCTGAATGCGGGCCCATCCGCCGCGCTGGTCGGCTGCCGCCGCTCGCCTCCTCCCGAGGCCCGCGCCGAGGTGCGGGGCCGGGTTGTCAGCACCAACGGCCGCGCCCTGGCCGACGCCACCGTCCGCCTGCTCTCGCCCGAGAAGGTCTCCACCGCCATCAAGGAGGTGGTGAGCGCCCGCGACGGCTCATTCACGGTCAGCGACGTGCCGCCCGGCCGCTACCTCCTGCGCGCCGAGCGCCCCGGCTTCTCGAGCGCCAGCGTCCCCATCACCCTGCAGGCCGACGACGCCGTCAGCAGCGTCCTGCGCCTGGCCTCGATCCAGCTGCTCGAGGGGGTGGTCCAGGACGGGCAGGGACGGCCCCTGGCCCAGGCGGCCCTGTTCGCCTGGCCCGCCGGCGGCGCCCAGGTCGGGGTTGTCGAATCGTCCAGCGGCGTCGATGGCCACTTCGCCCTGGCGGGCCTGTCCCCCGGTGCCTGGACCTTGATGGTCGAGGCGCCCGGCTTCGGCACCCTCCGCCTGGAAAGGGTGGACGTGCCCAGCCGCCCGCTGGTGCTGCGGCTGCAGGGGGAGGTGCGCACCCTGGGCGGCGTGGTGGTCGCCCCGGACGGCGCCACCGTGACCGGCGCGAAGGTCCAGCTGTACGGCCCGGCGCTGTCCACCCCGCGCGTGGCCACCAGCACCGACAAGGGCGTGTTCCTGTTCGAGGGCCTGGGCTTCGGCCGCTTCGTGGTGCGGGCCACCGCCGGCCAGCGGATCTCCACGCCCCAGACCGTGGTCATCGACGCCGAGACCGGCTGGGTGCCGCCGGTCAAGGTGACCGTCTCCGCCGGCGCCAGCGTCAGCGGCAAGGTGATCGACGACAGCGGCCGCCCGCTCGCCGGCGCCGAGGTCGAGCCGGTGGCCACGCCCGCCGACGATGCGCCCCCGGTTGTGAAGACCGACGGGGACGGGCGCTTTTCCGTCGGCCCGCTGGTCCCGGGCCGCTACCAGATCTGGGCCCGTCTGGCCGCGCACGCCATGAGCAGCCCGCCCGAGGTGCAGCTGCGCGCCGACAAGCCGGTCGAGCTGCAGGTCCGGCTGCCGCGGGCCGTCCAGGTGCTCGGCCAGACCGTGGACGACAACGGCGCCCCGGTGCCGTCGGTCGTGGTCAACGCCGCCGTGCTCAGCGCCGGCAGCCAGGACCTGGCCGTGTTGCCGGGCAGCCTGCCCCTGGCCGCCGACGCCGCCAACCTGCCGGCCGAGGCGCTCAACCGCCAGAGCCCGGTCCGGTCGACGGCCAGCGACGCCAACGGCCGCTTCCTGCTGGCCGACCTGCCCGCAGGCCGCTTCCGGCTGGAGCTGAGCGCGCCCACCCGGGTGCCGATCCGCCGCAGCCCCGTCTCGATCGATCCGGGCAAGACCGTCGACCTCGGCCGCCTGGTCATGGCCGCCGGCGTGCCCACCGAGGGCCGCGTGCTCGACACCGAAGGTCAGCCGCTGGCCGGCGCGCGCGTCGAGGCCCGGCAGGCGGACGGCACCGTGGCCGCGGTGTTCGCCGCGCTGGCCTCCGACGACGGGGGCTTCAAGATGTTCCTGCCCCGGGGCGTGTTCACGGTCAGCGCCCACGCCCCCAGGCGCGCTCCCGAGATCCGCGATGGCGTGGTGATCGAGCCCGGGCACCCGCCCGGCGACCTGGAGCTGCGGCTGGACCGGGCCGATGGCTCGGTGGGGGGCACCGTCCGCGATCCCAACGGCCGCCCGGCGGTGTCCGCCCGCGTCCTGGCCTTCCCGCTGCGCGGAGGTCAGGCCACCCCCGACGCCGGCGCGCCCCCCTCGGGCACCAGCCGCCCGTTGCTCTCGGCCTCGTCGACCGATCATACCGGGCGCTTTCGCCTGACCGGCGTGCCCCGCCAGCCATTCCTGGTGGAGGTGCGCCACCCGGCCTGGCCGGCCCGCTCGGCGGTGGCCACCCCGGGCCAGGACCTGTACATCGAGCTGCCCCGCCCCGGCGGCATCGAGGGCGAGGTGCGCGACCGCGCCTCCGGCGCCTACCTGTCCGGCTACCGGCTGGAGGCGCAGGGCCCCGACGGCCGCGCCGCCGTGGACGTGCGCACCCAGGGCGCCGGCTTCGAGCTGCGCGGCCTGCTGCCGGGCCGCTGGCGCATTCGCGTGTTCGCCGACGGCTATTCGCCCGCCGAGCGCTGGGTGGAGGTCCCGCCCGCCGGCCGCAGCCAGGACCTGTCGGTGCACAGCCTCCGCATGGAGCTGCACCGGGCGCCCGAGACCCGGGCCGCCCCCGGCGCCCGCGCCGCCATCACCCCGGCGGGCGGCTGACCCGCCGGCGGCGCAAGCCGAGTCCCAGACCGGCGGCCAGCGCCAGCAGCGAGGTACCGAACCCGCCGTCGCGGTGGGGCGCCGACTGCGCCACCGCGCAGCCGCCCCCGGGACTGTCGGTCAGCCCCGAGCCCACCGGGTAGATGTCGCAGACCGCCTGCGCGTCGTCGGCAGTCAGGTCGCGCTTGCTGACGTCGCGGCTGGAGGCCGAGTTGTACATCGTCGCCGCGCGGATCGAAGCCGGCGCCCCATCGCAGTTGGGAACCGGGTTGCCCTCCTGGTCCTTGGGCCGCCCGCGCGGGTTCGCGTTGGGGTCGTAGCAGTTGTGGTCGAGGCCGATCAGGTGCCCCAGCTCGTGGGTGACCACGTTCTGCAGGTCGTGCAGCTGCCGGTCCTCGGTGGGGATGCTGGGGCCGTCCGCGACCACGTCGGCCCAGTAGAAGTTGACCGCGTTCAGCTCCATGTCCGAATCCAGGATGCGCCCGTCGCTCTTGCGCGCGAACACCGAGGTCAGCGCGATGGCCTTGGGGTCGTACAGGTTGCACGGCTCGCTGTTCGGATCGCAGGGCATCTTTCGCCACTCGTCCTTGCGGAAGGTGATCCGGTTGACCGAGTCGTAGGCCACCGGCGCATCCTGGTCGATGACGTCCTCGATGCTCAGCTGCATGTCGGTGCATTCCAGCGACGAGTGGCTCCAGGTCGCCGCCGCCGCCCGCACCGCCCGCACCATCACGTCGTGGTTCAGGTGAGGGGGAGGATCCTGGCTGTACAGATCGATCGTGATCTGCGGCGGGTTGGGCCAGCGCATGGCGAACCCGCTCTCGGTCGTGGTCCGCACGTAGGCCGACGCGGTCCCGCCCAGGGTCAGCCCGAGCGCGCCCAGGCACAGCGCGGTCACGGCCGATCTTTTCATCGGGCCACCAGCGCGCGCACGTTCTTGCGCAGGTCCTCGAGCGACACCACGCCGTCCTGGCCCGACAGCCCCGATCCACCAGGCGCTGCGCCCACCGAGGGCCGGTAGGCGGCCGCCGAGCGATCGCCCGGATCCACCACCCAGCCGCGCCGGGTCTCATCGAAGCGCAGCGGCCGGTGCCCTTGTCCCAGTCCGATGGTGTAGGCCGGCTCTCCCGCGCTGAGGAACAGCACCGCCCGCTCGCCCGTCTGGAAGCTGCGCAGCCCGTGGACCCGCATCTCGATGTCGCCCACCGATCCGCCGGGCTGGACCACGGTCACCCGCCCGTTGCGGGTCGCCTCGCCTTTCCAGGTCTCGGCGACCTGGATCTCGACCCGCGTGTAGATGGTCCGGTGGCCGGCGTCCCACTGGCTGCGTACGGACAGCACCTCGCCCAGGACCACCCGACCGGCGCTGTCGGTCAGCTCGGTCAGGTTCATCGACTGGATGAGCGAAGCCGGGGTGGCCCCCGTCAGCAGGAACAGGACGGACGCCGCGAGCGCGCCGGCAAGACGCGCAGAAGGTCGGTACTTCATGGCCCTTTATATGAAGTATACGAACCCGGACCGAGGTTTTTTTGTCCGGCGCGCGCGGCACTGTTCGATCTGGATCTCAGTCAGATCCGCCGCAGCTGCAGCCGCGACTGACGCGCGGAGTTGAGCTCCGCGGACGACAGCCGCCCACTTCGCTTCATCATCCCCAGGAGGTCGTACAGCCGATTCAGCCAGCCGTCGTCGACGCGGCCGTCGCGAAACCGGCGCGCGAAGCCCAGCGGGTTGGGTGTCAGCGCCGCCAGGTGCGCCGATTCCAGCGGCGTCAGCTTCCCGACCTCCTTGCCGAAGTAGACCTCTGCCGCACGTTTGACCCCGCGGATGCCGGGTCCCAGCTCGATCACGTTGAGGTACAGCTCCAGCTGCCGCTCCTTGGGGATGGTCTCGTCGATCCGCCATCCCAGCACCAGCTCGGCCAGCTTGCGGGCCAGGGTGCGTTCGGGTCCCAGAAAGAGGTTCTTGGCCAGCTGCTGGGTGATGGTGCTGGCCCCCTTGGCCAGGGTGGCGGTCTCCAGGTCGTGGGCCAGCGCCCGGCGGATTCCCTCCAGGTCGAACCCGCGGTGGTTGTAGAAGCGCCCGTCCTCCGCGGTCAGGAAAGCCGACACCAGATGCTTGGGCATCTTCTGGCGGGGCACGAAGTCCGGGTGGTGCTTGCCCACCGGCAGATCGCTCAGGGCCGGTGCTGCCGCACCGCCGGCCAGCACCCGCAGCAGCGACTCCAGCGCGGCGGGCTCACGCTCGACCCGGCAGCGCGGGTCCATGGCGATGTCGAGGTTCAGCGATTCCCAGCTGGCCGAATCGAAGGCCAGACCGATGCCGATGCCCATGCGCCCGCGCAGGTCCATGCCCGCCAGCGCGCGGCGGATCGGCGCGGCCTGCGCGGCCAGCAGGTCGGCACAGGCGGGCGGCGTCTCGCCGCGGGTGGAGATCTTCCACTCACCCCGCCAGCGGGGCCTCCGCTCGCTCCAGCCGCTGACCACCAGCGGAAAGCCGAGCAGGTCCAGCTCGGTGGGCTCGACCTCCACCCGGTCGGCGGCGGGGTCGATCACCGCCTGCCCGCGCACGGCCAGGTCGAGACCGCCCCAGTAGCTGCGGTCCAGCCGCGGATGGGCCACCCCCAGCTTCTGCGCCTGCAGGTCGACCCACAGGTGGCTGCGCCCATCTGGTTGCGCCTGCAGCACCGCCTTCAGTCCACCGCGCGCCTCGCCGGTCTCCACCCCCAGCGCGCGGACCAGCGGCCGCAGCGCCGCCAGCGGCATCGGCGGCACCTCCAGCGACCCGTGGGCCGCCCCTCCCCGCAGCTCGAAGCTGGCCGACAGCCCGGGGTCGGTGCCGGCGCGCGGTCCCCGCACCGACAGACTGGCGTTCTCCACACCCAGCTCACCCGCCAGCTGCAGCCCCTGCAGCAAGGTCCCGCCGCCCGGCAACAGCACGCGCAGCCCTTGCCCGTCGACCACCTTGTGCCCGTCCTCCGAGCGCAGGCGGATGCGCGGCGCCGCCAGGGTCAGCAGCCCGGGCAGATCCAGCGCCACCCGATCCAGCTCTGCGGTCACCCCGCCCTCGGGGGGCCGGTCCAGGGTCAGCGCCCCCCCGCGCCCCACCAGCGAATAGCCCAGGCCCAGCCGCACGAACGCATCCAGCCGCGCGTCGCGCACGCTGATGCGGGGCGATCGCGCGGACCGGGCCCGAGGCGGCGCATGCGTGGCCGCGCCACGGAGGTTGTCCGCATGGCCGGCGCGCAGGTAGGTGATCTGGGCACCGCGCGCGGTGATCGCCGACGGGCTCAGCCGGCCGTAACCCGGTCCCCCCAGCGCCACCTCCAGCTCGGCGATGCGCGCCAGCGGCGTGGATGAGAACGGCGCCGCCCCGAACAGCGTCACCTCACGCAGCCGCACCCGCCCCCAGCCGATGGCCAGAGACCCGACCGACGCCCGGTACCCGGTTGCCCCCTGTATCCGCGCCTCCACCCACGGCACCGCCAGCAGGTACCACACCGCCAGCCCCGCCAGGACCAGCCCCGCCGCCGCCACCACCACCGGCGCGAGCAGCCGCCGGACCGTCACCCGCAAGTCCCCGCGCCCCTCACCATCACCCACGATCGTAGCCGACAGCCCCGGCCGGCGCCGTCCGAACCAGCTGATCTCCTTCAGCTGGAACCGGAACGGATCCGAAGGCTTTTCCACTTTCTGCGTTCGCAGCCGGGCTTTGCCCGGCGGAGAGACACGCCACTTGCAGGTTCATGTCTCCTTGCAACGATCGGGGAGAGGGCACGGGGGAGGGGGCGCGGGTCTGCCCGCGCCCTCTTCCCCGCCGCACGTCAGTGCGGAAGGGCCGTCTGGCTGCTGCGGCGCTCGAGACCGTCGAAGGCCAGGCGGGCGGACCGCCGCTCGCGGCGGCAGCCGTGTGCGCGCAGGCGGGCGCCGCGCAGGATCTCCTCGCACAGGTCGACGAAGTCCATCCCGGCGGCGGCGGCCAGGCGCCCGTACGGGCTGGTCGGAAGGAGCAGCGGCGCCGCGTCCACCCCCACCACCACCTCGTTGAAGCGCTCGCTCACCACCAGCTCGACAAGCGTCGGTCCCTCGACGCCGACCGCCTCGCCCGCCAGCTCGGCGACGCGCATCAGCGCCCGCTGCCGGGGCGGCGTCATCCGCACGCGCGGGCGGCTCTCCCGTTCGCCACCGGCCAGGTGGCTCTCGATGGGCCCCAGGTCCAGCACCCCCAGGGGCGTCCCGTCCAGCAGCCCGACCACGGCCACCCGCCCGTCGACGAAACGCTCCACCAGCACCTCGTCGCCGTACCTGAACGCTTCCTCCACCCCCGCCTCGAGCTCCAGCTCGTCGCTGGCCAGGGTCGAGGCGGTCCCCAGCCCGGCATCGGCCGGCGACACCACCACCGGGAATCCGAAGGCCCCGTGTCGCTCGAGCACGTTGCGATGGGTATGCGAACGCAGCACATACGCGGGTGCGGTGGGCAGGTTGGCCAGTCGCAGCAGCTCCTTGGTCTTCGACCGGTTCATCGACAGCGCCGAGGCGAACACTCCCGATCCCGTGTAGGGAATACCGAGCATCTCCAGCAGCCCCTGCACGCACCCGTCAGCCGCGTACCGGCCCCGTGTAGCCAAAAAGGCCACGTCGTAGCTGCCCTGCCGGAGCAACAGGTCCAGATCCCGGTCGAGAAACAGCGCCGCCGCCTGGTGCCCGACCTCGTTCAAGGCCCCCACGATCGCTTCACCGGACTTGAGAGCCAACTCCCGCTGGCGGCTGATCCCGTCGACCAGCACGCCGATTCGCTGACTGCTGCCGCTCATGGATCCACCGGTATCCCCAAGCACGGCCACCGTCAAAAAAACGCGCAGGAAGACCCACCTGCACCCGATCGCGACCCCTGCCCGCGGGTCCGGACCTCACCAAACCGAGCGCAAACCCTTGCGATTGCAGGCACGCGAGCGGGGGCGCTTTGTGGTAAAGCTTGGGCGCAATGACGTTTCTGGAAGCCGCCCTGGAGATCCTCCGCCGGGAGCGCAAACCTCTCCACTACAAGGACATCACCCAGAGGGCGATGGATCGAAAGCTGCTGACCTTCGTGGGCCGCACGCCCGAGGTCACCATGCAGACCCAGCTGACCGCGGCGGTCAAGAAGGCTCCGGGCAACCCTTTCGTCCGGGTCAAACCCGGGACCTTCGGGCTGCTTCGCTATCCGGCGGAGGCCATGCC
>JBKPRZ010000055.1:0-14758 GCA_046734815.1 Myxococcota bacterium | reverse complement strand
TGGCGGGGCCGCTGCCGCCGGGAGCACCCGGCGTTCCCGTTCCGGGCGTGCCCGGCGGGCTGCCCCCGGGGCCGCCGCCCCCGCCGGGAACCGCCTCGCCGGTGCAGCCCGCGGCCAGCACCAGCGCCAGTGCGCTCGCATGGAGGCGTCTTGCCCGGGTCATGCGCGCAGCTCCGAGAAGGTGCCGCTGCCGAACTGCGAGGCCGCGCCGGCCCCCAGCAGCTGCAACACGGTTTGCATCAGGGTCTTGTTGGAAGCGGACTTGAGGTCCACGTAGCTGCCGGACTTGAGCGCGCCGCCCGCCCGGCCGGCCAGGATCACCGGCACCGAGTTGCTCTCGTGGCCCACCGGCATGCACTCGCTCATCAACAAGACGAGGCTGTTGTGCAGGACGGTCTTGCCGGGATCCAGCGGGTCGGGGACGTCCAGGCCCTTGAGCAGGCGCAGGAACTTGGTCATGTACCAGTTCTGGCACTGGCCGAAGATGTCCTGGTTGCCGTGCGAGGTGTTGTGGTGGGGGTAGCCGGGCCCCACCGGGTCGGTGACGTTGCCGTCGGCGCTGCCCGCCTGGATGGTGGCGACGCGGGTCATGCCCGACACCACCGCGCGGGTCAGGATGTCGATCTGGGCGTCGAAGATGTCCGAGTAGAACTCGTGCTTGTAGGCGGCGCGGTCGTTGCCTTGCAGGCTGGGGCGGAGCTTCTCGACCGAGGCCAGGGTGGGGCCCCCGCCGGGCATCCCCGCCGGCGGCATGGCCGCGGGGGGCATGGGCGTGGGTCCGGGGGTGGGGCCGCCGGCGCCGGGGACCGGCACCGGCCGCAGGGCGCGGACCGCCTGGCGGTGCTGCTCCAGCTTGGCCAGCTCGCGGGCCGAGCCGCCCAGGCGCTTGCCGAGATCGGTCAGCTCGGCCTCCTCGATGTCCAGCACGTCGTTCTCGAGGTTCATGGGCGCGGGAGCGGGGGCGCCACCGGGGGGCGTGGGCCCGGGCGTGGGTCCGGGCGCGGGCGGGCCGCTGATGCCGCGGAAGGTGCGGTCGAAGGCCGAGACCGGGTTGGCCTCGTAGTCGACCGGGCGGGGCGCGAAGAAGAAGGTCGAGCGCCCGTACATCTGATAAAGGAGGATCGAGTCGGCGGGGATCACCCCCAGGTGCAGCGAGCGCAACTTGGTGGGCCCGCTGGCGGCGACGTGGTCGGCGAAGGACTGGTCGACCGATTTCACCGTCGGGTCGGGCGACAGGTAGTCGGGGATGGCGGCGCCGGTGAACATGCTCCGGACCGCCATGTGGTTGAACGACCCTTCGATGTCGATGCCGCGCACGAAGGTGAGCTGGCTCTGGTAGGGCGCCAGGGGCTGGGTCACCGTGCTCATCGCCGAGAGGTTGCCGGGGTTGGGCCAGAACAGCCGGTGGTCGGCCCCGTTGAGCAGCGGGAAGACGACCAGCCGGGTGGGCGCCCCGCCGGCGGCGCGAGCCGCGCCGTACCGGGAGAGCTGCCAGCCTGCCGCCGCCGTCCCCGCCCGCGCCATCAACTGCCTACGCGTGAGCACGTGCCGGACCTCCTTCGGAAGAAAGTGTCAGGTTCCTCATATTAGTAGCCACTGACCTGCCGCGGCGCCAAGGCGCTTTGGGGCAAGTTCATGGCCCTTTCATGATGGAGGGCGTGACCCGTTGCGCCGGGTCACGTGCCGGATCAGCGGGGGCCCTCCGGGCCGGCGGCGGTGGCCAGCGAGGCGGCGACCAGCTTGAGGATCTTCGTCATGGTCTCGAAGTTGATGACCCCGGTGGTGTCGGCGGGGGTGTGGCGCATGGGAAAGTAGCGCGACTCGAACACGTAGCCGGTGTCGTAGCCCTGGCGCGAGAACGAGCAGTCGTCCGACGAGTTGCAGGCGTCGGTGCTGCTGCGATTGACGGTGAGGCCCACCTGGTGCGCCTTCTCGGTCTGGCTGAACAGATCGAAGATCGCCGGCACGGCGGTGAACAGCTGCACGCGGGTGCGGTTGTCGGGGTCGTGTCCGATCATGTCCATGTTCAGGTAGAACTTCAGGCAGGTCTTCGGGGCGCAGCCGCCCGCCAGCAGGTTCTTGGCGTAAAAGCCCGAGCCCACCAGGCCCACCTCCTCGGCGTCGAACAGCACGAAGCGCAGCTCGGCCCGGAAGCGGTAGTGCCCCAGCGCGCGCGCCACCAGCGCGGTGCCCAGCGAGCCCGAGCCGTTGTCGTCCATCCCGGCAGTGCGCCGGACCGAGTCCAGGTGCCCGCCCAGGATGTACAGGCCGGCGGTGGGATCGCTGCCGGGCAAGGTGATCTCGACGTTGCGCAGCTCGCCCCGCTCGTCGAAGCGGACCTGCAGCGCGGGCGACTCGCTGGTCACCAGCTGCCTGGCCCATTCGGTGATGGCCCGGTAATTTTCGGTGCCGGTGGCGCGGTTGGGCTGCGACATCGACTCCAGCGTCATGGCCAGGGTGCGGACCTCGTCGATCTTGATCCGGCCCATGAGCTCGGCGATCAGGGGCCCGCTGGCGGGTGGCGCCACCGCCGGGGGTGGCGCGTCGGCGGGAGCAGGCGCGGGCGGGCCGTCAGACGCAGGGGCGGCGTCCAGCGGCAGCGGCATGCTGGCGGGCCCACAGCCGATGAGGGCGACGGCGAGCGCGAAGAACGACGGGCGGCCCATACTGCACCTCCTGGTCGGTCATCCGCCGACTTTGACGAGGGGGCCAGTCCCTGCCTTTTTAGCATGGACTTCGCGACGTGGGCGCGTCAGCCCACGTCGCGCGCGAACTGCCGTTCGACCAGCCGCCGGTACAGGCCCTCTTCCTTGACCAGGCGGGCGTGGGGGCCGCTCTGGACGATCTTGCCCCCCTCCAGCACCACCACCCGGTGCGCGTGCATCACCGTCGACAGCCGGTGGGCGATGATCAAGGTGGTGCGGCCCTCCATCAGGCGGTCGAGTGCCTCCTTGACCAGGTGCTCGCTCTCGGCGTCGAGCGCGCTGGTGGCCTCGTCCAGCACCAGCACGCGCGGGTCCTTCAGCACCGCGCGGGCGATGGCCACCCGCTGCTTCTGCCCGCCCGACAGCTGGATCCCGCGCTCGCCCACCTGGGTCTCGTAGCCCTGGGGCAGGGCGCTGATGAAGGCGTGTGCGTTGGCGGTGCGGGCGGCGGCCTCGATCTCGGCGGCGCTGGCCTCGGGCCGGCCGTAGCGGATGTTCTCGGCGATCGTGGTGGAGAACAGCACCGGCTCCTGCGCCACCGCGCCGATCTGGCGGCGCAGCCAGTGCGGGTCCAGGTCGCGCAGGTCGCGTCCGTCGAACAGCACGCGTCCCACCTGCGGGTCGTAAAAGCGCGCGATCAGCGAGGCGATGGTGGATTTGCCGGCACCCGAGGGACCCACCACCGCGACCACCTGCCCGGGGTCGAGCGCCAGGTCGAGGCCGTCGAGCACCACCACCTCGGAGCGCATGGGGTAAGAGAAGCGCACCTGCTGCAGCTCGAGCCGCCCCTGGGGAGCGCCGTCGGCCGGCACCAGCCCGCCGCGCGGGGGGATGGCGGGGGCGCGGTCCATCAGCTCGAACACGCGTTCGGCGGCGCCGGTGGCGCGCATGAAGTCGGCCCACAGGTCGGCCAGGCCGCCCAGCGCGAAGGCGACGATGAGGGTGTAGACCAGGAACGAGGTCAGCGCGCCGACCGTCATCTGCCCGTGCACCACCAGCCGGCCGCCGTACCAGAACACCACCACCGCGGCCGCGTAGCTGGCGAAGGAGGCCACCGACATGAAGGTGGCGCCCGCGCGGATCCGCCGGCGAGCCAGGGCCAGCGCCCGGTCGATGGCGGCCCCGTAGCGGCGGGACTCGATCTCCTCGGCGGCGAACGAACGGACCGTGCGCACGCCGGCGATGCTCTCCTCGGCCACCTCGCCCGCCACCGCCAGGGCGTCCTGCACGTCACGGGCGAGTCGCCGCACGCGCCGCCCGTAGATCACCGCTCCCAGCGCGACGGCCGGCACCACCGCCAGCATCAGCGCGGTCAACACCGGTGAGGTGTAAAAAAGGAAGGCGACGCCGCCGGCGGCCTGGGCCAGGCTGCGCACGGCCATCGAGACGTTGACCGTGACCGCGTTCTGCAGGACGCCGGTGTCCGACGCCAGTCGGCTGGTCAGCTCGCCGGTCCGGCGCGAATCGAAGAAGCCGATCTCCTGATCGATGATCGACCGGTACAGCGTCTCGCGCAGGCGGGAGACCACGCGTTCGCCCGCCACCGAGAACAGGACGAAGCGCAGGGCGATGGACACGCCGAACACCAGGGAAACCGCCGCCATCATCAGCGCGACCCGATCGATGGTGGCGGTGCTGGTGCCGTGCAGGGCCCCGTCGATCACCACCCGGATGCCCTGCGGGTAGGCCAGGCTGGCGCTGCTGCCGATCAGAAGGAAGAAGGTGCCCCCCAGAAGACGTGGCCACTCCGGGCGGGCCAGCGCGACCAGCCGCCGGATCGACGAGCGGGAGGGCAGCTTGAACACCCGCGGCGGCGGCGGCCGGCTGGGCAGATCCGGCAGCTTCAGCCCGGCGGGCGCATGCGTGTCCGGGTGGACCGCGTTCGCCGCAGCGCCGTCGGTGGGCGGGGCGGCAGGGGGCGCGCCGTCGGCAGGGGACGCGGCGGAGGGAGGGGACGCGGCGGCGTCGGGCGGTCCGGCCGGAGGGGTGGGTCGGGGCTGGGGGTCCACGGGCCCGCAAACGTTGACCGACCGGCGGTCCATTTTCCACCGGCGATGCGAGTTTTCCACACCGCGGACGCGCGTTTTCCGCGCCCGCGACACGCGTTTCCGCGCGCGAGCGCCGCCAGATAAGATGTACGGGTGGCACCTCCATCTCTCATGCTGCTGGCGCTGCTGCAGGCCACGTCCGCGCCGGGGCCGGGGGACGCGTTCGCGGTGGACCTCGCGCACACGCCGGCCACGACCGGCGGGGGGGTGCGGCGCTTCGTGTCCGCCGGACCGGACCGCGGCACCCTGACCGTGCGCCTGCGCGGCAGCACCTGGGGCGATCCGCGCCGCTGGGGCGAGCTGCGGTTCGACCTGCGCCGCAGCCCCGTCGCGCGCGTGCCCTGGGGCAACCGCAGCACGGTGCAGGCGCAGGTGCGCGTCTCGCCCGAGTTCGTCGGGGACGGACGGCGCAACTGGGCCCGCCCGCACCGCGCCCGCCTGTTCCTGGTCGACGTCCGCGGTCGGCGGCTGTATCTGCCCCACAGCCCGATCGTCGATCGCCCGCAGGCCACCGACGGCTGGCTGGACCTGCGCGGCGAGCCCACCGTCGACGTGCCGGCCGCGCTGGGGTTCGCCGACGCCGGATTCGACCCCGGTCGCGTGACCGCCCTGGGCCTCAGCGTCGAGGGCTTCAACCGCGAGGGCGAGACCGTCGCCGGCACCATCGAGCTGCGCGACCTGCGGGTCAGCTTCCGTGCCGAGCCCACCGCCGCCCGCATCCTGCCGCCCGACCCGTCGGTGCAGGCCGGGGAGGCCCGGCGGGCGGCGGAAATGGAGGTGCGCCTGCGCCAGCGCTGCCGCGTGCTGCCCGGGCAGCTGGCGGTGGGCGTGAACCTGGCCTGGCCCACGGCGCGCTCGCCGGTGGGCGAGGAGATGCAGCTCTACGGGCGCATGCTCGACGGCGGCACGCGCTGGCACGACCGGCTGTGGGACCTGGGTGACCAGGCGGTGAGCGATTCGGTCCGCGCCGATTTCCGCGGCATCCGCGAGACCTTCGGGCCGGGCGCGCCGGTGCGCCTGTGGCTGTTCGCGGACCTGCGCAGCGGCATGGTGCTGGACGCCGAGGGCGACCCTGTGACCGCCACCGACCGCGCGCGCGCCGGCATGCGCGAGCTGCTGCGGCTGGCGGCCGAGGAGCAGGTGGTGCTGATCCCGGTGCTGCTCGATTTTCACCTGGCCGACGGCGTGTCCCGTTCCGGCCCCAACGGCGCCTGGCAGGTGAACGATCGCCCCGACCTGGTCACCGACCCGCGCCGGCGGGCCAAGCTGGTCAAGGCGCTGGAGGACTTCGTGCGCGCCCACGCCGGCGACAGCAACATCCTGGCCTGGGACGTGATGAACGAGCCCGAGAACGCCGCCGCCGTGGTCACCCCCGCCCACTTCGCCGACCTGCAGGCGCTGGTGGCCGAGCTGGTCGCGGCGGTCCACCGCGCCGGCGATCTGGCCACCGTCGGCCACCGCAACGCCGTCGACCCCGACCGCTTCGCGCGCGGCCGCGAGGCCACCGACCTCGGCCAGCTTCACTATTACCCCTTCGTCGAGACCCGCCCCAACCCCACCCGCCTCGACCTGCCGCTTCGGCCCATCCTGGGCCCGCTGCCCGGCGGCTGGGGCGAGCTGCAGGTCCGCCCCGGGCAGGTCGCCGCCCAGCTGGCCGCCGCCCGCCGCGCCGGCCACCGCCTGCTGCTGTTCTGGAGCTGGCGCGGCCATCAAGAGACCGGCGACGGCTTCGCCGTGCAGCCCCACGCCGACGAGATCCGCCGCGCCCTCGCCAGACTCCGCGCTGGGCGGACGTCAGAGCGCTAGGCCCGGAGCGGAAGCGAGCGGCGGAAGTCGTCGATGGTCTGCCGCTCGTCGTGGCGGTGGCAGAAGCCGGTGGCCGCGCGGAAGGCGGAGCTGTCGATCACCACCGGGTACTTCAGGTGGGCCACCGCGCCCGGCGGCAGCGAGGGCAGGCCGAAGCGGCCGAACAGCAGGCGCAGCAGCGGTTCCGGGATCGGCACCGGCGTGTGCCCGACCGCGCGGATCAGGGTGCTCAGCGGCAGCGGCGTCGGTCCGCCGACGTTGAACACCCCGTGCAGCCGCTTGTCCAGGGCGGTGACGATCGCGGCGGCGACGTCCCCCTCGTGCATCACCTGGAACAGCGGATCGAAGCCCATCACCGTGGGCACGCGCGGCTGGCGCAGGTAGGCCGCCAGGGTGCCGTGACCGGCGGCGCCCAGGGTGTAGCAGACCCGCAGCACGCAGGATTGCAGCTTGGGCAGCCGCCACAGGGTGGTGCAGGCGTAAAGGTCCGCCGCCACCAGGTCGGCCAGCTCGGGGAAGGTGTGCGCGCCGATGGGGGCCTCGTGCTCTTTGTGGTACAGCGACGAATCGGCCGCCGCCCCGTAGATGGTGTGCCGCCCGACGAAGATGACCTGCTCGGCCCCGTAAGCGTCGGCGCGATCGAAGACCGCGCTGGTCCCGCCCAGGTTGATGCGGTAGCGGTCCTCGCTCTTTTCGCGCAGGTGGGTGACGGTGGCCATGTGGATGATCGCGTGCGGGCGGAAACGGCGGAACACGTCCTCGGCCGGCCGCTTGCGCACGTCGGCCACGTGCACCGTCACACCGGCCGGGGCGCCGGGCCAGGGTCGTGCGTCGATGCCCACCACCTGGTGGCCGCCCGCGCGCAACTCCTGAACCACCGCGCGCGCCAGCAGCCCGGAGGCGCCGGTGACCAGGACCTTCATGACCCCGCCAGGCGCCGGCGGCCGGCGGCGATCAGATCGGTGATGCGCGCTTTCACCTCGGCCACCTTGATCTCCATGATGGCGTCGTCCTCGTTGCCGCGCCCTTCGAAGGTGATGGGGGCGCCGAAATGCACCGCCAGCGGCGCTGGCAACGGCAGCGGCGCCAGCCAGGGCGTGAACGGCACGTAGGGCGTGCCCAGCAGCCGGCCCAGCCGGTACGAGTTGATCACCGTCGGGATGGCATCTCCTCCGCCCACGAACCCGAACGGAATGATGGGGCAGCGGGCCTGCAGCGCCAGCCGCATGAAGCCGGTGCCGAACGGGACCAGCGAATCCTGCTCCCAGTACAACTTGGCCGTCCCGCGCGCGCCTTCCGGGAAGACCAGCAGCAGGCGATCGTCGGCCAGCAGGCGCTCGACGTGTTCGGGTGTGCCGGTCAGGTGGCCGACCCGAGCCATCACCCAGGAGGCAAAGGGCGTGCGGGCCAGGAACTTCTCGGCCATCGCGTGCGCCAGGCGCGGCGGGTCCTTCTCCATCAACAGCGCGGTCATGACGATCAGGGCGTCCAGCGCCACCCCGCCCGAGTGGTTGCCCACCAGCATGGCTCGCCCCTGCACCGGCACGTTTTCCAGGCCCACCGTCTGCACCCGGAAATAGCGCCGGTAAAGGAAGGTGGCTGCCGTGAAGAACCAGACCAGATCGCGCTTGGTGATCCCGTAGGGATCGGTGTCGAAGGCGTTCCAGGGCAAGCCCAGGCGGTCCACCCGCGCGCGAACCTCGTCCTTCATCGGCGCTGCCCGCCTTTTACCACCGCCGGTCGGTCGCGCGCGGCCGGCGGTGGTCCTATTTGCTCAGCTGCTCGAACATCAAGATGAAGGCGCCCAGGCCGTGAAAGTCATTGGTCGCGCGCGTGCGGTTCAGGTAATAGCTGAGGTCGCCGACGGCGGTGCCCACGCAGATGTCGGTCAGGTTGGCCAGGCCGTCGGCGCCCAGCGAGATCTTGGCCAGGGTGCCCGCCAGCCCGCGGTCGCGCGCGGTGGCCAGGCTGCCGTCGACGTAGCCCTTTTCGATGGCCCTGGAGATCACGTAGGTGTGCATGCTGGAGCACGACGTCTCGAGCCAGTTGGTGGCGAGGTGGCCCTTGTCCACCACCTGGAACCAGCGCCCGGTGGCGGGATCCTGGAAGCGCGCCAGGCCGGCGATCAGGTTCTGCAAGGTGGTGACCAGCGCCGCGCGCCGCGGGTGATCGGCGGGCAGCAGGTCCAGCACGTCGACGATGGCCATCCCGTACCAGCCCAGCGAGCGGCACCAGAACTCGGGCGAGTGGTGGGTGACCGGGTCGGCCCAGCTGGCCTGCCCGCTCTCATCGTAGCCGTGATAGAGGAGGCCGGTGGTCGGATCGGTCAGGTGGCCGGCGTCGATGGTGATCTGGCTGGTCGCCTCGTCCTGCGCGTAGGCGGCGTCGCCGTAGGCCAGCCCGTAGCGCATCAGGAACGGGTTGGCCATGAACACCCCATCCAGCCACAGCTGCCAGGGCGTGATCTCCTTGTGCCACAGCCCGCGGTCCGAGGTGCGCGGGTAGCTGTCGAAGCGCGCGCGGATGCTGTCGGCGGCGGCCTTGTATCTCGCCGCGCCGGTGGCCTGGTGCAGGCTCAGCAGCAGGTGCCCGGGCATGAAGTTGTCCAGCTTGTCCAGCGGCACGTCGATGACCCCGCTGGCGCTGACGTGCGCGTCCACCCAGGCCTTGACGTAGTCGAAGTAGCGCGCGTCGCCGGTGCGCTGGTGCAGCGCCAGCACCCCGCGCAGGAACAGGGCCGTGTAATAGGCCCAGCCGCCCAGCGACGAGGCGGTGCGGTTGCGGGCCATGGTCGACTCGACAAGGATGAGGCTCCAGTCGGTGGCGGTGGTGGCCAGGTGGTCGTCGGCGTCCAGGCGATCCAGGTTGGGTCCGCCGTTGGCGCTGGTGCTGGTCAGCCGGACCTGGTTGTCGCCGGCGGCGAGCGCCACATCCCGGGCCAGCATCTGCCAGGTCGCCCAGCCGCCCGTCGACGGGAAGCTGAAGGTCGACACCACGCTGCCGTTGACCCGCAGCTCGAAGGTGGGCGGCTTCTTCTTGCCGTTGTTGCCGTTGGCGAAACGGAACTTCAGGGTCTGGCTGCCCGCCTGGGTGGCCGGCACGGTCCACTCGACGTAGCTGCCCACCTCATCGGCCAGGTTGACGTAGCCGGGCCCGGTGTAGCGGGCGTTGGTGATCTCGGTCGTGCCGTGGAACACCTGCGCCGCTTCGGCCTGCTGGAACCGGATGCCCGCCTGGGCGGCGCGCGTGGCCAGCGAGCTGGCCCCCAGCAAGAGCAGCGCCAGAGACCCTGGCAGACGGTGGCGGGAACCTGACCTCATGTGAACCTCCCCGGGGTGGACGCGTCTTCGAGACAGTGGGCAGTGGACCACCTCGAGACGGTGGGCAGGGGGAAAATTCCCCGTATACTCGCCGCGGCTTGGAAAGCTCCGGAACCGGCGCCCAGAGCCGCATCCGCCTGCGGCTGCTGGCGTGGATGGCCTGGCAGAACAGCCGCGGGCACCGGCTGATAGCCGCGCTGCTGGTCATCGCCGCCGCCGCCGGCGTCGGCTTCCAGATCCCCAACGCCGCCAACCTGGCCGGGTACACCGGCGAGCTGCTCGGCTACGGCGTGGCCTCGGGCTGGGGCGACGTGCGGGTGCGGCCGGCGCGCGGCGACCGCTTCGCCGAGAGCGCCGCCGTGGCGGCGCGCGCGCGCACGGTGTCCGGGGTGAAGGCGGTGGTGCCCGTGCTGATGTTGCCGGGCGCGCTGGGCCACGCCGGCCGCTATCTCAGCCTGCCAGTGGCCGGGCTGGACCCCGATTCGCCCCGGCGGCCCTACCGTCTGGTGGCAGGCGCGCACCTCGTCCGCGGCGACCGCGACGGCGTGCTGATCGGCGCCAGCGCGGCCGAACGGCTGGGCGTGCAGGTCGGCGACCGCGTCTCGCTGCGGGTGATCTTCACGGTCGCCCCGCGAGCGGCGCTGGACGACCAGGGCATCGGCCGTTTCGACCTGACCGTGCGCGGGGTTATCGGCGGTTTCTTTGGCGCATTCGATCCGGTCTACGTCGACCGCACCTTCCTGGCCGGCGAGCTGGGCGAGCCCGACGCCGCCTCGGTCCTGTTCGTGTACGACGACCGCCCCTTCGGCGCCGAGGGGCTGGCCAAGGCGGTGGAGGCCGCCGCCCCCGGCACGGTGGCGCGCAGCTGGGTGGACGATTCGCCGATGCTGCGCGCATCGATCCAGGCCAGCGCCGCCATCGGGCGCGTGTCGGCCAGCATGGTGTTCTTTGCCGTGGCCATCCCGGTGGCGGCGCTGCTGTACATCTCGGCGCTGCAGCAGCGGCGCGAGGCCGCCCTGCTGTCGGCGCTGGGTTTTTCGCGGGTCGAGCTGTTCCTGGTGATCGTCAGCCAGGCGCTGCTCCTGGGTGTGATCGGCTGCGGCCTGGGGATCCTGCTGGGCTACGCGCTGGTGGGCGTGTTCGAGCACCACCCCGTGTTCGTGTGGCACAGCTTCGTGGTGCGGCCGCTGCTGACGGTGGGCGTGATCCTGCGGTCGTCGCTGCTGGTGCTGGTGGCCGCGCTGGCCGCGGCCATCTATCCCGCCTGGCGGGCAGCCCGGGTGGATCCCGCCCCGGTGCTGCGGGAGCTGGGATGACCGCCGCCGCCACCGTGCTGGAAGGCCAGTCGCTGGCGCGCCGGCACGAATCGCGCGACGTGGTGGCCGACGTGACCCTGGCCCTGAGCGCCGGCGACGGCGTGGCCCTCACCGGCCCCAGCGGTTCTGGCAAGACCACGCTGATGCAGATGCTGGCCCTGCTGGACCGCCCCAGCAGCGGCCGCGTGATCATCGACGGCCGCGACGCCTGGCGGTCGAGCGCCCGCGAGCGCGCCGCCCTTCGTCTGTCGCGCATCGGCTTCGTGTTCCAGCGGAGCAACCTCTTGCCCCATCTGACCGCCCGGGACAACATCAGCCTGCCCGCCTGGCGCCTCCACGGCGACCGCGCCCTCGCCCTCCGCACCGCCGGCGAGCTCCTGTCCCGCTTCGGCCTCGCCGCCCGCGCCGACACGCGCGCCGCCGTGCTGTCGGTGGGCGAAGCCCAGCGGGTAGCCATCGCCCGCGCCCTCATCAACCAGCCCGCCGTCGTCCTGGCCGACGAGCCCACCGGCAGCCTGGATTCCGACGCCGCCGCCGCCGTCCTCACCGCCCTGGACGAGGTACGCGCCCAGGGCGCAGCGCTGCTGGTGGCAACCCACGACCCCGCCGTAGCCGCCCGGCTGCCCCACGCGCTGCACCTGCAGGATGGCCGCCTCAGCGCCCAGCAACCGGCGCGATTTCTGTAGGGGGGCGTCAGAGCCGCGCCTGCCCCCCAGCGCATTCGCCCGCGGCCGTTCCCCTCAGCGCCGCCACCCGGGCCGTCGGTTCGACCACCTCGTCTGATGGACCGTGCGCGCCGCCACACGAGCGCGCCACCTCAGCCCCCGAACGGAGGAAGCCTACGTCGGCCAAGGTCCGATTCGCGCGATCCGCCACGCCTCAGAGAACGACGAGGAAGCGTGGGCTCGGTTCTGGTCGCTGCTTCAAGAGTTCACAGACTTCCGACCGATCGCTGGCTAACATGGAAATGCAGCGCTGAATGCCACGTTGGGCAGACATCCGCCAGGCCCTGTACTCATGAGTCGTCCACGAAAGATAGCTGTCGCGCCTCAGCCACTGCTCGCCGTTCGCGATGTGCCGGCAGCGAGTCTCTGGTACCAAAAAGTGCTGGGAGCGACGAGCGGTCATGGCGGCGACGAGTACGAGCAACTCGTAATCGAGGGGCAGATGGTCCTGCAGTTGCATGCGCTCGAGGAGGCACATCACCACGGAGGCCTCGCGAAGCCGGGCGTGCCGTTAGGCAACGGCGTCGCGGTCTGGTTCGAGGTCGAAGAACTGGATGCTGCGGTCGCGCGCATCCGGAAGGCTCTGGCGACGATCGTTACCGATGTTCACGTCAACCCGAACGCGGGTCATCGCGAGATCTGGTTACGCGACCCTGACGGATACCTTGTCGTGCTGGCCGGACGTTGAGGATCTCTCGGTCGTCCGTCGTACCTGAGTGCCGCCCAACCAGGCGTTGCAGCAGCCGAAGCCCGCGACGTTCCACCCGGAACATCCGCACACCGTGGGACTCTGAGCTTCTTGGTAGATTGACCATCTGGACGGGCTTCGCTGCTGAGCGCCCGTGTCGTTCGGCAGACAGGGAACCATGCTGACTTGGGCGGAACTTCGGTCACGCGAGATGCCGTGCCTTCGGTGCCGTTCGACGTTTCCGATAGCCGGTCCTCTCTCCCCGGTCGGGCGTCAGCGTGTGACGGAAGCTCAGGCCGCGAACCGGAGGATCGACATCCTCCGCTTGGTTCGCGAGGACACGGGCGTCGGACTTGTCGAGGCGAAAGGGTTCTATCAGCATCTCGTCCGCGAGGAGGGCGTCTGCCACTGGTGCGCCGCCCAGCTTCCCGCCGGTGAGCTCGTAGACTGCTCTGGTTGCCGAGCCCTCAACATTAGACTGTGAGAAAGCTGTCGAACCCACCGTTGCAGCGCACGGACGCGTCGCTCGCTTCGCTCACTCTCGCCTCCGCCGCTGAACGGCAGTATCGTTGGGCAGACAAGGAGAAGCGATGAACGCGACCGAGGCAACCGACCGCCATCAGCTTCACGGCGCCCAGGCAGTGCTGATGGTTGATGACGTGAAAAAGACCGTGGACTTCTACTGCGATGTCCTCGGATTCCACCTTGATTTCGACTGGGGTAGTCCGCCGACGCACGCCCGCGTGTCATCTGGCGACCGGGACCACGCGAGCGCGGCCCGCATCCGGTTTCAAAAGGCCGAGTCGAGCCTCTTGGCCCAGAAGACGTGCTCGATCTACATGCACATCGGAGACGGTATGGATGAGCTCTTTCGCGAGTTCAAGTCGCGCGGTGTTGAGGTCGTCGAGGAGCCTACCGACCGACCGTGGGGTCGCCAGTTTGGGATCCGCGACATCAACGGATACGTACTATCGTTTCTTACTTCGGGTTGATTGAGCAACCGTGATTCCATATCAGCCACGTTCGATGGATGGCAGGCGCTCGCGCCGGCGTCACCCAGTTGTGGTCCGAACGGGACGCCCTCGACCTGCGGCTCCTTGGGCCTGACGGAGCACAGATTCCGGTAGACTTCATGACCGGGTACGATTTCGGCGAGACGCTCGACCGCGAACTGGAGGTGAAACTTGCAGACGTCGCAGCCTGGCAGCACGCACGCGCACATGGCGGCGCCGGATAACCCGTCATTGCAGCGGACGACCACGTCGGTCGCTTCGCTCCCTCGATTGCTCGCAGCTGAATGACAGATCGTTAGCCGCACGAGCCTGAGACTTCGAAGATGCGGTTCGAGTGGGATCCCAAGAAGGCCAAGAGGAATCTCGAAAAGCATGGAGTCTCGTTCGAGGAGGCTGCGACGGCGTTCGGGGATCCGCAGTCGTCACGGCCTTCGATCCCGACCATTCGGACGAGGAAGACCGGTTTGTACTTCTCGGTGCCACCCACGCGGGGCTCCTTGTGGTCGTCGCCCACACCGACCGCGGCGAGAGCGTCCGATTGATCAGTGCCACGAAGCGCGAGCGGAGGACCTATGCCGGCGGCTAGGAAGCAGAAGAAGCGCGACGACGATGATGAGATGAGGGCGGAGTACGACTTTTCCAAGGCAGTACGCGGCAAGTACGCCGCACGGTTCGCCGAAGGGTCCAACGTAGTGGTGTTGGCGCCCGACGTTGCCGAGGTCTTCAGGACCGCCAAGGCGGTGAACGACGCTCTCCGCTCCCAGCTCCGAAGGAAGCCGCCCGCTAGGCCGAAGCGGCGGCTAACCCGCCGTTGAAGCTGACGAACGCCTCCCTCGCTTCGCTCGGTCGGCCGTTCGCACCTTAACGTCAGGTCGTTAGCCTGAGGAGTACCGGATGAACGAAGAAGGGTTGACGATCGAGGCCGTCTACAGCGACCCGGACCTCATCGAGGTGGTGGTCACCGCCAGGAATCGCTGGTTCGCTGGATGGTCGCCGGCGATAACTTCGGAGACGCGCCACAGGAGGCGACGGTTGCAGTTCCGACAGAGGCGGCGGCCGTCGATAGGTTCATCGAGGAACTCTCAGGGGTCGCTGCCACTGGCGAGGGCGTCGCTCACTTGAGGATGGCGGGCTAAC
>JBKPRZ010000054.1:0-5051 GCA_046734815.1 Myxococcota bacterium | reverse complement strand
GGTGAGGGGCGGGGGGGCTTGCAGTATGTTTGTGGCGTGGGTAGCGCAGGGGTCGCTCCGGCGGTCGGGTGGAAGCGGCCGCGCATCGAGGCGCGGGCGGCGGGGCAGTTGCTGGCGGTGTTCCTGGCGATTGCGCTGTTGCAGGGGCTGGCCGAATGGGTGGCCTGGCGGCGCGAGGGCGGCAGCGGGCAGCCGTTTCTGCCGCCGGTGGGGCGTCAGCTGACCGGTGCGCTGGGGGCGTGGCTGGCGTTGCCCATCGTCCAGTTCGCGGCGCTCAATGCGCCCGGACCGCGGGTGGGCTGGCGGCGCCTGCTGGCGGTCCACGCGGGTGCGTTCGTCTGCTTCTCGGCGGTCAAGTCCGCTGTCATCCTGATCGTGCGGCTGGTGCTCAATCGGTGGATCCCGGGTATCGCCTCGTCGCGGCCGCTGGGGCTGCAGGTGCTGTGGGAGGCGCAGCTGGATGTGGTGCTGTACGGATGCCTGGCGGCGTTCTGGACGTTGCTCAGTGCCCGGGAAGAAAGGCGGGCGGCGCTGCTGCACGCGGCTCGCCTGGACACGCAGCTGGCGGCGGCGCGGCTGGACGCGCTCACGGCCCAGGTCAATCCGCATTTCCTGTTCAATGCCCTCAACACGGTGAGCGCGTTGATGTACGAGGACCTGCCCCGCACCGAACGGCTGCTGAGTAACCTGGGACAGATCCTGCGCGCCACCTTGACCCCCGGCACGGTCACCTGGACCCTTGCCGAGGAGCGCGTCCACACCGAACGGTACGTCGATCTGCTGCTGGCCCGCTTCGGCGAACGGCTGTCGGTGTTGTGGCTGGCGCCGCGCGAGCTGGAGCCGCAGCGGGTGCCGCGCTTCGCGGTGCAGACGCTGGTCGAGAACGCGGTCAAGCACAACCGCGAACGGGAGGACGCCCTGACGGTGAGGATCACCTGTGCGCGCGAGGGGCGGCTGGTCTGCCTGACGGTGGACGACGACGGCCGCGGTTTCGACGGGGCGGACAAGGCCGACGGCGGGCTGGCCCGGCTGCGCGAGACCCTGCGGCTGCTTCACGGCGACGACGGTCAGCTTCGGTGCAGTGGCCCGCCCGGCGCCCGGGTGGAGCTGCGCTTTCCGGCCAGCGACGGGGGACCGTGATGGCCCACAAGGTCCTGGTGGTCGACGACGAGGCTCCGGCGCGCGCCAAGGTGACGCGTCTGCTGCGCGACGACGACCGCTTCGAACGGGTGGGCGAGGCGGCCAGCGGCCCGCAGGCGCTGGCAGAGATCGAGCGACTGAGGCCGGCTCTGGTGATCCTGGACGTGCAGATGCCGGGCCTGGATGGCTTCGAGGTGCTGGAGGCGCTGGGCCCCGCCCCGCAGCTGGTGGTGATCTTCTCGACCGCGCACGACGAGCACGCGCTGCGCGCGTTCGACGCACACGCGGTGGACTACCTGCTCAAGCCCTACGACGGCGAGCGCTTTCGGCGCGCGCTGGACAAGGCCGACGCGCAGCTGGCGGCCGGACACTACCGCGACGGAGACCTGGCCGACGTGGTCAGCCGGGGGCTGCGCCGGCTGGTAGTCAAGACCGACGCCGGGTGGGTGCCGATCGCCTTCGATTCGATCGTTCGCATCTCCGCCGCCGACAAGCACGTCACCGTGTTCACCCGCGACGGCCGGCACCGGGTGCGGCAGACCTTGACGGCGATCGCCAGCCGGCTGGATCCGGCGCGCTTCCTGCGCGTCCACCGCAGCGAGATCGTGAACCTGGCGGCAGTGGTGCGCCTGGACCCCTGGGCCCACGGCGACGCGATCCTGGTGCTCAGCGACGGTGCCACCGTGGTGCTCACCCGCACCCACCGCCGCTCCTTCTTGCAACGTTTCGCCGCCGAGCGGAGATCGCCGAGCGGAAAAGGTCAATTTGCTCCACCGAGGACAGGAGGTCGGATGCCATGAACAGGACGACCAGACACATAGCCGCTGGTTTCGAGGGCAGGGGAAATCGCCAACAGACGATGATGATGATGATGACCGCGCTGTTGCTTGCCGGCGTGTGCACGACGCTGGCGGGCTGCGGGTCGGAGCCTGACGCGCAGAGGGCGCCTTTTCCCCCGGCCGACATCGCCGAGGGCTCGCTGATGGGGATCTTCGAGGGCAAATTCCCCTGCGACAGCTGCGTGAAGATCAAGACCGCTCTGGTCCTCCTGCAGGACGCCGCCACCGACAGCCCGACCCGTTACCTGCTGCGGCAGCTGTTCGTGAGCGAGCCGATCGACACCGCCGGCGGCTGGACGATCACCCGCGGCACCGCCGACGACCCCGACGCCGCCGTCTGCGAGCTACACCCCGACGACGGGGGTCCGCCCATCCGCTATCAGCGCGTGGGCCGCGACATCCTGCTGCTGCTGGACGACGCCCTCCGCCCGCGCGTGGGCAACGCCGCGTACAGCTTCACGCTCAGCCGCACCCGCTGACACCGGAGACACCGGTGAACCCGCGCATCGCCCTGGCCGCCCTCGCGCTGACCGCGGCCGCCTGCGGCGACGAGCTGGACGATGAGGAAGCTCCCGCGGTAGGCGTCAGGTGGCCGCGGGCGTGCCGCTTTCGACCGGGAAACCGGCCTGCTGCCAGGCATCGAACCCGCCGTCCAGCGCCACCACCCGCGTGTAGCCCATCGTCCGCAAGGTGAACGCCGCCAGGGTCGAGACCTTGCCGAGGCGACAGTAGGTCACGATCCGGGCGGTGGGGTCGGGCAGCGTCTGGTCCGCCCGCAGCTCCAGCTCGCCGCGCGGTACGTGGATCGCGCCGGGCAGGCGAGCCGCCAGGTAGGCGTCCCGCTCGCGCACGTCCAGCAACAGGAGGCCGCGGTCGCGCGCCTCGACGTGGCGGCGCACCTCCTCCAGCGACATGAACGGCACCACCCGCGCCGCCTCGGCGATCAGCTGCTGCACGGTCTTGCCACCGCTGCGGTTGGTCCGCAGCGCCTCGGTCAGGTGCTGCGGCATCGCCAGATCCAGACTGCGCATCAGATCGACGAAGCCCTGTCGGTCCCTGCGCTGCAGCCGCGGGTTGCTCTGCTTCTCCTCGCCGATGGTCGAGTGGCTGCGCCCCTTGTAGTCGTGCGCCGGATAGACGGCCAGTGAATCATCCAGGGTCAGCAGCTTGCCAAACAGGCTGTGGTACAGGACCTCGGGGTTGCCGGTGGGAAGGTCGGTCCGCCCCGTGCCGCCAATCAGCAGCGCGTCGCCCGTGAACACCCGGTCCGGCAGCACCAGCGACATCGAGTCGTCGGTATGCCCGGGCGTCTCCAGCACCCGCAGCCGCAGCTTGCCCACGATGACGGTTTCGCCCTCTTCCACCCTCAGGTCGACGAAGGGCGCGACGCTCTTTCGCGGCATCACCACCGGCAGGTCCAGCTGCCGGCGCAGCTCCTGCGACGCCGAGAAGTGATCGGCGTGGGTGTGCGTGTCGACCAGGTACCGCAGCCGCAGCCCCCGCTCGGCCACCAGCGCCAGATAGCGATCGATCTGCTCCAGCGCCGGATCGATCAGCACCGCCGCCCGCGTCTCCGAGCACCCGACCAGATAGGACAGACACCCCCCACTCCGCACCTGATCGAAGACCATGCACCCCAGCCTACACCGCTCGCGATCTTCGACAACCGCGAGGCCCTGACAGCCGGACCTGTTCGACGATCCCCGGTCCGCGCTTTCCCCGCATGCATTGTTTTCGCCGGGCTGGCCCTCACCCGGCTCACGACCCGGGCAGCGGCAACCCTGCCGTGCTCGCGTCCGAGCTCGCCGAAGGGCCCGCCGGGCGCGGGTCCTCCGTCTCCTCGACCGCGCGGTGGATCTGCTCGAGCAGCCCGCGGCTCCTGGCAGGCTCCAGCGGACCGAGCAGCAGCCGCCGTTCCTCGGCCGTCCCGTACAGGCGCAGGAAGTCCCGCCGGTCGCGCACCTTGGCCTCCAGCACCCGCGTGAGGTCGGAGCTATCGGAGATCACGTAGGGCGTGAGGGCCAGGATGATGTTCTGTTTCTCGACGACCCTCTGGGTGCTCCGGAACAGGAAGCCGAGCACCGGGATGTCCCCCAGCAGCGGCACCTTGTCGGCGCTGTCGGTCTGACGTTCGCGTTGCAGCCCGCCGATGACCACCGTCTGCTGGTCGCGCGCGAACACCGTGGTGTGGGCGGTGCGCTTGCTGGTGGTGGGCCCCAGCGGCGTGGCGGCGCCCAGCTCGGACAGCTCCTGATCGATCTCCAGGCGGATCAGCCCGTCGTCGTTCACGTGCGGCGTCAGCCGCAGGACCAGCGCGACCTCTTCGCGGTTGACCGAGACGTTGGGGACCAGGCTGGCCAGGTTGGTCCCGTTGATGGCGGTGGTGTAAGCACCCTGGACCGGGACCTTCTGGCCGACCGACAGCTCGCCCTCGAAGTTGTTGGTGATCAGGAGATTGGGATTGGCGACCAGATTGACGTCCTCGTCCCGTTGCAGAAGCTGGATGAACGCGCCCAGCGACGGCACCGAGCCCACCGGCAGACCGAGCAGCGCGGCCACGTTCTTCAGCGGCGCACCGACCGCGAGCCCGGACAGCCCCACCAGGGCCGAGCCCAGGCTGTCCTTGTCCATCAGCAAGGTGGTGCCGGCGTTGAAGCCGCCCACGCCCATGCCGGCGCCGTTGGTTCCCAGGAGGCTGCCCCCGTGGTACGCGACCCCCACCTTGCGGTCCTTGCGGCGGACCACCTCCAGGATGGTGGCCTCGACGAACACCTGCTTGCGGGGGACGTCGACCTCCTCGATCAGCCGGCGCAAGGTGCGAAAGTCGTCCAGCGAGGACAGCACCAGCAGCGAATTGGTGCTCGGGTCGGACGTCACGCGCACCTCCCCCGCAAACAACGGTGCCGCCGCCGGCCGCGTCCCGACGGGGGGCGGGGCGGGGGCGGGGGCGGACGGAGCCGTCGGCCGGTTGCGCGCACCTTCCGGCGCCGGTCCCCGGGACACCTGCACGTCCGCCAGGCTGGCCAGGATGGACGCCACGGCGTCGCAGTCGGCGTGGCGGCAGCGGTAGGC
>JBKPRZ010000053.1:0-3969 GCA_046734815.1 Myxococcota bacterium | reverse complement strand
GGGGTCACGCGCGGGCCGCCCAGCGGCGGCGGATGGGCGGGGCCGGGCTGCGCGGCTGCGCCTTCAGGCCCCCACAGGTTGAGCAGCAGGAGCGGCGCCAGGCCAATCACTCGTCGCACGCACCAACATTTTCGCATATGTTGGGCAGCCCGTGCGCGGGCAGGCCGAAGCAGGTCCGCCGGGGTCCCTTGCCGGGCAGGCGCGGACAGCGGGCGACGGCCCGGCAGCTGGGGGCGGGGGTGGTGGCAGGTGAGGTGGGTGTGCCGGAGTCGCAGGAGAAGATCCCGCGTGGCTGGCTGCCCACGTAGTCGAGCTCGACCCGGACCCGGGCGAGGGCGGCGGCGCCGAGCAACCCGTCCACCTCCGGGCCCGAGGGGCGCACCTCGGTGCGCACCGACTGCAGCAGCGCCGTGGTGTCGTCGATGATCGCCACTTCCAGATCGCCGTCGAGCTGGAGGTAGGCGGCCGAGTTCTGGGCGCGGCTGGTGTCCTTGGGATCGAGGTCGCAGGGGAAGGCGCAGGCGGCCCGGTCGGCGTTGCGGCTCTGGCTGAGGGCGACCTGTTCCAGCCGGCGCGAGCGGGCCAGCTCGGCGCAAGGCCCCGGATCGCCGCCCAGGTCGGCCTCGCGATCCACCAGCGCCAGGCCGGGCAGCCGGGTGAAGGCAGCGGGGATGGGCTGATCGAAGTTTGCGACCGACAACGGCCGCTGGACCAGAACGGGATTGGTGCCGGGGGGCAGGTGCGACAGGATCCGCTGCCAGGCCGCGCGCCCGAGCACCAGCGGGCCCACCCCGGTGGCGATCAGCAGGGACAGATCGGCGCCGGTGCTGAGCCGACGCTCGTTGCTGGCGCAGCAGCTCTGGGGCAGCGGCTCCTCGCGGTCGAACGGCTTCGCGGCGGCGCAGGCACGCACGAGCATGCGGCTGGGAGGAAAGCGGTGGGGCGGGCTCTGTCCGATGCTGTCGGTGGGATCCAGGACCACCAGCTGGCCGCCTCCCCGCCGGGGCAGATGCAGGACCGCGTAGCCGGCGGCGGCGAGGAAGCTGTCACCGGAGGGCTGGTGGTCCCAGAACGTCACGGCAGGCTGGGTGAAATCGATCTCCACCGAGAACAGGGTGAGCAGATCACCGCCGACGATGGCCCGCGGGCGCAGGGGACGCTGATCGACAGCCGTGAGCGCGCCGAGCGAGGCCTCGATGGTCAGCACCCCCCGCAGCAGAGCGCGGGTCGGGGCCTGGTTGTCGGGGACTGCGGGGCCGAGCAGGCGCAGATCCCGGCGGACCACCCGCGTGGGCACGGTCGGGTCGCCCGTGTTCCAGAGGGTCACCGGGGTTCCCGTGTCCAGCACCGCCAGATCGGGGTCCCCGTCGGCGCGGATGCGCACCAGCAGCTCGCCGGAGGGCCCGCGCTGCAGTTGGATCGGGTGGCTGTCGACCGTGCAGCAGGGCTCGTCGCAGGCGGGCAGCGCGGTCAGCAGGAGCAGAGCAGCCGACGCCCAGCGGCGTGCGGCGCGGGCGAGCTGTCGTTTCGCCCTCATCGCGGCCGTGCGACGCATCCCCGCCCAGCTTATCATCGGCGGCCGCTCGGGATATACCTGGGTCAAACCAACCCCCTTCACGGAGGCGCCATGACCGTTCGCGCATGTTTCGCCGGATTTTTTCTCTGGCTCGCGCTCTCACAGGGGGCGCGCGCCGACGAGCAGGCGGCGCTGAAGAAGATGGAGGCGATGGACGCGACGGCGCTGTCGTCGTTCCAGGCGGGCGATGTGCAGAAGGCCAAGACGCAGCTGCTGGAGGCGGTGGTGCTGGGCAAGGAGAACGCGCTGGAGGCGCACGCGCTGATGGCGCGCGTGTATCTGCACCTGGGGGCGGTCTCGGCCGAGGGGCTGAAGGACGAGGACCGAGCGCGCCGGTACTTCGGGCTGGCCTTGCGCATCCAGCCCGAGGCGCAGCTGACCGGGGCGCTGGCCACCCCGGGGGCGTTGCGCGTGCTGGAGGCTGTGCGCGGAGGGACGGGGGCGGCGGGCGCGGCCGAGGCGAAGGCACCGGCGGAGGCAAAGGCGCCGGCCGAGGCGAAGCCGGCGGGCAAGAGCGCGGCGGAGGATGCAGCGGTGGCGGCGGCGAAGGCCCGGGAGAAGGACGCGGCGGCGGTCTTCCGCGAGAAGGAGCGGCAGGCGCAGGAGCACGAGCAGAAGGCGCAGCAGGAGCGCGATCAGCTGAGCAAGAACCTCAACGCCGCCCAGGACCGTGAGAAGAAGGAGCGCGAGGGCAAAGAGAAGCTGCAGCAGGAGAAGCAAGACCTGCAAAAGCAGCTGGCCGAGGCCCAGGACCGCGAGAAGAAAGAGCGCGCAGAGAAGGAGCGGCTGCAGAAGATCAACCAGGATCTGGACAAGCAGCTGATCGAGTCGCGCGACCGCGAGAGGAAGGAGCGCGAGGCGCGCGAGAAGCTGGAGGCCCAGGACCGCGACCGCCAGGACAAGGACAAGAAAGAGCGCCTGTCGCGCGACAAGATGGCCGAGGGCCCGGAGATGCCGGCCAGCATCCCGCAGCCGATCTTCTGTCCCAGCGCCGACGAATCGACGGCGGGCCAGGACCTCTACATCCACTGTGCGCCGCAGAGCCAGGTGAAAGCCAAAGAGCTGGCCCTCTATTACCGGCCGAGCGGATCGGTCCACTACAACTCGTTGCTGATGGAGCGCTCGAAGAAGGGGTGGTACCAGGCGGCCATACCCGGCGAGCGCGTGACCGGCAAGGTGTTGCAGTATTACGTCGAGGCCCGCGACGGCAAGGGCGAGCTGGCGGCCTCCAACGGCAAGGCGGCGTCGCCCAACGTGATGATGATCCGGCCGCGCAGCACCGTGCTGTCGTCGGCGTCCCAGCCGGCGGAATCGGGCAAGCTGACCGCGGCCAGCGCCAAGACGCCGCCCTCGAAGGCGCGGTCGGGCCGGCGCAAGCGCCGCTGAGCGGCCGGGAACCCGGCCCGGAACAAACCGACGACCGGCGCCGTGTAACGCGGCATGAAGACGGGAGTGTGCCTGTTTGCCGGGGCCGCCGCGCTGGCGCTGGGCGGCGCCTGCGTCGGCGACGATGACGGCGCGGTCGGGGCCGACGGCGTGGAGACCGTCGCGCAGCCGGTGGTGGGCGGCCAGGCCGCGACCACCTGCATGTGGCCCAACTGCCTGTTCGGCCGCGGCTGCAGCGCCACCCTGGTGCACCCCCGGCTGACCACCACCGCCGCCCACTGCGTGCAGGACATGCAGATGACGGGCGTGGCCAACGTGGGCGAGGCGGCGCCGTTCGTGAAGAGCGTCCAGCGGCAGCTGTGCCGGCGGCCGCCGCAATACACGCAGGCCGGCCAGACCGGCGCCTACGACATCGCCTTCTGCCTGCTGCAGGAGCCGATCGACAACGTGCCCATCGTGCCGGTGCTGTCCGCCTGCGAGGCGGAGCAGGTGATCCAGGTGGGCAAATCGATCGTCATCGCCGGGTTCGGCGCCCCCAACAACGGCCGCAAGTTCGTCGGCAAAATGACGATCACCTCGGTCCGCAACGGGGCCGAGGTGTTCCTGCGCGGGCAGGGGACCACCGCGGGCTCGGGCGACTCGGGTGGCCCGGCGTACATCCAGATGCCGGACGGCACCTGGCGCACGTTCGGGGTGGCCAGCCGGGCTTCGGGCAACAACGTCGCGATCTACACCTTGATCTCGCCACACATCGCCTGGCTGGAGCAGACCTCCGGTCTGGATCTCACGCCTTGCCACAACGCCAGCGGCGGCTGGGAGGACGGGCCCGGGTGCGATCGCTTCCCCACCGATCCAGGCGGGACCGGCAACGGGACCTGGACCGACTTCTGCGCGGCCAGCCCGGTCAAGAAGCCGGCGGCTACCTGCGCGGCCGACTGGCAGCCGGGCGACGGCGGGATCATCGGTCCGCTGCGACCGGCGGCCAGCGGCGACGGTGGGCGCGACAC
>JBKPRZ010000052.1:0-18072 GCA_046734815.1 Myxococcota bacterium | reverse complement strand
CTGTTCCTGAACACGATGATCACCGGCGCCCTGGGCGGCCGCGCCGCCGCCACCCCGGTGACGGACTTCGGGGATCCCGGGGTGCCCACCGGGTTGCTGGCGCCGATGATGGCGTAGCGATCAGCGGATCGGGGAGCCGCGGCCCTGGCGGGGTAGGCCGGCGGCGGTCTGCACGTCCACCTCGGGCACTGCCACGTCGAAGTTGGGGGGCGTGCGTTCCAGGCGTTCGTATTCGATCGACGCGCGCGGGACGGGGGCCGAGGCGTAGGCGGTGGCGCTGCGGAAGCGCAGGTGGCCGAACACCGAGCCCAGCATCATGCCCACCACCAGGCTGCCCACCGCGCTGGCGGCCATCACCGCCCGGCGGCGGTCCAGCACCCGGGCCACCACCGCGGCCACCGCCGGCACCGTCGGCAAGGTGGGCCCGGCCGGGCGGCGGCGGCGGACGGTGCCCTCCACCTGGGGTTCCAGCAGCGAGCCCTCGTCGGGGAAGAAGGACTGGACCGTGTCGCCCAGCTCGCGCGGCTGGACGCCGCCGCTGCTCTTGACGAAGGTGTCCAGGTCCTCGCGCAGCTCCTCGGCGGTGGCGTAGCGGTTCTTGGGGTCCCGCTCCAGCGCCTTCATCACGATGGTCTCCAGCGCGGGCGGGACCGCCGAATACTCGGAGGGCCGCGGCACCGGGTCGACCAGCAGCGCGTTCATGATCCGGTACTCGTCGGGGCGGACGAACAGGCGGCGGCCGCACAGCAGCTCCCACAGCACGATGCCCAGCCCGAACACGTCGACCCGCGCGTCCTGCGGCAGGCCCTTGGCCTGCTCGGGGGCCATGTAGCCGCTCTTGCCCTTGCGGGCGCCGGTCTTGGTGCGCGTCACCCGGCCCAGCGCCTGGGCGATACCGAAGTCGATCACCTTCACCTGGCCGGAAAACGAGATCAGGATGTTCTGGGGCGAGACGTCGCGGTGGACGATGTGCAGCGGCTTGCCGTCGGCATCCTTGTAGGTGTGGGCGTAGTGCAGGCCCTCGGCCGCGCGCGCGATGATGAACGCGGACATCCGGGCGTCGAAGCGGCGGCCGATCCGCTCGCCCCGCACCATCACCGCCGACAGCGCCCGCCCGTCGACCAGCTCGAGCACCAGCAGGCAGCCGTCGGGCTGCTTGACGATCTCCAGCACGCGGGCGACGTTCGGGTGGTCCAGCACCGAGGCGATGCGCGCCTCGTCGGTGAACATGTTGAGGAACTCGGCCTGCGCGGCCAGCTCGGGCAGTGGCCGCTTGATCACCACCGGGTGCGCGCTGCCGTCCTCCTCGCGGCGCATGGCCACGAACACCTCGGCCATTCCGCCCGCCCCCACCCGCCTCAGCACGTGAAACCGCGACGGGAAGGCGACCCGCGTCGATTCGCTGTCGATAGGGGCGTGCGCTTGCGGCGGTTCTGCGTCGACCGTCGGTTTTTTCATGATTTGGTTTTGTAGTTTATTTTACATCGTTAATCGCACAAAGAAAGTGAAAACGTTACCCAGGCGACCAGGTTGGACATGACTTTGGCGTTGACCGGTCGCGCCCGCGGTTCCTAGAGTCGCGCTCCCCCTCGGGTCTCCGCCGCGCTGGAGTGCGGCAACCGGGGGAAACCCCAGGGAGATCCGCGATGGCGATGAACCGACGCAGCTTCGTGATTTCCGGGACCACCGCCGCCGCGGCCGCGCGCATCGCCGGCGCGAATGACCGGCTGCGGGTGGCGATGATCGGCCCCGGCACCCAGGGCATCGGGCTGATCCGCAGCTTCCACCGCTTTGCCGGCCCGCTGAACGCCGAGATGCCCGTGGTCTGCGAGCTGTGGAACAGGCGCGCCGACGCCGCCGTCGCCCTGGTCAAGGAGCTGTCCGGGCGCGAGCCGCAGAAGGTCCAGCACCACGACGAGGTGCTGGCCCGCAAGGATATCGACGCGGTGATGATCGCGACGCCCGATCACCAGCACGCGCGCCAGCTGGTGCAGGCGATCAAGGCGGGCAAGGACGTGTTCCTGGAGAAGCCGATGGGCAACGTGCTGTCGGAGCTGAAGGCGGCCTACCGGATCGCCAGGGCCTCGCGGCAGGTGGTGCAGCTGGGGACCCAGGGGATGAGCACCGGTAACTACCAGGCCGCGCGCGCCTTCGTGCGCTCGGGCAAGCTGGGCACCATCACCCGGGTCTCGCACGAGGGCAGCTTCAACGGGCCGCGCTGGCGGCCCATCCCCGCGGTCAAGGAGATCCGCGAGGCGGACACCGACTGGAAGGCCTGGCTGATGGGGCGGCGATCGCGCGCGTTCGACCCGCAGCTGTATTTCGAATTTCGCCTGTACCGCGAGTTCTCGAACGGCATCTGCGACCAGTGGCTGACCCACGCGGTGGCGGGCGTGCACCACGTGATGGACGACCACTTCCCGGTCAGCGTGGTGGCCAGCGGCGGGGTGATGCTGTACAAGGACGGGCGCGAGAACCCGGACACCTTCCACGCCAGCTTCGTCTACCCGCGCGGCTTCCTGTTCGACTACGCAGCGATGTTCGGCAACGACTACCCCGGGCACATCCGCTATTACGGGCAGAACGGCACCATCGAGCGTGGCACCGGCGAGGGGGCCGGGTACCTGGTCCGCCCGCTGGGCGGCGGCACCCGGCCCGAGAAGATCAAGGAAGAGATCGCGCTGCCGCCGGTCAACCCGGTCAACCACGTCCAGAACTGGCTCGAGTGCCTGCGCACCCGCCAGACCCCCAACGCCGATCTGCTGAGCGGCTACGCCCACTCGGTGGCGTCGATGATGGCCTTCCGCGCCGAGGTCACCGGCAAGCGCATCTACTGGGACGCCAAGCGCGAGGAGATCGTCGACCACCCGGTGGCCTCGGCGTAGCGGTCAGCTGCAATCGGTCACCAGCAGCGGACAGCTGGGGTCGGGGATGTTGGAACGATCGCGGCTCTGGCCGCCGCAGTTGACGGTGGCGGCGCTGCCGCTCTCGTCGAAGATGCAGTCGCGCCCGGGACCGCCGAAGAAGTTCTCCATCCCCTGCGTCGAATTCGAGATCAAGGTGTCGTTGCCGGGACCGCCGGACACGAAAGCATCGAAGCGGCCGGTCTGCAGCCAGTCGTTCCCGTCACCGCCGAACAGGTCGGCCGGATCGAATCCGGTCTCGATGTAGTCGTTTCCGCCGCGCCCGTTGAAGGAGACGCGCTTGCCGCCGGGGAACGGGTCGGTCATGGAAAAACCGCAGATGAACAGCTCGGCGTCGGGGATCAGCCCCATCTCGATCATGGTGTCACTGCCGTTGCCGCCGTCGACCTGGAAGTCGTCCACCAGCCCGTGTTTGATGTCACCGATGTGCTCCCAGCGGCACTCCTGCTCGCTGGCCGTGAACAGCAGCCAGGTGTCGTTGCCGATGGCTCCGATCACGATCGTGGTGGGGCGGTCGCCGAACGGGTTGGTGCGGACTTGCACCGCCTGAGCGCGAGACGGAGAGCCGAGCAGGGCGGCGGCGAGCGCCACGATGGGCAGCGTGGCTCTGAACAGGTAGCGGATCGACGTGGACATGGGGTCACCTCCGCTCCACAGCTACGATTCCCTGCTCGGCTCGAACATAGAGAAAATTGCCTAGGGGTGCGATCAGTTACAGCTGTCCACCAGCAGCGGGCAGCTGGGGTCGGGGATGTTCGAGCGATCCCGACTCTGACCGCCGCAGTCGACCACCGAGGCATTGGCGCCCTCGTCGAAGATGCAATCGCGTCCGGGACCGCCGATGAAGGTCTCGAATCCCACCGGCGACTGCGAGATCAACGTGTCGTTGCCGGGACCGCCGGACAGGAAGGCGTCGCCCCGAGCTGTCAGCAGGATGTCGTTGCCGTCCCCGCCGAACATCTCGGTGGGATTGAAACCGGTCTCGATGTAGTCGTTGCCGCCCCGGCCATGGAGCGATACCCGCTTGCCCCCCGCCGCCACGAAGCCCAGCACCTGGCCGCACTTGATCAGCACGGCGTCGGGGTCCGGTCCCAGCTCGTACATCAGGTCGTTGCCATCGCCGCCATCGATCTGGTAGTCGTCCAGAAGGCCGTTGTCCTGGTCGCCGACGTACTCCCAGCGGCACTCCTGCTCGCTGGCCGTGTAGAGCAGCCAGATGTCGTTGCCGATGCTCCCCATCACCACGGTGGTGGGCCGGTTGCCGAACGGGTTGGTGCGGATCTGCAAGGCCTCTGCTTGCCGGGGTGCCACGAGCAGAGCGCCCGCGATCGCCAGGGTGAACAGCGCGACGTGCGCCAAGAATCGGATGGGTCTGGACATGAGCGTCACCTCCTGCACCACAGCTACGGCGGCGCGGCCGGCGCGAACATAGAGAGAACTGCATAGGGGTGCAGCGTCATCGCGCCCGTGCGCGCGGTCGCCGGTATGTCGTAGAATCTGTCCCGAGCCCCCGGGAGCGTGCGGCTCACCCGTGAAGTCGCCCACCGAAGGCAGGAAAGACAGGTTCGTGGCCTCGCGCTGGGGCGCCGGCATCTTCGCGCTGGCGCTGAGCGCGGCGCTGACCGTGCTGGTGGCGACGGTGGTCCAGGGCGGCGGCCTGCCGGGCGGGGTGGCGGGGCGACCGCCGGGCCGGGCCGACTTCGCCGCGGCGGCGCTGCTGTCGCTGCTGGGTGGCAGCGCGCTGGCGCTGTACGGGTTGCTGTTCCAGCCTGCCCGCCTGCGCACCTGGCGGCGCCTGTTGCTGCTGGCGCTGCTGGTGCTGCTGTGGCTGGCGGTGGCCAAGCTGTTCCTGGCGGTCACCTTGCCCGATCCCGGCCGGCGCTACCTGGCCTTCATGCTGCCGATGGCGGCGGTGCCGATGCTGGTGGCGGGGCTGCTGGACGTGGGGCTGGGCCTGGTGGTGACGGTGGTGCTGGGCGTGTTCACCGCGCTGGTGGGGTTCTCGCGCCTGGACCCGACCGCCTCGGTGCAGCTGCCGCGCGAGATCCTGCAGATGGTGACGGTGTTCTTCCTGGGCGGGCTGACGGGGGTGTTCGTGGTCAAGGCGGCCGAGCGGTCCAGCCGCTACCTGCTGGCCGGCGGTGGGATCGCGGCGGTCACCTTCCTGACCCTGCTGGGGTTCTGGCTGACCGCCCCCGACCGGCGCGCCGTCGACGTGGTCTGGATGCTGGCGGCCAGCGGGATGGGCGGGGTGCTGTCGGCGGTGATGGGGCTGGGGGCGGCGGCGATCATCGGCCCGGTCTTCGGCATCACCACGCGCTTTCAGCTGATGTCGCTGGCCCAGCTGCACCACCCGCTGCTGCGGCGGCTGCAGCAGGAGGCGCCCGGCACCTTCCACCACAGCGCCCTGGTGGGCAACCTGGCCGAACGGGCCGCCGATCTGATCGACGCCGACGCCTTGCTGGTGCGGGCGGGCTGTTATTTCCACGACATCGGCAAGCTGGCCAAGCCGGCCTATTACATCGAGAACCAGACCGGCGAGACCAGCCCCTACGACAGCCTGGACCCGCAGGCCAGCGCCAAGATGGTGATCCAGCACGTGTCCGAGGGTCTGGAGCTGGCTCGCAAGCACGGGGTGCCCGAGGCGGTGCGCGCGTTCATTCCCGAGCATCACGGCACCCGGCTGGTGACCTACTTCTTCCGCAAGGCCTCCGCCGCCGACCCGAACACCGATCCCGAGACCTTCCGCTACCAGGGGCCGCGGCCGCAGAGCCGCGAGACCGCCATCGTGATGCTGGCCGATTCGGTCGAGGCGGTGGTGCGCTCGAGCGCGGACCGCTCGGCGGCCCGGGTGGAAGCGCTGGTGCAGGCGGTGATCGCCGAGCGCGCCGCCGAGGGGCAGCTGGAGGAGTGTGACCTCACCCTGCGCGACCTGCGCACCATCCGCGATTCATTCATCGCCACCTTGCGCGGCGTCTACCACGCGCGCATCGAATACCCCGCCCCCGCCGCCGGCGAGCAGACCGCGGTGGACGACGCCCTCGCCGCCACCCTCCCCCCACCCGCCCCGCTGCGCACCCCGATGGACGGCACCGAGCCCCCCGCCGAGGCCACCCGCAGCCTGGCCCCGCCCACCTGATCACCGCGCTGTCCGTCGGACGGTCACCGCCGCACCGTGACCGTCGCGTGCGCTTCGCTCAGGTTGCCGCTGACGTCTTCGGTGCGGAAGGTGATGCTGTGGGCACCGACGGGGGTCAGGGCCGTGTCCCAGCTGTACACCATCCCGAGCGCGGATTGATCCTCCTCGAAGGGGGAGCGGGCGCATTCGTCGCTGTCCGGACACCAGCTGCCCTCGGTGGGGTGGACCGGGCGGTCGTCGATGAACAGGCCGACCCTCCTGACGCCGTAGTTGTCGCGGGCGGCGGCCCGGATCTCGACCGTGCCGGACACCGTCGCACCGGTCGCGGGTGAAAGGATGGATGGCACCGCCGGCGAGCGGTCGTGGCTGCCCGGAAAGAAGTGGCTGATGTCGAATGCCGCGCGGTCGGCGTCCGTCAGGCCGACGGTCGGGTAGCCGGTGGGGTCGCCCATGATGGTCCTGGTGTAGTCGGGCGACGACGGGTCGACGCGCGGGGCACCCAGCGACGCGAGCAGGGTCTGGACGGCGCGGCCCATGCTGTGCCCGTAGATCCGGCCGCTGCCCTGCCAGGAGGAGAGGCAGAGCTGGCGCACCGGATCGTCGGGAGTCACGGGATTCACGCGGCTGCAGTCCAGGTCCTTGGCGGCGTGGAGGTAGGCGTCGCCCACCAGCGCGTAGCTGTGGCCGTTGGCGTAACGTTGGGCTTCCAGGAACGTGCTGCCGCCCATCACGAAGACCCAGACGGCGCGGTTCCAGGGCGTGAGCGCCTTGTTGCTGGACTCGACGTAGCCGAGCAGAAATTCCGACAGGACGTTCTCGTAAACCGTGGACGGGTAGGTGAAGTAGTAGGAACGCGGTTGCGGGGCGCGGAACACCTCGACCGGCAAGGCGCGGAAGGTTCTCCCTCCGTTGTGACGGGCCACGAAGCGCCGGACCTCCTCGACCTTGTCCCGCATGAAGCCCGTCCACTCGTCGTCGGTGGCCAGGTGGTGGTACTCGACCGGCAGAAAGAGGATCGTGCGCAGCGCGGGCTGGTCGGGCGAGACACACGCGAAACCAGGCGGGCCGTAGTACAGACCACGGATGCAGGTCGCGTCCGCCTCGTCGACGACGTTGTCATCGTTGGCGTCGCAGGCGGGGCTGCCCAGGAAGCTGCCCCCGGGCGTGCTCTCCGGATCGGCGGCATCGCCATCGGTGGCTTCGGACATGGCCGCGGCGATGTCCCCGCCATGAAGCACCCCGTTGGAATCGCAATCGCCCCGCACCGGCGCCACCACCTGGACACTCGTCTCCTGCCGATAGCGGTTGCCGGCCCGATCGATGGCCACCAGCTCGAGTCGATGAGCCGCCTGGGGGTGTGCCCCCAGCGTCTCCTGGAACGCGGCCCAGTCGATCCACGTCGGGGCGCCGGTGGCCCGGTTGCGGAGCACGCCATCCACCCAGACCTCCAGGGTCTCGATCGCCACATCCGCGCTGACCGCGTACAGTCGAAGCGAACCCGAGACGGTACCGCCTCGGGGCGGCAAGGTGAACGACACCCCGGCGCCGCTGGGTGGTCCGTCCGCCTGCATGGCGTCGGCGGGCGGCTCCTGCGCGCCGTCGCTCCGGGACACCACCGTGGCATCGGGTGCGACCGCGACCGTGCCTGCATCGGGGTCCTCGGATTCGGGAGCGTCGGGCTCTTCCGGCTCGGCCGCGTCCGGCTCCTCCGGCTCGTGAGCGTCGGGCTCTTCCGGCTCGGCCGCGTCCGGCTCCTCTTCGATCATCGGCGGTGGGGCGAGGCCACCATCCGGAACCAGCGGCCGCTCGAAGTCCGGGCCGACCGAACAGGCGTTGGCCTTGTGTCGCGGCTGGCAGGTCAGCCCGCAACACACCCATCCCGGATCGATGCAGGGACAGCGGCGATCTTCCAGCGACAACGGCTTCGCGCACGCGCCGACGAGGAGGATGAACAGACCACCGAACGCCACGATCACACTTGCGCGCATGCCAGGATCTCCCTGTGCGAAGGCCGACCGTTCGACTATCTCACGGGGCGCGCCCCCACCGCGGGGCCACGGCTGCGGCTCAGGTCACAGGCGGCAGATATCGCCAACGATTGGATACGCTCAAGGTACCATCGCGGTGGGAGGCACCATGCTCGGCCAGATGATGAACCAGCCCCTGCTGATCTCGAGCCAGATCGAGTTTGCCGCGCGCTTTCACTCGAACGTGGAGGTGGTCTCGCGCACCGTCGAGGGGACCATCCATCGCAGCACCTGGGGCCAGGTGGCGGCTCGATCGCGCCAGCTGGCGCATGCGCTGCGGAAGCTGGGCATCCGCCCCGGCGATCGCGTCGCCACCATCGCGTGGAATACGCACCGGCACCTCGAGCTGTACTTCGCCGTCTCGGGGATTGGCGCCGTCCTTCACACCATCAATCCGCGGTTGCCGCTCGATCAGCTGCACTACATCGTCGACCACGCCGAGGACGTGGCGCTGTTCTTCGACACGAGCTTCGTCAAGCTGGCGCACTATCTGGCGACGAGGAACACGGCGGTGAAGCGGTTCGTGGCGCTCACCGACGCCGCCCATCTGCCCGCCGAGGCCAGCCCGCCCGACCTGCTGGACTACGAGAGCCTGCTCGCCAGCGAGAGCCAGTCATTCGACTGGCCGACGCTCGACGAGAACACCGCCTCATCGCTGTGTTACACGTCGGGCACGTCGGGCAATCCAAAGGGAGTCATCTATTCGCATCGCTCGACCGTGCTCCACTCGTATGCCGTGGCCATGGCCGACGCGCTGTCGATCTCGGCACAGGACGTGACACTGCCGGTGGTACCCATGTTTCACGTCAATGCGTGGGGAGTGCCCTACGCGGCGGCGATGACCGGTTCGAAGCTGGTGCTGCCAGGCCCCAACCTCGACGGCAAGAGCATCCTCGAGCTGATCGAGAACGAGCAGGTGAACAGCCTGCTGGGCGTGCCCACGGTATGGATGATGCTGCTCACGCATTGCCGGGCGGTGGACCGCAAGCTCACCACCGTGAAGAAGGTGACGATCGGCGGATCGGCCTGTCCGCCCAGCATGATCGAGGCGTTCGAGAAGGATCACGGCGCGCGCGTGATTCACGCCTGGGGCATGACCGAGACCAGTCCGGTGGGCACGGTGAACACTCTGCTGCCCAAGCACGCCGCCCTCGACGACGCCGGACGCATGGCCGTGAAGATCAAGCAGGGACGCCCGGTTTTCGGCATCGAGTTGCGCCTCCTGGACGACGGCGGCGACCTCCTGCCGCACGACGGGAAGACCTCGGGCCATCTGCAGGTGCGTGGGCCGTGGGTCGCAGGCGCCTATTTCAAGCGCGACGTCGACGACGCGCATCGCGACGGCTGGTTTTACACCGGTGACATCGCCACCGTCGATCCCGACGGCTACATGCAGATCACCGATCGCAGCAAGGATGTCATCAAGTCGGGCGGCGAGTGGGTCAGCAGCATCGAGCTGGAGAACGCAGCCATGAGCCACCCCTGCGTGGCACAGGCCGCCGCCATCGGTGTTCCCCATCCCAAATGGCAGGAGCGGCCTCTGCTCATCGTCGTGAAGGCGCCCGGCAAGCAGCTCGAGCGCGACGAGCTGCTGAAGTTCCTCCAGGCCCGCCTGGTGCGCTGGTGGATGCCCGACGCCATCGAGTTCGTCGACGCGCTACCGCTCGGCCCCACCGGCAAGGTGTTGAAGCGCGAGCTGCGCCTTCGCTTCGCCGATTACAAGCTGGAGTGAGTGGAGGGCCCGAGAGGGGGCGACAGCACCATCACCCCGGTGCGGGCGTCACTCGCAGATCCGCCGGTACATCTCCGGTGCGGCACACTCGACCGGGAACTCCCCGGGCTGCCCGGTGGGCGCCCGGATCATCGGGCCGTTGCAGGTGGCCGCGTCGATCGACGCGAACTCGTCGCCGCCCTGGAAGCCGAGGGGACCGTCGTAGATGAACAAGGTGACCATGCCGGCGGCCGAACCGGCAGCACCGAACACCACACGGGAGTCGATCCCCTGCAGCTCGTACCGCACCTGGAAGGGGTTCCGATCGCGCAGAGCCGCCGCCAGACAGGCATCCGCGGCCCGGCGACCTGCCCCCAGACGCACGAGGCCGCAATCACTCGCCCCCGCACCCGCGAGCCTGTCCAGCTCACGCTCCAGATTGCAGCCCATCCCGGGTGACGGAGGCGCGTCCTTCTCCCCGCAGGCCACGCCCGAGAGCCACAGCACCGCGGCAAGAGCTGTCAGCTTCCACATGGTCGACCATGATAGTGCCGATCAGCCAGATCGTCGACAGGCGCTCAGAGCGCCCGGTGGATCTCCTCGACGCGGCGGGTGGGCACCTCTTCTTCCAGCGCCTCCGGCGGCACCTTGGAGACGCCGGTCACCCGGCGGCCCAGCCAGCGCACCGGCCGGCTGCCCACGAAGCTGTCGGCGATCATGTAGAACACCGGCACCACCAGCAGGGTCAACATGGTCGAGGTGATCAGGCCACCAATCACCGCCGCCGCCATGGGCGCGCGGGTCTCGCCGCCTTCGCCCAGCGCCAGCGCCACCGGGAACATGCCGAAGATCATGGCGAAGGTGGTCATCAAGATGGGACGGAGCCGGATGGGGCCCGCCTCCATCAGGGCGTCGAAGGTGGACCGGCCCTGGGCCTTGAGATGGTTGGTGAAGTCCACCAGCAAGATGGCGTTCTTGGTCACCAGACCCATCAGCATGATGAAGCCGATGGCCGAGAAGATGTTGAGGGTCATGCCCGCCAGGTACAGCGCCCCGAAGGCCCCCACCACCGAGAACGGCAGCGACAGCATGATGGTGAACGGGTGCACCACGCTGTCGAACTGGGCGGCGAGGATCATGTACACGAGGATGACCGCCAGGAACAGCGCGATGGCCATGTAGCCCGCGGACTCGACCATGACGTCGCCCATGCCGGCGTAGTCGGTGTCCATCTGCACCGGCACCACCTTGGCGGCCTTGGCGTTGACCACCTTCATGGCCTCGGCCAGCGGCAGGCCCTGCAGGCCGGCGAACAGCGTGATCTGCCGCTGCCGGGCCTGGCGGTCGATCTGGCTGGGGCCCTCGCCCCGGGTCACGCGCACGACGTTGGACAGCTGCACCAGCTGGCCGGTGGTCGAGCGCACCGCCAGGTTGTTGAGCGAGGCCAGGCCCTTCTTGGCCTCCTCGGGCAGCTGCACGGTGACGTCGTACAGATCCATGCCCTGCTTCAGCTCGGTGACCTTGTCGCCGGCCACCAGCGCGCGCAAGGTGGTGGCGATGGAGGCCACCGGGATGCCCAGCTCGGCGGCGCGGTCGCGGTCGATGTCGAAGGACAGCTCGGGCTTGCCGCTGCGGTAGCTGAGGTCGACGTCGACCAGACCGGGCGCCTTCTTCAGCTCGGCGGCCAGGGTCTGGGCGGTCTTCTCCAGCTCGGCCATGTCGCGGCCGCGGATGTTGAACTGGATGGCCGACTGCTTGAAGCCGTTGTCGCCGCCGATGGGGCTGATCGGGTTGACCGAGAACACCGCGCCCTTGACGCCCTTGTAGCGGGTGCGCACCCAGGCCATGGCGTCTTCCTGGTGGAAGGTGCGGGCGGTGCGCTTGCTCAGCAGCACCTGGACCTGTCCGATGTTCACCTGCCCCTGGGCGCCGCCGCCGATGGTGACGAAGGTGCCGGTGACGCCGGGACCGTTCTTGCGCAGGTCCTCGGCGATCGCCTCCACGTATTTGGTGGTGGCCTCCAGCGAGGTGCCGGTGGGCAGCTCGACGGCGACCTGGTACTGGGCCCGGTCCTCGGGCGGCAGGAACTCGCCCTTGACGTGCATGATCACCACCACCGCACCCACCAGCGAGGCCAGCGCGACGCCCAGGGTGATGAAGCGGTGGCGCAGGGCCGCGCCCAGCAGCCGGCGGTAGCCGTTGTCGATGCCGCCCAGGAACCGTTCCGAGAAGCGCACGAAGGCGTTGGGCCGGTGGTCCTGGGCCAGGCGCAGGATGCGAGCGGACATCATCGGCGTCAGGGTGAACGAGACCAGCAGCGACACCAGCACGGCGAAGCTGACGGTCATGCCGAACTGGAAGAAGAAGCGCCCGATGATCCCCTTCATGACCGCCACCGGGACGAAGACGGCGACGATGGAGAAGGTGGTGGCGAGCACCGCCAGCCCGATCTCGGAGGTGGCGTCCGCCGCCGCCCGCATGGGCGGTTTGCCCATCTCCAGGTGGCGGTGGATGTTTTCTATGACCACGATGGCGTCGTCGACCAGGATGCCGATCGACAGCGACAGCGCCAGCATGGTCATGTTGTTGAAGGTGAAGCCCATCACCTGCACGAAGGCGAAGGTGGCGATGACCGAGGTGGGAATCGCCAGCGCGCTGATGAAGGTGGCCCGGAAGTCGTGCAGGAAGAACAGAATCACCACCACCGCCAGCAGCGCCCCGAACCACAGGTCGAACTTCACGTCCTCGATCGAATGTTCGATGTAGGGAGCGTTGTCGGTGGGGACCGACAGCTTGGCGCCCGACTTGGCCAGGATGGGCGTCATGCGCTCGAGCTCGACGTGGACCTTGTGCGCCACCTCGACGGTGTTCGAGCCCGACTGCTTGCGCACCACCAGCGCCACCGCCGCCACGCCGTTCATGGACGAGTGCGAGCGGGCCTCGGCGGTGCCGTCCTCGACGGTGGCCACGTCGCCCACCCGGACGCGGGCGCCGCCCAGGCCGGTGACCAGGATGTCGGCGATCTCCTGCGGCGAGCGCACCTCGCCCTTGGTCTTGACCGCGAACTCGCGGTTGCCCTCCTCGATGCGGCCGGCGGGCAGCTCGAGGTTCTGGGACTTGAGCGCGCCGATCACGTCCTGCACGGTCATGCCCAGGCCCTCGAGCCGGGCCGGGTCGACCAGCACGTGTATCTCGCGGCTGCGGCCGCCCACCAGGTCGACCGCGCCCACGCCCGGGATCCGCTGCACCGCCGGCTTCAGCACGTCGTCGGCCAGGCGGGTCAGCTCGCGCACCGGCAGGTTGCCGGCCAGCGCCACCGAGAGGATCGGCGCCGCCCCCACGTCGAACTTCTGCACCACCGGCGGGTCCAGCCCGCTGGGCAGCTTGGCCAGGGTGGCCGATACCCGGTCGCGCACGTCCTGGACGGCGTTGTCGACCTTCACCTCCAGCTGGAACTGGATCAGCACCTGGGTGACGCTCTCCAGGTTGATCGACTTCAGCACCTTGATGCCGCTCAAGGTGTTGAGCGCCTCCTCCAGCGGGTCGGCCACCTTGGTCTCCATGGTGGCCGGGTCGGCGCCCGGGTACACCACCGTGACGGTGACGAAGGGGAACTCGACGTTGGGGAACAGGTCGACGCCGATGCGCGGGTAGCTGACCAGACCGAACACCAGCAGCGACGCGATCAACATGATCGCGAAGACCGGGCGCTTGATCGAGACTTCGGCGAGCTTCATGGCGCGCGCCCCACCGTTTTGTTCTGCGCCTTCTCTTCACCCACCTCCACCTCGGCCAGCAGGCCGCTGCGGAGGGCGCCGTCCGGGTTGGGGATGTCCGCCACCACCTCGACGGTGCGGGTGCGGGCGTCGACCGCGGGCTGGATGCGCGACACCTTGGCCTCGCGCTTGAGGCCCAGGGCCTCGAAGCTGACGTTGACCACGTCCCCGATCTTGATCTGGGTCAGCGCCTTTTCCGGCAGGCGGAAGCGCAGCTCGAGCACCGACTGGTCCTGCACCACCAGCACCACCGTGGGCGGCATCATGGTGGCCATCTCACCTTCGTTCTTCAGCTTGGCCACCACCAGCCCGTTGATGGGCGAACGCACGGTCGAGTCGGACTGGAACTTCTGGGCCATGTTCAGGGCCACCTGGGCCTGCGACACGCCCACCTTGGCGCCGTCCAGGCGGGCGGCCACCTGGTCCCACTGCATCTGGCTGACCGCCTTCTGGTCGAACATCGACTTGGTGCGGGTGGACTCGGTCTCGGTCGCGCGCAGGTTCACCTGGGCCGCCGCCAGCGCCGCCTTGGCCTGATCGACCCGCAGGGCGGCGTCCTTGGTGTCCTGGCGGAACAGCACCTGCCCCTTGCGCACGCGGTCGCCTTCCTTGACCAGGATCTGGGCGATCACGCCGCCGGCGTTGGGGCCGATCTGCGCCTCGGCGCGCGGGAAGGTGGTGCCGGTGGTGTGCCCCTCGGTGGGGACCACCGCGCCGCCCTCGTCCACCTTGACCACGCTGGGCAGGTTGGGCAGGGGCGCGGCGCCGGCGCCAGCGGCCGGGGGCAGGTCCTTGCCGCCGTCGCGGCGCTTGCACCCGGCCGCGCCGATCGACAAGGTCGACAGCAAAAGCGCGCCCAGCAGAGCTCGCGTCCAGGGTGTAGCGGCAGACATGGCGATCATGGGTTCCTCCGGTCGTTACTGGCGTCGATCGCGTGGGACGCAGTCGGGCTTTGCCCGGCGGAGTCCATCGCGGGGGGGTTCGGGGACCCTCTGAGGGTCCCCGAGACAGTGTCAGTCAGGGGCAAGCGGCCGACCGCGCGGGCGAGCGCGGTCTGGGCCAGGTAATAGTCGAAGCGGGACTGGGCGTAGGACAGACGGGCGCGCAGGACGTCGGTCTCGCCGTCGATGAGGTCGGTGGTGGTGGCGGCGCCCTCGGCGTAGCGGACCGACTGGATCCGGTAGGCCTCCTCGGCCGCCTCCAGCCCGCTGCGCGCCAGCCCCAGGGTGTCGTAGGCCGAGCGCGCCTCGGTCAGCCGGCGCTGGGCATCGAAGGCGATCTGCTGGCCCAGCAAGCGTCGGCCGATGGCCGCCTGGTTGGCGCGCGCCTCCGCCTCCTTGACGCCGGCCCAGCGCTTGCCCCAGTCCCAGATGTCCCAGCTCAGGGTGGCGCCCGCGAACCAGGCATTCTTCGGCTGGAAGGTGGACTGCCCCTCGGTGCGCTGGTAGGTGCCGACCGCCAGGATGTTGGGCAACATCGACGACAGCGCCACCCCCCGGCTGGCGACGGCCTGCTCGGTACGCTCGGCCGAGGCGCGCAGCTCGGGTCGCTCGCGCAGGGCGGTGGCGGTGGTCGCCTTCTCGTCGGCCACCAGCGGCGGAGGCGGGTCGGGGAACTCGTCCACCACCTCGATGGCGGTGCCGGGCGGCAGCTCCAGGGCCAGCACCAGAGCGTCCTGCGCGGTCTCCATGCCGCTGCGGGCGCGCAGCAGCCCCTGGCGGGCGGTGTCGCGCGCCGAGGTCAGACGCAGGACGTCCACGTGGGCCAGCGCCCCCGCCTTCTCCGACACCTGCGCCCGCTGCAGCTGCGCCTCGACCTGCGCGACGCTCTTCTCGGCGACGGTCACGAACGCGCGCGCCTGCAGCAGCCGCAGGTAGGCCTCCGACGCCCGCTGGGCGGTGTCCAGCCGGGCGCGCTCCCTTTCGGCGCGGGCGGCCTCCTCACCGTTGCGCTCGAGCGCGATCAGGCGGTTGATCACCAGCAAGGCGGAGATCGGCTGGGCCACGGTGACGGTGACCTGCGAGGTCCAGGCGTCGCGCACGACCAGCGCGGGCGCGGGACCGGACATGGGCATGCCGGGGGACACGAACGTCACCGCCAGGGGCTTGTCCCAGCGCAAGATGTTGGCCTGGGTGCTCAGCTGGGGAAACCGCTGGGCACCGGCACCGCGCACGCGCGCGCTCGCGGCGCGCACGCCCTCGGAGGCGGCGGAGATCTCGGAGCCGTCCTTGAGGGCAATCTGGATCGCTTCGCGGAAGGTCAGCCGGCGGGCGCCGGGCGGCGCCGGGGCCAGCGCGGGCGGCGCACCGGTCGGGGTCGTCTGCGGGACGACGGCCGGGGCCGGGGCGCCGGCCGGGGCCGATTGGGGAGCGGTCTGAGCGGACGCGGCCCGGGGGACCACCGCCCCGGCCGAGAGGACGAGAGAAGCAACGATCGCGAGCCTGCAGGTCATGTTCGTTTACCGGCGCCTTCCAGAAAGAGATCGACGAGCAACGCGGCCCGATCCCTCAGCCGCCCCTTGCGGCCGGAGCTCTTCCAGCCGATCAGGAATCCGTAGACGCTCCCGGTGAAGGCCAGGGTGACCTCATCGAGAGGCAGGTCCTTGCGCACGAGACCCGTCCGGGTCGCGTCCACCAGGACGTCTTCATAGAAGCGAAGAAAACGCGTGCGCATCTTTTCCGCGCTGGGCCCGATCGCGCGCCGCAGGGCCAGGGCGCTGTTGGCGCCCAGCTGGTCGAAGAACGCGCACATGGGGGTATGCGAATCGAGGTATTCGAGGGTGGCGCTGGTTATCTGCAACAGCCGTTCGCGCGGATCGTCGACCCGGGCGGTGATCTCCTGCAGCCCGGCCCAGAACGCCTCCGCGCGGTGGTCGACCAGAGCGCGGAAGATGCTCTCTTTACTGTCGAAGTAGTTGTAGATGGTTCCCGACGCCAGACCCGCCATCTGGGCGATCTTGGCAATCTTGGCGTCGGCGAACCCCTCGGTGTGAAACACCTTTTCCGCCGAATCCAGGATCGCCCGACGGAAGACCTCTGCCACCGCGCCGCGCAAGGAGGCCCGCGCTGGCTTGCGCGCGCTCTTGCGGGCGGCTGTCCGCGTGGACGAAGACGAGTTCACTCCCATGAACCGTCGTTCATTTACCGTTCGGTCCGTTCGCGGTCAACGGATCGATCGTGAAGTTTTGTGATGAAACATCGACCTACCTGTGCGTGCGATCATCCGTCCACGCGCGCACCCGCGCGAATGACAGTCTGGCAGCCGGCGATGGGAGTTCCCGACCGGCTGTCAATCGAGCGCGGCCGGATCAGTCCACGAACAGGTCGGGCAGCAGCTGTTTCGTGCCGGCGACGACGGCATATCCATCGAAGTCGGTCACGCCCTCGGCGCGGAGCACATCCTCGTCGATGTAGGTGTTTCCGGTGTGGGCGCGGGCGTCGCGGTTCAAGATGGCGTGAGCGGCGTCGGCGACGATCTCGGGGCGGCGGCACAGGTTGGGATCCACGCCCGGGATCATGGCCAGGGCGGCCGTGTGGATCACCGTGCGCGGCCACAGGGAGTTGACCGCGATGCCGTCGGCGCGCAGCTCGGCGGCCAGACCGACGGTGAGGAGGCTCATGCCGTATTTCGACAGCGTGTAGGGCACGTGGTGCTGCAGCCATTTCGGGTCGATGTTCAGCGGGGGCGACATCGTGAGGATGTGCGGGTTGCGGCCGCCGCGGGCCGCGCGCTGCAGGTGAGGCAGGCAAGCCTGCGAGCAGCAGAAGGTGCCGCGCGCGTTCACGCTCAGCATGAGGTCGAAGCGTTTCATGGGCGTGGCCAGGGTGCCGGTCAGCGAGATGGCGCTGGCGTTGTTCACCAGGATGTCGATGCCGCCGAAGTGCTCGGCGGCGCGGGTGACCGCGGCGGCCACCGCCGCGTCGTCGCGGATGTCCAGCGCCAGCGCCAGCGCGCGCCCGCCGGCGGCCTCGACCTCGGCGGCGGCGGTGTGGATGGTGCCGGGCAGCTTGGGGTGCGGCTGGTCGGTCTTTGCCGCGATGACCACGTTGGCACCGTCCCGTGCAGCGCGTTTGGCGATGGCCAGACCGATGCCGCGCGACGCGCCGGTGATGAAAAGCGTCTTGCCTGCGAGCCCCATGGAGATGGGATGATAGTACCTTCTACGTCGGCAAGAGACGCTCGTGGAAGGCGGCAACGGCGAGACGGAATTTTTCGGCACCGAGACCATGGCCGAGGTGTGCGCGCGGCAGGGCCGCCTGGCCGAGGCGCTGACCATCTACCGGCGGTTGCTGGAGACGCGCCCCGAGGACCCGCGCAAGGATCAGTGGACGGCGCGCTTCCAGACCCTGCAGCGGGCGGTGGGCTTCCGGGGCGAGCCGAAGGCCGCCACCCCGAAGCCGGCAGCACCCGCCGCGCCGGCCGAGGCGCCGGCCAGCCCGCCGGTCGAGCGGACCAACCCGGCGGTCGAGCCCTCCACGCCGCCGGTCGAGCGCAC
>JBKPRZ010000051.1:0-6101 GCA_046734815.1 Myxococcota bacterium | reverse complement strand
CGGCAGCGGGATGGCGCCGGCGACCTCCGACTCGGGTGGCTGCTCGTGCACCCTGGCCGGTCGTCCGACTGGCGGCGGGCTGCTGGTGGGCCTGGCGGCGACAGGCGTGGCCCTGATTCTGCGGCGACGCCGGCGCGCCGGCTGAGGGCGCGCACAGGGCACGCGCGCCGCGCGCTGGACCCGGGAAATTTTCCGCCTAGCCTTGCGGCCTCCATGAGACGGCAAGCGCTGGTGGCCCTGGGGTCGTTGCTCGTGTGCGCAGGGTTTGCGTGCAAGTCGCTGGGGCGGGGCAGGGGCGACCCGGCCACGGGCAGCGCCGGGCCGCCAGGGCCCGGGGCGATGACACCTCCGACGAAGGCACCCGGCGATCCGTCGGGGCCGATGGCCATGACGCCGGTCGGGAATCCGCCGGCGCCCGGTATGCCGATGCCGATGCCCATGCCCATGCCGATGGTGAGCGCCGATGCGGCCGCGACGGCGACGACGAGTCGGGTGACGGTCACGTTCGACGAGCAGATGCGCCGGCGCCTCGCCTGGCGGACGGGCGACAAGGCCAGCATCGTGGCGTTCGATGCGGGCGTGCAGCCCGGGATCCGGGTCGGCGGCAGCGACGTCGCCGACTTCAAGCTGGACGCGGCCCGGACCATGGTGCGGCGGGCGGACGATCCCGAGCTCGGGCCCGGGCAGGAGACGCTGGCCGTGGGCGTGGCCGAGCGGGCCGCCGACGGGACGAAGATCGAGCGGACGGTGCGCGTGTTTCTGCCCGACCGGCATCCCGATGCGGCCGTCGTGCGCAGCACCTTCCGCAACGCGGGGCAGGCGAGCATCCACGTGGACCGGGTGTACGCCGAGCGCTTGTTGCTGGACCGCAAGCTGGCCGAGCCGGCGCAGGCCTCCCACGCGTTCGCCTCGTACCAGGGCGCGGCCTACGCCTGGGGGCGCGACTACGCGGTGATACCGCTGACCCCGGGGTTCAAGCAGAGCAACTTCCTGGGTCAGGACGACATCAAGGGGGCCGAAGGCGTCGGCGGCGGCATGCCGCTGGTCGACCTGTGGGGGCGCACGATGGGGGTGGCGGTGGCGCATCTGGAGACAGGACCGCGCTGGGTCTCGCTGCCGGTCGAGGTGCGCGGCGATGGGCGGGTCGACGTGGGTGTGCTGGAGGCGCCGCAGGCCCGACTGGGGCAGAAGGAATCGCTGGCACCGGGCGACACTTACGAGACGGTCACCACCGCGGTCATCTTCCACGAGGGGGACTTCTACGGCGCCCTGTCGGGCTACGGCGAGCTGCTGCGGGCGCGGGGAGTGGCCATCCCGCGCGAGTCGCCGCTTTCAGCCCACGAGCCTTACTGGAAGAGCTGGGGCTTTCGCAAGGACGTCACCGTCGACAAGTTCATGTCCAAGCTGCCCGAGCTGGAGGCGATGGGCATCCGCACCGCCAACCTGGACGACGGCTGGTATGACTTCGCCGGCGACTGGCAGCCCAACCGCGCGACGGGCAAGTTCCCTGGCGGCGACGCCGACATGGTCAAGTTCGTCCAGGGGGTGCACGCCAAGGGCTTCCGCACGTCGATCTGGTGGTACCCGCTGGGCGTGAGCCCCGACAGCCGGCTGGCGCGCGAACATTCCGACCTGCTGGTGAAAGACGAGGCCGGTCGCCCCACCACCGACATCGACGGGCTGTACCAGCTGTGCCCGGCGCACGAGCCGTCGCGCAAGCAGATCCGGGACGTGCTCGCTCGCATGGTCACGCAGTACGGGTTCGACGGCGTGTACCTGGATTTCCAGGGACAGTCGGCGGTCCCGCCCTGCTTCAACCCCGCGCACCACCACCCCACACCGCTGGCCGGCTTCGAGACGTTGCCCAAGGTGTTCGAGGAGATCCACGCCGATCTGCTGCGGCAGCGGCCCGATCCCTACCTCGAGGTCTGCATCTGCGGGCTGCCCCACTCGCCGTTTTACATGCCCTTCTATTTCCTGGCGACGACCTCGGACCCACGGGCCAACGTGCAGGTCCGCCGTCGGATCAAAGCCGAGAAGGCGATTCGCGGACCGAAATTCGCGGTGGGCGACGGTTACGTGGTGCCCGGCCAGGAGTTCAAGGGCACCGGACTGCGCGAGACGTTCGAGGACGGCATCGGCGCCGGCGCCCAGGCCACCACCTTCTTCGCCGAGCTGGACGCGCGCCAGCGCGGGCTGTGGGAACGCTGGTTCAAGGAGTACCGGGCCCAGGGCCCCGGCACCGGCGAATACCTCAACCTGTACGACCTGGCCTTCGACCTGCCCGAGGCCCACGTCGTCCGCCGGGGCGCCGACCTGTATTACGGATTCTTCGCCGACCGCTGGGCCGCCACCCAGAAGATCGAGCTGCGCGGGCTGGATCCGGGCAAGCGCTACGAGGTCTACGACTACGGGCGCGGGCGTTCTCTGGGCGAGGTGGCGGGTGCATCGCCGTCGCTGAACGCCGAGTTCCAGGGCAGCCTGCTCCTGCGCGTGCACCCGCTGTGACCGGCGCGCGTCCCGGGCGGGCGTTGGCCCGTGCTCAGGACTTGCGCTCGCCCATGCTGTAGAAGTTGCCGGAGTCGTCGCGGAAGAGGGCCTCGATGCCGTAGGGCATCTCCTTGGGCTCGCTGAAGAACTCGACGCCGCGGGCTTTCAGCTCCTCGTAGGTGCGGCGGCAATTGTCGGTCTCCAGCACGCCGCCGCCCAGGACGCCCTTCTTCTGCAGCGCCAGCAACATGTCGCACGACTGCTGGTCCATCATCGGGCCGGGCTTCAGCAGGTACAGGATGATGCAGTGGTCAGGCTGGGTCTTGGGGCCCACGGTCAGCCAGCGGAAGTCGCCCAGGTGGGCGTCGTCGCGCACCTCGAAGCCCAGCTTCTCCGTGTAGAACGCCTTGGCCCGGTCCTGGTCGGTGACGTAGACGGTCGCGTGCGAGCTCTTGGTGATCATGTGTGGCGGCCTCCTGGGCAGCACTATGGCCGCGGCCGCGTGTACAGCGCTTGTCCAAAAGTGCTCGGCGCGTGCAGCGCCAGGAAGCAGCTGGGGATCCAGACCGCCGGCCACAGCTCGGCCGAAGGGAGCACGGTGCGGACGCGGCGTTGCCAGTCGCGCGGCGCCAGGCCCACGCGCTGGCTGAACAGGCGGCTGAACGATCCCGGGCTGGAGAAACCCACCTCGAAGCAGGCCTCGGTCACCGAGTCACCGCGGGCCAGCACGCGTTTGGCCGCGCGCAGGCGCAGGTCGGTGAGGTACGCGTGCGGAGTGGTCCCGAAGGCCTGGGCGAAGCTGCGCAGGAAGTGGGCCCGCGACAGCCCCACCTCCGCGGCCAGCACCGGCAGGGGCGGGGCTTCCCGGGGCGCGTCCTGAAGGCGGTCGCGGGCCCGCAGCAACCGCTTCATCATCGCCGGCGACAGCGCACGCATGGCCACCGGCTCAGGCTACGCCAGCCCGCTCCGGCAGTCGACGGTGAGACGCGTCGGGTGTAGCGTGCGCCCATGGTCAGCAGCGGGGCTCGGACCGTGGAGCGGTATCTGGCGGTCCTGCCGGCGCAGCGGCGCGCGGCGCTGGAGGTGGTCCGCTCGGTGATACTCGAGAACCTGCCCGACGGATTCGAGGAGGGCATGGAGTTCGGGATGATCGGGTATTACGTGCCGCTGGAGCGTTATCCCGATACCTACAACGGTCGGCCGCTGTGCATCGCGGGCCTGGCTGCGCAGAAGAATCACATGGCGGTCTACCTGATGGGTGTCTACGGCCATCCGCAGATGCGCCGCTGGTTCGAGAAGGCGGTGCGCGAGGCAGGCAAGAAGCTGGACATGGGCAAGTCCTGTGTGCGCTTCCGCTCGCTGGATGACCTGGCGTTGCCGGTGCTGGGCGAGGCGATCCGGCGGGTCAGCGTGGAGGCGTACCTGACCCATTACGAGAACAGCCGACGCAGCACCAGGCCGGCGCGCCCGCGGACGGCGGCGAAGACCGCGGCGGCCCGAGGCAAGGTGCGCTCGGCGGCCGCAAAGAAGCCGCCCCGGCGGAGGGCGGCCGCCAAGCGGCGGGTGAGCAACGGCTGATCGAGCCGGCCGCCCGGAGCAGGATCAGGTCCGCCGGGATTGTGGGGCGATGCCGCCCACGCCGAACTGATCCCCGGCCCGGATGGGCTTTCCCTCGTGGAAGACGACCTCCAGCAGCTTTTCACTGCCGATCTGGCGTCCGTTCTCGTCTTGCAGGGCGGCCAGCCGCTTCTTGCTGCGCGTGTCGAACACCTCGCCGGTGGAGGGATAGGCGTATTTGCCGTCGATGCTGAAGGTGATCCAGCCGGGCTGGTCGCGCACCTTCAGGGTCGTCATCTGCCGCGGGGGCGTGACGGTGTTGTCGAAGACGTGCACGGCGCTGTTGTGTCCGTCGCTCAGCCACAGCTCCTTGTTGTCGGGGGTGAGGGCGACGCCATGACTGGGGCAGCCGTGGCGGGCCACCGGCCCCTTGGCGAAACCGCGCACCTCCACGCGGTGGAGCTTCTTGCCGGTCTTGATGTCCCCGATCTCGAAGCCCAGGAGCTCGTTGATGTTGACGTAGCAGAGCGTCTGATCGGCGTTGATGGTGAAGGGGCGGACGAAATCGGAGAACGGACCCACGGTCTTGACGACCTCGTGGGTGCGGGAGTCGGCCACCGAAAGCAGCGGCGACTTCAAGCCGGCCAGATACACCCGGCTGCCGTCCGGAGCATAGACCGTGTTGTGCGAACCAGAATTGGTGACCACCTTGGTGATGACCTCGCCGCTGCTCGCCCGGACCACGTTCCAGTGGGGACCCTCCAGCGACGGCACGTAGAGCGTGAGACCATCGGGTGAGATGGCCAGCCGATCACAGCCCCCTTCGAAGGTCTTGTCCCAGATCATCTTCTCGCTGACGAGATCGATGCAGCCGACGCGCTTGACGGTGCTGACGTAGACCTTCCCGGTCCGCGCGCTGGCGGCGATGCCCTTGACGTTCTCCGGTTCGGCCCCGGCGGCCAGCGGCCAGGTCGGGATCCGTTTGACGAACCGATGCCCCTGGCCGACGTCGTAAACCAGTAGACCGACTCCGCCGTACGAGACGTAATTGCGGATGCCGGGCTCGGCGATGTAGACGAGGTGTCGCTCGGCCGTGGCGCCGACGAGCCGGGAGGGCAACGCCAGCGCCGCTGCTCCGGTGGCCAGAAATTCTCTCCGTCGCATGGGCCCTCCTTCTCGAGAGCGCGCTCGCTCGGGGCGCATCCTACAGCGGCCCGGATTTTTTCGCGCTGGACGCGCCGCTCGCACGACGCAGCTCGCTGGCCTGTATCCTTCACCTGCCGCCCTCGTCATCCGATCGGATCGGCGAACGTGCGCCGCCTCGGGACCGCCGCCTGCCTCGGGTTGATGATCGCGCTGCCGCGGGTGGCGTCTGCGCAGGGCATTGTGTTCCAGGGCGCCAGCTCCGGGGTGGGCAGCGGGGCGAGCATCACCTTCGACCACAACACGCCCGCCGGGGTCGACCGCTATCTGGTGGTCGGACTGGGCGTGCGCTCTTCGGGCACGACGGTCCTGTCGGTCACGTATGGCGGTGTCCCACTCGGCCGGATCGCCAGCGCCGGTGGCAGCGGCTACTGTCGCAGCGAGATCTGGGGTCTGTCGGGCCCGGCGACCGGCACGGCGACGGTCGCGGTCACCCTGTCTGGCAGCAGCTCGACCTCCGCGGCCGCCGCCCAGAGTTACGAGGGTGTCGACCAGATCTCACCGCTGGTCACGTTCGGTTCCGACTTCGGCAACGGCGGCACCGCCTCGCTGCCGGTTGCCAGCGACGCCGGTCAGATGGTGGTCGACAGCTTGTGTGCCGCCGCCTCGAGCACGCCGGCGGCGACGCCCGCTGCCGGCCAGAACCCGCGCTGGAACCAGACCGCCGGCAGCCTGCTCGCGGCTGGCAGCGACGCCCCCGGCACATCCGGGCAGACGGTGTCCTGGAAGATCACGGTCGGCACCGGCGGGCTGGGCTGGGGCATCGCCGCCACGGCCCTGCGGCCGGCCACCGCCCCCACCGACGGCGGCGCCGACGCGGCCCCGCCGCTCGATGCCCCGGTGGACGCCGC
>JBKPRZ010000050.1:0-5685 GCA_046734815.1 Myxococcota bacterium | reverse complement strand
GCCGAGCACGGTGATGCCGGTCACGTCAGCGCCGACGATGCTGCCGGCGGCGCGCGTCACGCGGTTCACGCGCGCGTCCAGCAATCGCTCCACGCGCGGCGTCACTACCGACCGGACCGGAATCAGCTGCGAGAGGTCTTCGCGGACGACCTCGTCGGCGGGGACCGCGAAGGCTGCCTCCTGGCGTTGGCCGGCCACGAGCGTCGACCGGTACGAGGACGCGAAGAGAGCGAAGCCGACGGAGACGACGACGAAGGCGACAGCTACCGCCGCGTAGCCCGGGCGCCGCGCCAGGCCGAGCGAGGCCAGCCGCAGCGCTAGGGCATTGTCGGGCACGAGCCGCTCGAGCCCGCGCAGCACGAGCGGCAGCAGCCTCGCGACCGCGACCGCGGCGGCGAACGCGACGAGGGCCGGCAGGAGCAGCAGAACGAGCCCTGTCCCGTTGGCCTGGAGCAGCTCGTTCGCGTTTGCCGCGCCGCGCGCGAGCGCGATCACGACCGCGAGCACCGCTCCGAGCGCGGCCACGTCGAGCGGCGAGAGCGCGAGCCCGCCGAGGCGCACCGGCTCGATGGCGAGCGCGAGCGTCACCACGAGCGCCGCGGCAGCCGCGACGGCAAGCGCGATCACGAGCCCGCGGCCGGAGAGCACCGAGTGCGAGAGCAGCGCCCCGACGGGCTCGCCGCTGCGCCCCGCGATCGCAGCCGCCGCAGCCGAGCCGACGACCCAGCCGACGACCGTGCCGGCCAGCGCCGCGACCAGCGACTCGAGGAAGAGCACGACCCCGCCCTGCCAGCGCGAGATGCCGGCGCCGCGCAGGCGCGCGAGCATCGCCTCGGCGTCCGGCCGCCGTCGCGCCGCCACGAGCACGGCGAACGCGAGCAGCAGCGACACCGCCTCGCCGCCGAGCAGCAGCAGACGCCGCCCCGCAAGCCGGGCCGAGTCCGCCGCGGCCAGCAGCTCGTCCGTGGGCGCCGTCAGCTCGAAGCCGAAGCTCGAGCCCTGGAACGCCGTGCGCGCCTGCTCGATTCGCGTCGCCAGCGACCGGGCCGACCACGAGCGCACCGTGCCGCGCCGCAGCGGAACGACCCAGCCGTAGCTGCGGTAGGCGTCGTGCAGCACCGGCGAGCGGTCGAGGGCAGCGACGCCGTTCGCGAGCACGAGCGGCGGCGGCGCCGGGCGGTGGTAGCGGCGGATCTTCTCGACGAAGGCCGATTCGCCCAGGTCCTGCGACGGGATCGCGTCGCCGAACAGGGCCGCCGTGCGCAGGTCGCCCTCGCCGACCGGAACGAGCCGCAGGCCGGGCACGTTCGTGATCGGCCCGCCGCGGCGGACGACGAGAACCTCGCAGTGCTGCAGCCGGCAGACGCGAGGCAGGCGGCCCGAGCGAAGGTGCACCCAGCGGCCGAGGTCGTCGACCGCGCCGAGGCTGAGCAACGCGCCGCCGAACTGGTGCTCGCGGTAGAGCGATGTGCCGGTCGCCCGCTGCGGAAGCACGCGCTCGAGCTGCCGCCGGACGGTCGTGTCGAGCTTCCTGTACGCCGCGACCTGACCGCCGACGCTGAACCAGTTGACGCGGACGGCGCGCACCTTGGCGGGCAGCTGCCGCACCTGGCCCGCGACCTCGCGGTCCTCCGCCGCCGTCGTCCCCGCCAGCACCGCCGCGAGCATCGCGGTCGCCGCCGCGAGCCCCAGCACGACGAGCACCAGCGCGCCGCCGCGCCGGCGCAGTCGCGCGCCGGCCAGCCAGAACGGGAACCAGAGCCTGGGCACCATCGGAAGCGTAGATAGGCCGATCGGCCCATTGACGCGGCGGCGCGGCGGCGGAGAGGCTAAGACGATGTTTCTGAGCCACACGCAGATCCTGCTCTGGTGCATCGCGCTGATCGTCCTTGAGGTGAACCACCTGAAGTGGATCCTCTGGACGTACTGGTCCTGCGCGAAGTGCGGCCGCAAGCACAAGGACTGCGGCTGCAGCTCCAAGTGGTTCATGTACCTCTGATCCCGTAGCCTCCCGACGGTGATCGACCCCGAGCTCGCCGCCGTCCTCGGAGCCCTTGCGTTTGGCGTCCTGCTGACCCTGCCCGGGCTTCACCGAGCCGCCCGCCGCGCGGAGAGCTTCTGCGCGAGCTGCGGCCGGCGAATCCTCCTGGGACAGCGAACGTGCGACTGCGACTGAGCTTCGACGTCCCAAGGCGCAGCGACCTGCGCGTGTTCGGGGGCTACTGTCTCGCGGCAGCTGTCTACATCGGGATCGGCGTGGCCTGGATCGACTTTCTCTTCTCGTTCTGGGTCGGGCTGGCGTACGTCGTGATCACGTGCTGGGCCGTGCCGACGCTCGTGCGGCGCCTCGCATGAGCTGGGCGGCGCACGACCTCGAGCCCTACGCGATCCAGAAGCACGTCGGGCTGAAGCTCGCCTTCGTGCCCCTGCTGATCGGCTCGTACTCGCCGGACATGATGACCAAGTGGTTCGTCTACGGAATCCACCTCGGCCCTTGGGACCTGAAGGCCAGCGACCCGGCGCAGTTCCACCGCGGCTGGCCCGGGTTTGGCTTCACGCACTCGCTGATCTACGGCCTAGCCGTCGGCTTGATCATCTGGAAGGTCTTCGGCTCGAAGCTCTGGGGCGTCAGCTTCATCGTCGGCCAGGCCGCGCACGCGATCACGGACACCGGCGACACGGTCGGGACGATGCTGCTCTTCCCGTGGACGTTCCACTTCCATCTCGGCGCCTGGGCCTACGCCGGCCAGACGGGCCGGATGACCGACGCGGCCGCCTACTTCAGCGGCCTCGGGTGCATGTGGGACCTCGTCTTCGTCGTCTACGGCCTGTACTCGTGGCGCGTGCTCACGAGCACCTACTTCGACGACTACATCTACCGTGCCGACCGCTTCTGGCCGTGGCTGAACCGGGCGATCCCGCGCGGCGCGCTGTTGACCCTCTACCGCGCGGCCTTCTTTTACGGCACGTCACGATGGATCGCGTGGACGATCTGGGCGCACGTAATCCACCACTACCCGTACGACCTCAGTTGGGGCGGCCCGCACTGGGTGCCTGCGGCTCACCCCTAGCGGGCGGCGACGGTCACGATCGCGTAGGTGACGGCGAAGCCCGAGAGGGTCAGGGCGATGCGTAGCGGCGAGGTGCGGGCGTGCGCGGCCGGGAGCAGGTCGGACGAGCCGACGTAGAGGAAGAACCCCGCGTAGACGGCCAGCAGGTACGCGAGGTTGCGTTGCGAGATGCTGAGCAGCGTGCCGACGATCGCGCCGAAGAAGGGCGCGGCGGCGTCGGCCGCCAGCCAGCGCAGCGCCTGCCTGCGGTCGCCCTGCTGCCGCAGCACGAAGGTGACCGTGTTCAGCCCGTCGGCGAAGTCGTGGCTGATCACGGCGATGAAGACGAGCAGGCCGGTCAGGTTGTCGACGCCGAATGCGATCCCGATCCCGAGGCCGTCGACGAAGCTGTGCACCGAGAGCGCGGCCGCCCCGAGCGCGCCGACGCGGTGGTGCGCCTTGGCCTCGTCCGGGTCGTCGCGGTGGTGCAGCACGAGCGCGCGCTGGAAGAAGAAGAACGTCAGGAATCCGGCCGCGACGAGCGTCGTAACGGTGCGCGAGTTGTCGATCCCGTCGATCGCCTCGGGCAGCACGTCGAAGAGCGCGACCGCGACGACGACGCCGCCGCTCAGCGCCAGCACCGTCTCGAGGTGGGCGCGCAGGCGCAGCGCCATGAACCCACCGAGCAGCGTCGAGACGACCGTCAACAGCGAGAGCGGGATCGCGATCCAGCTCACGCGCACTTACCGCAAACGCCGTAGAGGTCGGCCTCGTGGTGCTGGACGACGAAGCCGTGGCGCTTGCGAACCTCGGTCACCGGCGGTGCAGCGCAGAGCTCGGTCTCCTCCACCGCGCCACACGAGACGCAGACGAGGTGGTGGTGATGGCCCGGCACACAGGCGATGAAGCGGCCGCGATCGAGCCGGCGAACCCGGCCGTCGGCCTCGAGCAGCGCGAGCGTCCGGTACACCGTCGCGAGCCCGACCGGCCCGCCCGACTCGCGCGCGGCGGTCCAGAGCTCCTCCGCTGTGAACGCGTGCTGCTGCGCGGAGACGAGCTCGGTCAGGAGGCTGCGCTGGCGCGTGTTCCGCACGACACGACTCTAACTGAAAACGCTTCTCATTCTCAATTAGACCCACGTCTTCGGCGCACGGCGCCCTGTGCAACCATCCGAGCGTGCACAGGCGGATGCTCCTCGGGATGCTCGCTGCCCTGACAGCGGCTGCTCTCGCCCCCACCGCGCTCGGTGGGGTCGCCGAGATCCGCGACGCTCAGGGCCACCTGACCACGGACGCGGCCGCCGTCGGCACGTTCGCCTCGGCCCAGGACGGCGGGTGGGCGCTTCGCTTCAACTCGGCCACGCGCACCGCGCGCGGCGTCTCGCTGACAGGCGTCTCGCTCGCCGGCGGGCTCGTCTACGCCGAGCGCGTCTACGTCCCGGCCCATGGCCTGCGGGGCGCGCGCGTCGTGGGGCTGACCGTGAACGGCGACCCGGTGGCTGCCACGCCGAACACGCTCGTGCCGCTCGGCTCTGCGAGCTACCTCGTCGTGCTGCAGGAGGCGGTCGTGCCGGGTGAGGGCAGCGGCATCGTCGGCCTTCGCCTCGTCGCCGGCGACTCGTCGCTCGGGCTCGACCCGGGCTCGCAGGTGCTCGTGGGGCTCGCGCGCGCGGCGTTGCCCTCGACGCACCGTGCCCACCATGCGGCCCGGCTGTCGTGGCTCGCGCTCGGAGTGAGCGGTCACGGCGCGAACACGGGCCTCGACGACCTCGTCCTCCCGGGCGCCCCGTTGTTGGACGTCCCCACCGGTGGCTCGACGGGCGCGCAGGCGGTGCGGCTCGCGATGCAGTACCTCGGGGTGCCCTACGTCTGGGGCGGCGCCGACCCGCTCACCGGGTTCGACTGCTCGGGACTTGTGATGTACGTCTACGCGCAGCTCGGCATCCAGCTGACGCACTACACCGGCTCGCAGTTCTACGAAGGCACCCGCATCCCGCCGTGGGCACTCAAGCCAGGCGACCTCGTCTTCTTCGAGCCGAGCTCGCGCGGGCCGCAGCACGAGGGGATGTACATCGGCGGCGGCCGCTTCATCCAGGCGCCGCACACCGGCGACGTCGTCAAGATCTCGTCGCTGTCGCAGCCCGGCTACGCCTTCGGCTTCGTCGGCGCCGTTCGCCCGTTCGGCGCCTGACACGCCGCGAGCAGATACGTGCTATTTGCGGCAGTTGTTACGCGTAGCGCGCGCCTGTGCCACGATGACTGCATGCGTGCGCGGACGTTCTGGTTCCTGACGCTGCCGGCCCTGTTCGTAGCCGAGACGACAGGCCATACGTTGATGGCGAGAGCCCTCGACCCGGCGAACGAGCGGCACGGTCTGACCTCACGCGTGCTGGAGGCCTACGCGCCGCAGCTGCTGGCGCTCTCGCTCCTGCTCGCGGCCGCGATCCTCGGCCGCCGGGTGCTCGCGTCGTTCCGGGTCGAGGGGCCGCAACCCGTCCCCGGCTGGCGGCTCGCGGCGATCCCCGCGGCCGGGTTCCTCGCGCAGGAGCACGTCGAGCGGGTGCTGCAGGACGACCAGGTCGGCTGGCTGACCACGCTCGAGCCGGCGGTGCTGATCGGCGTCGGCCTCCAGGTCC
>JBKPRZ010000049.1:0-5677 GCA_046734815.1 Myxococcota bacterium | reverse complement strand
TCAGGGACCGGCGTCGTAGCCGTCGAAGAGCTTGATGGTGAGAGGGTCGGTGGCGCGCCCCCCATCGAACTCGTAGCGGCCGCGCCCGGCGCCCTTGATCACCTGGGGAGCGGCGTTGCCGAGCTTCACGTAGCCGAACACGGCATCGCCGTCGGGATCCGTGACCTCGACCGTGACGGCCACCTTGTTGCTTCCTTGCACCGCCTCGGGCCCGCTGACGATCGTCCGTTGGGGCTTGTGATTGGGCGCCTGCTTGGTGCAGCTGCCCTTGTTGACGTTCGCCCACCGGTCCAGCACCGCCGCCTCGTAATCCGACAGGGGGCTGGCCGGCGGCGGCGGCATCCGCATGGCCGGGACCGGCGCTCTCACGTAGACCGCCAGCAGCGAGGCCTTGGGACCGGCGCCGTCCACGACCGGCTTGCCCATCATGTCCGAGCCGACGATCCACAGCTGCTCGTTCATGAAGGTGTTGTTGAACGCGGTGGAGTTGCAGATGTCGTACCGCGTGTTGGGCGTGTACATCGTGGCGCCCATGTTCTGCACGTCGGCGGTGGCGCCGTGACAGTGGCCGCAGCTTCCCCGGAGGATCGGGTAGACGTCCTGATCCCAGGTGGGAATCGCCGGTGGATCGTTTGAACAGGCCAGCGCCAGCAGGGGCAGGGCCGACAGAGGCAAGAGAGCTCTCATGTTCATAGCCAATGGTGCAGACATAACACGCCGACCGACCGGGTGGCGCACCAGCTACCACCCGGCGGGTCGTTGGCCGATCAGGGGCCTTGGTCCCAGCCGTCGTGAACCTTGACGACCAGCTGATCCGTGGCACGCGCGTTTTCGAATTCGTACCGACCCCGACCCGACCCGGTGATGATCTGTAGGGCGGAGTTGCCCATCCGCACGTAGCCGAACACCTGGTCTCCGTCCTCGTCGTCCACCTCGAGGGTCACGGCCAGCCGGTTGGTCCCGGGGACCTGGAGGGCCGGACCGACCACCCGGACGGTGGGCTTCTGGTTGGGGACCGACTTCTTGCAACTGGCCTTGGCGACGGTGGCCCAGCGACCCAGCACGGTGAGCTCGTAGTCGCTGAGCGGGCTGGCCGGCGGCGGCGGCATCCGGGTGGCCGGATTGCCGTTGGGGTCCGTGAACAGCGCGAAGGAGGCCGCTGCCTGGGACGCGCCCGGTCCGCCGATCGTCAGGTTCTCGGCCTTGAAGGCCATGTCGAAGGGCATCGACGAGCAGATGTCGTACCGGGTCGAGGGGCTGGTGGGCGTGGGCGTCGTGCGGGTGGTCGAGCCGTGGCAGTGGCTGCAGCTGCCGCGGAGGATCGGGTACACGTCCAGGTCCCAGCTGGGGATGAGGGGCGGACTGGTGGGCCCACAGGCCGGGGCGGCCAGCGGGAACGACAACAGGGTCAGATAACGGATGAGGCGACGCATGTTCACAGGTAATAGTGAAGGAACAACATGCTCGTCAGTCCGGTAGAGTCGCCTGCCGGGACCTGAGCGCGCCCCATCCAGGTCAGCTCGAAATGTGGATAGGGAAACCAGTTGATCTGGACACCCGCCGCATCGGTGGCCGAATCCCTCACCGCGATGCTGGTCTGGGTGCGTTCGCCGAAGGGCGTGACCCAGAGCCCGGTGGTGGGGATGAAGGTCAGCCCCACGTAGCCGACGAAGCCGTCGGTGCTGGCACTGGTCTTGGTCACCACCGAATGGACCACGTTGAGCTCGGTCTGGAACAGCAGGCGCGTCGATTCCAGATATGACTTGATGTACACCCCGCCGATGGTGCGTGAAAAGTCGTCGGTCTGGCCGTAACGGCCCTGCAGCCCGATGCAGCTGCTGTCGCCGACCCGGCGCTCGAACAGCGCCGCCCCGCCGGTCTCGGTGCCGCCCAGGTTGAGCACCACGTCCGGGACGAAGCCGGTGACGTGCAGCTCCCACTTGGCGTCGAGGTACCCGATGTTCAGACCGTAGGTCTCCTGGAGCAAGTTGTATCCGAGGTCGCGGCGAACGTAGAGATAATGTTCGGCCAGACGCAGGCCGAAGGGCGCAAAGAACCGGCCCGCGCGGGCGTAGATGCCCATCGCCTCGGGCCGGTACATCACGTAGTGCTCGCGCGAGATGAAGCGGCCCGAGATCGGCTCGGCCGCGCCCTGCCCCAGCGGCTCGCCCACGCCCCGGGCCTGCCCGCGGTAGCCGACGTTGCCGTAGATCGAGAGCGCGGTCCCCAGGGCCAGGCGGATATAGGCGTCCGCCTGCATCGGGAAGTAGGCCACCGTGGAGCCCTGGGCCTCTCCCACGTTCTGGACCAGGAACGAGTAGCGGCCATCGGCCCCCAGCGCCAGCGACTTGGGCAGCTCGACCGCGCCGTGCAGGAAGCCGCCGTCGCCGTCCCAGGTGGACAGGTCGTCGCCGGCCGCGTCCCGGCCGTAGTTGTTGATCAGCCCGCCCCCGGCGGGGGCGTAGTGGCACTGGCTGCAACGGGTGGTGCCGCAGGAAACCAGCCACTGGGGATAGGCGAAGGCGGTGCCGGCGGTCGACAGCAGGACCACCGCGCCCAGCAGGCCGGCGCGTGCGGCGCTAATCATTTTGAGCCCCCGAGAGGCTCCATTGTTCGACCAGCTGGATGTCCGCCTCGGACAGCGGACGATCCGGCGGCATGCGAGCGGCGCCATAGGCCCTCATCATGTTGATGATGCGCGATTCCGTTGGATTCCCCGGGGTCACCAGCCGGCGCGTGACCTGCGGGCGGGTCGGGACGCTGCCCATGACCGGCGCCAGCTTCTGATTGAAGAGGCTGTCGTAACCGGCCTGGGTCGTCGACAGATCGAGGCCGGCGACCGCAGCGCCCTTGCTATGGCAGCTGGAGGTCGCGCAATTGGGTTGAATGATCGCTGGAGACACGTAGCTCCAGGCGGGTGGGCGGTCTTCTTCACCTCCACAGCCAATCAGCGCCACCGACGAGACCACCAGGACACGGATCCAGTTCGGGGTCACGGGCTCGACATTATGCACAGCTTTCGACGAGGACCAAGCGAATGTGGTGCCCTCGCCGCACGGAGCCGTTCACCGGCTCCGCCGTCTGTCCCCCCGGTGTCTGGTTCAGCCGCGTTCGAGGTACGTGTAGCCAGACAGACCTTGTTCGTACATGCGCACGAGCGACCGGGTCTCGTCGAGGGTCATCCGGTTGCTGCGCACCGCGAGCTCGGCGAAACGCCGCACCCGCGCGACCAGGTCCTCGCGCACGTAGCTCACGTATTTGAGCACGTCGGTAACGGTGTCACCGGCGACGACGTGTTCGATCTGATAGCCGCCGCCGGGGGCCAGCGACACGTGCACGGTGTTGGTGTTGCCGAACAGATTGTGCAGATCTCCGAGGATTTCCTGGTAGGCGCCGATCAGGAACACGCCCAGGTGATATTCGCCCTCGGGGCCGAAGGGGTGCAGCTCCAGCACGTTCTTGACGTCGCGCCGATCTATGAAGTGATCGATCTTCCCGTCGGAGTCGCAGGTGATGTCGGCCAGCACCGCGCGGCGGGTGGGCTCCTCGGTCAGGCGGTGGATCGGCATGATCGGGAACAGCTGATCGATCGCCCAGACGTCGGGCAACGACTGGAACATCGAGAAGTTGCAGAAATACGTGTCCGACAGCGCCCGCTCGAGCCCCTCGAACTCTTCGGGCACCTCGCGCATCTCGCGTACGATCTTCAGGATCTTCTGGCACAGGGCCCAGAACAGCTCTTCGGCGATGACCCTTTCGGTCAGCGACAGGCTGCCCAGCGCGAACAGCGACAGCGCCTCCTCCCGGTATTCGAGGGCGTCGTGGTAGGCCTCGCGCACGTTCTTCAGCGAGACCTCGCGGCAGGTGTCCAGAAGGTTGCGGACCACGCGGGCGCCGTCGTCGGGGACCGATTCGGGCAGGGTGCCGACCGCGAACTCGCTGGCCCCCAGCACGTCGATCACCAGCATGGAGTGATGGGCCACCACCGCGCGGCCCGACTCGGTGACGATGGCCGGGTGGGGAACGCCGCTCAGATCGCAGATCTCCTGCAGGCCGAACACGATGTCGTTGGCGTACTCCTGCAGGGTGTAGTTCATCGAGGAGGCGAAGTTGGTCTGCGAGCCGTCGTAGTCGACACCCAGGCCCCCGCCGGCGTCGAAGTACTTCAGCGGCGCGCCCAGCTTGACGCACTCCACGTAGAAGCGGCCCGCCTCGCGCAATGCGTTTTTCACCGCCCGGATCGCGGAGATCTGGCTACCCAGGTGAAAGTGCAACAGCTCGAAGCAGGACAACATGTCGTGCTCGCGCAGATAGCGGATCGCTTCGACCACCTCGCGGGTGGACAGGCCGAACTTCGAGCGATCGCCGCCCGATGCCTCCCAGCGGCCCGATCCCTTGGAGGCCAGCTTGACCCGGATGCCGAGGCGGGGCCGCACCCCGACCCTGGCGGCCACCGTCGAGATGAGATCCAGCTCCGAGAACTTCTCGACCACGATGATCACCGTGCGCCCCAGCTTGGAGGCCATCAGCGCGGTCTCGATGTACTCCTCGTCCTTGTAGCCGTTGCAGATGACCAGCGCCTCTTCGTCGTCCAGCAGCGCCATCACCGCCAGCAACTCGGGCTTGGAACCGGCCTCCAGACCGTAGTGGTACGGGCGCCCGAACTGGACGATCTCCTCGACCACGTAGCGGTGCTGGTTGACCTTGATCGGATATACGCCGCGGTAGGTGCCGCGGTAGCCGAATTCGGAGATGGCGCGGCGGAAGGCCTCGTGCAGCTCGACCACCCGGCTGCGGAGGATGTCGGAGAAGCGAATCAGCAGCGGCAGACCGATTCCGCGGCGGGCCACCTCGTCAACCAGTTCCTTGAGGTCGATCTGCCCGGCTTCCGGACCCTGGGGATGCGCGACGATGTGACCGGCCTCGTTGATCGAGAAGTAGCCCTGGCTCCACGACTTGATCCCGTAGGTCTCGGCGGAGTCCGCGATGGTCCACTTGCGCGGCATCCCGTTGGTGCTCATGAGACGTACATTTAAGAGATCCGCCGGCGGATACCAGGGAAATCTAGTGCCTACGAGCGGCCCCTCACCCGGTTCGGGGTTCTGCCGAACCTTTCTTGAAACGTGCTCGTGTCGAGTCTGTCTGGTCACGCCCGTCGGCTCGGTCACCTTCTTTGCTTGTCGACCCTGGCCGCCACGGTTGCATCCTGTACCAACGGCGTCATCGGGGAGGGTCGCCCCGGGTCCGTCATCGAGCACCCAGGTGGGTCGGACGGCGCTGCCGCGGACCGCCAGGTCCCCGGCGATGTGACAGCGGCGGAAGCGCCAGTGACGACGCCCGAGCCGGATGGAGGGCCGCCCGCAGGCGGAGAGCCGGCCACCGACGGGCCGCCCTCCGCCGCCGACCCCGACGCGCCCGGGGAGCCCGACGTTCCGCCGGACGGCGCCCCGGAGCCGGACGCCGCGCCTGCCGCCGACATGCAGCCCTTGCCGGATCCGCCGGACGCACCGCCGCCGGCGGTGGATGCGCCGCCGCCTCCGGACAGCGCGCCGACAACCTCCGACGGCCCCGCTGGAGACCCTGACGGGGCGCCATCGCAGCCGGACACCCCCGCCGGGCCGGAGGTGGACGCCGCCCCGCCGTCCGATGCAGCGCCGGAGCCGGACGCCCCCGGCGC
>JBKPRZ010000048.1:0-4650 GCA_046734815.1 Myxococcota bacterium | reverse complement strand
GGCGTGGGGCGGGCCGTTCGGGCACGGCGGGCTCCGGCGCGGGCGGTGCCACGACCGGTGGCGGCGGCGGCTCCGCGGGCGGCGCGAGGATCTCCACCTCCACAGGCTGCTCGGCGATCGGCGGCGGCGGCTCGCCGTGGGATCGCCACAGCCCCACGGCAGCCGCGGCGTGCAGCAGGACGGAGACCGCCGGGGGAACCCACCTCTTCACCATCAGCGCCGGCCGCGCCGGCAGATGGGATTATAGGCGCGGCCCGCCGGGGCCGGCCGCGCCTCAGCTCACACGCTAGAGCCGAAGCCCGCCCAGCGGGTCGTCCGACAGGTTCTTTTTCTTGGCCACCTTGGGCGTGGTCCGGGGCTCGTCGGGTCCCAGCTTGACGGTCGGGTTGATCGGCTTCATCGCCGCGGGAGGCTTCATCGCCCCGGCCACGCCAGGGAAGCGCCCGCGGTTCAGGCCGCCACCGCCACGCCGGAACGCGCCGCGGTTGAAGCGGTTGTTCGGCAGCGGAGCGGCCGCCCCGGCCTGCGGGCCCGGGCGGTCGTTCTCGGCCGCGGCCAGGGTCGCCTCGGCCGCGCTGCGCTTGCTGGCGAGATCGGTCAGCTTCACCTGCAGCTCGGCCAGCCGGACCTTCATCTCCTGCTCCGCCTTGGACCGGGCCGCCACCGCCTCGTTGCGCTGCTCCTCGAGATTCTGGTTCTCGGTCTCCAGGCGGGTGACCGTCGCCTTCCACTCGCCGCTCAGCTTCCAGTAGCCGGCCGCACCGGCGGCCCCGCAGACCAGCAGGGTGGTGAGAACGGCGCCGAAACGTGACTTGCCCCGCGGCGCCTGACGGAAAGCCATGCCCTCTTCCAGCCAGCCGGGCGGCGGCGCCGCCACGCTCTGGGTCTCGGCATACACCCGCTCGGCCAGGGGAACCACCTCGGTGGTCCGGCGCACCGGATTCGCGTAAGGGTCGCCGTTGCCCTCGGGGCCCCAGCCCTGTCCGTTGACGTAAGGAGCCAGCCCCGGTCCGTACTGTATCGATGCTCGCTGCGCGGCCTCCGTCCGGGCCCGTTCCTGCTCCTCCTGCTCGCGCCTCTTGGCCTCTTCATCGCGGCGCTGGCGCTCGAGCTCGAGGCGGCGCACCTCCCGAAGCGCGACCACGACGGAGTTCTCGGTAGTCATTCACACCTCCTGGACTGCGGCGACAGGTCACGCTGCATCGAAGAGATGCAGCTTACCACACACAAAAGCACATGGCAGTACCGGCAGGCACGCCGCAATCGACTGCCCCACCCGCGCGCAGAGCGCGATCTTTGCCGGCACCGGGCCTTCCGGTGCGCTCCCCGACAGGGTATCACCGCTTCGCGGCCGGGCCTGCATCGGTGGGCGGGGGCTGGTTCACCATTGCTGGATGGAACCGGTGAAACAGGCGGGTGGCGCCGCTCTGCTGAGCGACGCCGCCAGCCCGGGGCAGCTGCGGGTGGACCTGTGGAACCGCGTGCGCGACGGGGTCGAGCGCATGGCCGGCGGGCAATCGGGTCCGGGCTGGCGCGAGATCGAGGCTCTGTTCCGCCGCCTCGAGGAGGTCGAGCGGTTGTGGATCTACCCGGGCCTGTACCGGATCGACCGCCTGCGCCGGCTTTACCGGTCGGGAAACCGACCGCTGCTGCGCGAGACCGTCAACCAGATCGTGGACCGGCTGAGCGAGCAGGGTGACCGCGCCGCGCTGCTGGAGGAGGGCGCACCCGGGGCACGCACCAGGCCCTATTTCACGGTGCTTCTGGTGGCCTCGCTGAGCCCCGACCGCCTGGACGTGCTGAGCCGCCAGGTGCGCGAGCTGAGCGGCACCGGAAGCGCCCACATGATCTACGACCTGCTGCAGGTCGGTTCCTTCGAGGAGGCCTGGCTGGCGGTGATGTGCAACACCGACATCCAGGCGGTGGTGATCAGGCAGGCCTTCTCGCTGCAGGCCGAGCGGCCCTTCACCCTCCCGGGCGTGCGGGAGGCGCTGGACCGGGTGCTGGCCCCGCTGGCCTCGTCGCTGGAGCCGATCTGCGACCCGCTGGCGCGCGCACTCCGTCACCTGCGGCCCGAGCTGGACCTGTACCTTCTGACCAATGAATCGCTGGCCCCGGTCGAGGAACCGACCGCCGCCCTGTTCGACCGGGTGTTTTACCGTTTCGAATCGGCGCACGAGCTGCACATGACCCTGCTCGACGGCCTGCGCGCGCGGACCCGGGCGCCCTTCTTCGATGCCCTCCGGGCCTACGCCGACCGGCCCATCGGCAACTTCCACGCGCTGCCGATCGCCCGCGGCCACTCGGTGTTCAACTCGCGCTGGATCCAGGACTTCGGTCGCTTTTACGGCAACAACCTGTTCATGGCCGAATCGAGCTCCACCGCCGGTGGACTGGACTCGCTGCTCGAGCCCACCGGCACCATCAAGGAGGCGCAGGATCTGGCCGCCCGCTGCTTCGGCGCCCAGCGCACCTTCTTCGTCACCAACGGCACCTCCACCGCCAACAAGATCGTTCATCAGGCGGTGCTGCGACCGGGCGACGTGGTGCTGATCGACCGCAACTGCCACAAGTCGCATCACTATGGGCTGGTGCTGGCCGGCGCCCAGCCGGTGTACCTGGACGCCTATCCGTTGCAGCGGTTCGCCATCTACGGCGGCGTACCCCTGCGCGCGCTCAAGCAGAAGTTGCTGGAGTGCAAGCGGGCCGGGCAGCTGCACCGCGTGCGCCTGGTGGTGCTCACCAACGTCACCTTCGACGGGATCGTCTACCACCCGCAGCGCGTGATGGAGGAGTTGCTGGCCATCCACCCGCAGCTCTGCTTTCTGTGGGACGAGGCCTGGTTCGCCTACGCACGTTTTTCACCGCTGGTCCGGCCGCGCACGGGCATGGAGGCGGCGCGGGCGCTGGCCGAGAAGCTGCGCTCGCGCGAGTACCGGGCGCAGTGGCGGGCGTTCCAGGGCAGCCTGGGGCCTCGCGGGCTGGACGGGCTGTCCGACGAGCAGGCGCTGGGCCAGCCGCTGTTGCCCGATCCGGACCAGGCCCGGGTGCGCGTGTTCGTGACCCAGTCCACCCACAAATCGCTGTCCGCCTTCCGGCAGGCGTCGATGATCCACGTCTGGGACGACCTGTTCGAGAGCCAGGTGATCGAGCCGTTCAGCGAGGCGTTCTTCACCCACACCAGCACCTCGCCCAACCACCAGCTGGTGGCGTCGCTGGACGTGGCCCGCAAGCAGATGGAGCTGGAGGGTTTCGCCCTGGTGACCAAGGCCTACCAGCTGGCCCTGCGCATGCGCGACCGGGTGGCGGGCGATCCGCTGATCTCGCGCTATTTCTCGTTGCTCGAGCCGCACGAGATGGTGCCGCCGGAGCTCCGGCCGTCCGGGTTCCAGCGATACGCCCGGGCGCGGGACCCCGGCGCCGAGGAGCAGGCCTTCGCCAGCGACGAGTTCGTACTGGATCCGACCCGCCTGACCCTGTACACGGCGCTGACCGGGCGCAACGGGTTCGAGTTCCGCAACCAGGTGCTGATGAAGCAGCTGGGGGTGCAGGTCAACCACACCTCCATCAACACCGTGCTGATGAACGCCACCATCGGCGTGACCTGGGGGGCGCTGTCGTTCCTGCTCGACGGGCTGAGGCGCGAGGCCGAGCGGCTGGAGGACTGGCGCGCGCGCGCCGGCGCCCCCGCGCGGATCCAGTTCGAGGCGAAGATCCGCGCCATCACCACCGAGCTGCCGCCCCTGCCCGACTTCAGCGGGTTTCACCCCGCCTTCCGCGGCTCGGCGGTGGGCGAGGGCGATCTGCGGGCGGCGTATTTTCTGGGCTTTGCCCCGGGAGCCTGCGATTACGTGCCGCTCGCCGAGGCCGAGAGCGTGCTCGACGGGGGCCGGGCGCTGGTCTCGACCCGCTTCGTGGTGCCGTACCCGCCCGGCTTTCCCATCCTGATGCCCGGCCAGATCGTCAGCCGCGAGATCCTCGAGTTCATGCGCAAGCTCGACGTCAAGGAGGTGCACGGCTACCGGCCGCAGCTGGGGCTGCAGGTGTTCACCGAAGAGGCGCTGGACCGCGGGGCCATCGAGCCGCTGGCGGCGGAGGAGCTGGTGGGCGAGCGGGAGGAGCTGGGCTTGCCTCCGCTGCACTGAGGGGGTAGACCGGACCCAGGCCGGGCGCGCGGCCGGCACCCGTCATGTTGCAGCTTCCGCTCCTGGTCGAGCTGGCCGCGGTCGTGGTGGGCGCGCTGTCGGGGGCCATCCACGCGGTCGGGCGCAAGGCCGACGCCGTCGGCACCTTCGCCATCGCCCTGGCCAGCAGCGTGGGCGGCGGCATGATCCGCGACGCTCTGATCGGCCAGGGGCCGGCGGTGGTGCTGACCGCGCCGCTGTACCTGCCGGCGGTGGGTGTGGTCTCGCTGATCGCGCTGCTGTTCGCCAGCACCCTGGCGCAGTTCCACGCGGTCCTCACCATGCTGGATGCGCTGCTGCTGGGCCTGTGGACGGTGATGGGCGCCGAGCGGGCGATGACTTACCGGCTGCCGCCGGCGGCGGTGGTGTTCCTGGGCACCGTCACCGCCACCGGCGGCGGGGTGCTGCGCGATCTGCTGGCGGGAGAGCCCCCCGCTGCCTTCCGCAAGGGGGAGCTGTACATCAC